>DAIBFU010000225.1:0-502 GCA_027422105.1 Vulcanimicrobiota bacterium | reverse complement strand
GACGGCAGCCCCGCCGAGGTGCGCCGCATCGCCGAGGATCTCGGCCTCGCCATCGTGATCTGGCAGCCGTTCCGCGATTTCGAGGCGGTGGACCCGGCCCGCCTGGCCCGCAACCTCGACCGCGCCGAGCGCAAGTTCGACGTGATGGAAGCGCTCGGCACCGATCTCATGCTGGTCTGCTCCAGCGTCGATCCGGCCGCGCTGGCCGACGACGCGCGCGCGGCCGCCGATCTCGTCGCGCTGGCCGAGCGGGCCGGCGCCCGCGGGCTGCGCCTCGCGTATGAGGCGCTGGCCTGGGGAAGGCATGTCAACCGATGGCGCCACTCCTGGCGGATCGTCGCGCAGGCCGCGCACCCGGCGCTCGGCATCGCGCTCGACAGTTTCCACGTGCTCGCGGTTGGCGACGATCTGGCGGGGCTGGATCAGGTGCCGGCAGAGAAGATCGCCTTCCTGCAACTGGCCGACGCGCCGCTGCTGTCGATGGACGCGCTGTCCTGGAGCC
>DAIBFU010000224.1:0-507 GCA_027422105.1 Vulcanimicrobiota bacterium | reverse complement strand
GACCGGCGCGTCTACGAGTACGACCGGGGGCGCCGCGGCGCCCGCAACGGTGGCGGCCGCGCCGGCCGATGCGAACGGCTCCAAGGTCTATGCGACGAACTGCTCCGGCTGCCACGCCGCTACGGGCCTTGGCCAACCCGGTGCCATTCCGCCGCTCGCCAACAATCCGGTCGTCACCGGCGATCCGCACAAGGTCATCGGGATCGTCCTCGACGGGCTACACGGATCGATCCAAGTAGCAGGCACCGCCTACAACGGGCAGATGCCCGCCTGGAAGGGGCAACTCTCGAATAAGGACATCGCCGACGTGATCACCTACATTCGCGGTTCGCTCGGCTCGAACAAAGCCTCTCCCGTCAAAGAAGCGGACGTCGCAAGCTACAAGTAGCGGCGCTTCGTCACGTACGGCAACGAGGGCAGCGCGCAAGCGCTGCCCTCGTTGCGTTTATAGCGCGATCGGGAACGCCGCCACGACCCGCGTGCCGTGGGGCTCCATGCTCTCGATCG
>DAIBFU010000223.1:0-515 GCA_027422105.1 Vulcanimicrobiota bacterium | reverse complement strand
GAGCTGTGGTTCTTCGAGCGCTATCGCTTCGGAAGCAACCGCTAGCGACTACAGCAGTCGTCGATAGCGTTGTCGCGACGGCTCTTGCAGCACTTCTCCCAGCGCGACAAATCCGCTCCGTCGATAGAGCTCAAGCGCGGGGTCGTTCCCCACGATCGCCTCCAACTCGACGTGCGATGCTTCGCGCGCGGCCGCCCAATCGATGACCGCACGAACGAGTGCATCGCCGGCCCCGCGTCCGCGCGCCTGCGGCGCAACCCAGAGCGAGAGCAACTCGACGCCATCGCCATCGATCGGCTCCGCACTCACCATTCCCACCGGTACACCTTCGAGCTCGAGGATCGTGTTGAACGGCACCTCGCGAAGGCGCCTGCGCCAACGCGCTTCATCGGCATCCTCCCAATCGCGAAGGCTCGCACAGAACGCCTCGGGCGAGTCGCGCAACGCTGCCAACCGTAGATCGCGCCAGCGCTCCCAATCGTCCTCGGTGATGAGATGCAGATGCATCGGCGCAA
>DAIBFU010000222.1:0-516 GCA_027422105.1 Vulcanimicrobiota bacterium | reverse complement strand
CCTACGTGAACGGCGCGCAGGTTCCGCTCGGAAGGTTTCACGAATATCTGCTGCAGGACGGCGACTACGTCCGGATCGGCGAGTACGAGCTGCGCGTGAGCGTCGACCCGTCGACCGACTTCCCGCCGGACGAAAGCGCGATCGTCGCGTTCGACGGCGCGAGCGCGCCGGCTTCGGTGCACAAGGCGACCGCCGACGACATCGGCGCCGACCTCGACCTGAGCGAACTGCTCGAGCCGAACGGCCGTCCCGACCGCAACCTCGCGGCGGCCGCGCGCGACGCCTACGGGCAGCCGATCCTGCCCGAACCGCCGCCGCGCCCCGCGGCGGCCGCCGAGCCGGTCCCGTGGCACATGATGACCCGGCCGCTCTCGCTCGAGCGCGCGACGGCGCCCGGACCGCGCGCACCCGCGCTCGACGACGCGGACTGCGAACCCGGTCTCGCCGCATTCTGCCGCGGCGCGGGGATCGACCCGCGCCGCTTGAGCCCCGAACTGCGCGTCATCGCGATGCAAC
>DAIBFU010000221.1:0-519 GCA_027422105.1 Vulcanimicrobiota bacterium | reverse complement strand
GTATCGCCGCAGGTCGACGCCTTCGACCAGCAGACCGAGGAACTGTGCCAGCGGGTGGCCGAGTTGTTGGGGCACGGGCTGGACGAGCTCGACACCAAGCGGCGACTCAGCGAGTTGCAGCTGGAGGAGTCGCATCGCGCCCGCCACGACCTGCTCACCGGCCTGCCCAACCGCTTCGCCCTGACCCAGTATCTGCCGCAGGCGCTGGCCGCGGCGCGCCAACCGTCTCGGAGCGCCGCGAGGTCGCGCGGGCCGCCGCGGTCGAGCGCGAGCCGCGACAGCGCGCGCAGAAAATCCGGCGCCGCCGCGAGAAGCGCGCGCAGCGACGCGCGCAGCGCAGGAGCGGCGACGAAAAAGCCGACCGCGTCGAGCCGCTCGGCGATGGCGTCGCGGTCGGTGACATCGTCGCCGATGAAGACCGGCAGGCGGCCGGCGAACGGGGCGGCGCGCAGCAGCGCCGCGACGGCGGTGCCCTTGTCGGCGCCGCGCGGGCGGACTTCCCAGGCCATGTGGGCTTGC
>DAIBFU010000220.1:0-522 GCA_027422105.1 Vulcanimicrobiota bacterium | reverse complement strand
TAACCTCAAACCAGCCCTTAACCCGGATGTCACGGCAAGGACCGCCATCTACCGAGGAATCGACCATGCCGCATCTTCGTACACTCACCGCTCTAGGCTTCCTGCTGCTGGCACCGCTGTGGGCGCACGCCCAGGACACCGCGCGCAGCAGCGCACCGGCACATGGCGCCTCGATTTCCAGCGCGGCGCTGGACAGTACCGCTGGCGGCATTTCGCGCGCCGAGTGGATGGCGGCCAAGCCGGTGTTGTCCAGGCATGCGATGGTAGTCAGCGACCAGCACTACGCTACCGAGGCAGGGTTGCAGATTCTCAAAGAGGGCGGCAACGCCGTCGACGCCGCGGTCGCGGTGGGCTACGCACAGGCCGTGGTGAACCCGTGCTGCGGCAATATCGGCGGCGGCGGCTTCATGACCATTCATCTCGCCAACGGCAAGAACGTGTTTCTGGATTTCCGTGAACATGCGCCGCTGAAAGCCACGCCGACGCTGTTTCAGGACGCGCAGGGCAATGTGGTGCCCGGCC
>DAIBFU010000219.1:0-525 GCA_027422105.1 Vulcanimicrobiota bacterium | reverse complement strand
GCCTGGGGCGCGCTCCATCCTCCGGGCTCGCGCCCGTTCAGGCCGACTCGCTTGAAAGTCTGGCGATGGCGCTCGGGCTTCCGCCCGCGCGCCTGGTCGAAACCGTATCCGGTTACAACCGCTCGCTGCGGTCGCAGGTCGGGGCCGTTCAAGGCAGGCCGCTGGAGACGCGCCCGTTCTACGGTTATCCGCTGCGCCCGGGCATCACCTTCACGCGGTACGGCGTCGCTGTCGATCCTGCGATGCGTGTCCGGCGCGCAGACGATGGCGCTGTGCTGTTACGACGAGGCGTACACGATCCCCTCGGAGTACGCGCAGCGCCTCTCGCTGCGGACGATGCAGCTGTTGATCGAGGAGATGGGCTTGACCGAGACCGTCGATCCGCTCGGCGGCTCCTGGTACGTCGAGACCCTGACGAACCAGATGCGCGATCGGATGCGCGCGATCATCGCCGAGACCGACGCGAACGGCGGGATCGTGCAACAGGTCGCCTCCGGGGAGATCCAGGCGCGCGTGTCCGCACAG
>DAIBFU010000218.1:0-526 GCA_027422105.1 Vulcanimicrobiota bacterium | reverse complement strand
ACGCGGCAAAGCTCGGCACCGCGAAGCTGGTGAACCGCGCGGGCAAGGCGCTGCTGCCGACCGCCTCGACGATCAGCGCCGCCGCCGCCGCGCTGGGCGACAAGACGCCGGCGGACGAGCGCATCAGCCTCGTCTTCGCGCCGGGGGCGAACAGCTACCCGATCATCAACTACGAATATGCGATCGTGAACAAGAAGCAGCCGAACAAGGCCACCGCCGATGCGGTGAAGACGCTGCTGACCTGGGCCTCGAACGAGGGCAACTCGGAGCAGTATCTGAAGCAGGTGCATTTCAAGGCGCTGCCGAAGAAGATCCGCGAACTCTCCGCGAAGCAGATCGCCCAGATCGGCAGCTGATCCGGGCGGCCGCAGGCCGGAACAAGCCTACCCTGCCCTTCCGGCTTCGCCGGGAGGGCAGTTTCGTGTAAAGGCACCCGCATGTCGAAGGTGAAACCGTTCAGGCTGGCCATGGCGGCGGTCGCCCTGGTGATTCCGCTCGCCCTTGCCGCCATCGTCTTCTTCCTCGC
>DAIBFU010000217.1:0-526 GCA_027422105.1 Vulcanimicrobiota bacterium | reverse complement strand
AAGAAGATCGCGTCGGCGACGCAGACCGGTTCATCGCTTCCGAACGCTTCGATCGTGACGTGCAGCGCGACGCGCAGGCCGGAACCGGCGGCGCGAACGCTCGCGATGGTGAATCGCGCGCGAACGCGCGCTCCGGAGCGCACCGGGGCGAGAAAGCGAACGCGGTCGAGCCCGTAATTCAGCGCTGCGCCCGTTCCACGGATACTGCAGCTACGATGCCAGAGGACGGGGAGCAGCGAGAGCACGAGATATCCATGTGCGATCGTGCCGCCGTACGGCCCCTCGGCGGCGCGGCGCGGATCGACATGAATCCATTGCCGATCCTCGGTGCATTCTGCAAATGCGTCGATCCGTCGCTGATCGATCCGCAGCCACGGCGCCGAGACGAGTTCGGTGCCCTCGAGTGCGCGAAGCGCGTCGAAACCCTGCACGATTTTCGTAGTCATCTCCCGATCTCTCTTCGCAAAAGGAGCCACGATGCCCCGGTCGATTATCGAACCTTTCCGCATTAAATCCGTCGAACCGA
>DAIBFU010000216.1:0-529 GCA_027422105.1 Vulcanimicrobiota bacterium | reverse complement strand
GTTGCGCCGCCCGCGCGGGAGAGATCGATGAGCGACGACGACATCGCGGCCTTGACGGCGGCTCTGAGCCAATTCGCGGCGGATCGGGACTGGGATCCGTTTCATACCCCGAAGAACCTCGCGAGCGCATTGATCGTCGAGGCGGGGGAACTGCTCGAGCATTTCCAGTGGCTCGACCGCGGCGCGCCCGAGGACCTCAGCGCCCGCCAGCGCGAGGCGGTCGCGCGGACGCGGCAGGTCGACGGTGAGAATCTCGCCGATGGTGGCGGCCGGGCCGTTGGTCATCATCACGATGCGGTCGGACAGCAGCACCGCTTCGTCGACGTCGTGCGTCACCATGATGACCGTGCTCTTGGTCGCGGCGACGATCTTCATCAGCTCGTCCTGCAGGTGGGCGCGGGTCAGCGCGTCGAGCGCGCCGAAGGGCTCGTCCATCAGCAGCACCTTGGGTTCCATCGCCAGCGCGCGGGCAATGCCGACGCGCTGCTTCATGCCGCCGGAGATCTCGCCCGGCAGCTTGGTCGCGGCG
>DAIBFU010000215.1:0-541 GCA_027422105.1 Vulcanimicrobiota bacterium | reverse complement strand
GCCAGCGGGTGTTCGCTGGCGGCGGCAAAGCTCGCCAGCTCGTTGTTGATGACTCGGAAATCTTCCACGGGATCGGGCCGTCCGGACGCATCCGAAACGTCAACCAGATGCGCCAGCACCCGCGTGCGCTCGATATGCCGCAAAAACTGCATGCCCAGTCCCGCGCCCAGATGCGCGCCCTCGATCAGCCCGGGCACATCCGCCACCACGAACGATTGCTGCTCCGGCTCCTCGCCCACCGTCACCACGCCAAGATTCGGTTCCAGAGTGGTGAACGGATAATCGGCGATCTTCGGACGCGCCGCCGAGATCCGCGAGATCAGCGTCGACTTGCCCGCGCCATTGGGGCCCAGCAGGCCGAAGAATTCGCCCTGCCGCACCTCCAACGAGACTCCGTCCAGCGCGCGCTTGCCGCCCGCATAGGTCTTGCCAAGGTCGGTGATTCGGATCGCTGGAACGGGGCTGCTCATGGGTCAGGACGCTTAGCGGGGTGGCCCCTACGGAAGAAGCCACAGTCGTAAATTGAAGATTTACCTCACTT
>DAIBFU010000214.1:0-550 GCA_027422105.1 Vulcanimicrobiota bacterium | reverse complement strand
CAGCTGGGGACCGAAGGTGCTGGGCAAGGCCGAGGGGCTGAACCGCCGCGTGCAGGCGCTGCTGGCGCCGTCGAGCGCGATGGCGCAGGAGTTCAGCGAGGCCGACATCTCGCCGGTGTTCCGCCCCAACGGCACGGTGATGCCGACCACGCCGGCCTATCAGGCGCTGCTGGCGAACCAGTTCCGCGACTACAAGCTGCAGGTCGACGGGCTGGTCAGCCGCCCCGCGATGCTGTCGATCGACGATCTGAAGAAGCTCGACAGCCGCATCCAGATCACCCGGCACGACTGCGTCGAAGGCTGGAGCGTGATCGGCAAGTGGCAGGGCGCGCTGCTTTCCGCCGTGCTCGATCACGTGGGCGTCGACCCGCAGGCGCGCTTCGTGGTGTTCCACTGCCTCGACGACATGGACGCGGACACGCCCTATTACGAGAGCCTCGACCTGGACGAGGCGCGACATCCGCAGACGCTGCTGGCCTGGAACCTCAACGACCAGCCGCTGCCGGTGCCCAATGGCGCGCCGCTGCGGCTGCGCGTGGGACGGCAGCTC
>DAIBFU010000213.1:0-556 GCA_027422105.1 Vulcanimicrobiota bacterium | reverse complement strand
CTTGCTGGTGTCGCGTGCCTCGGTGAAGTACTCCCACTGCGCGAGCACGTAGGCCCGGCACGTCATGATCGCGGAGAGCTCGTCCCGGCCGATCCTGCGGTTGAGGATCTCGTCGAGACCGGCCGCGGTGTCGAAGCGCCACGTGCGGCCGTCCTTGACGATCGGGATCGGCGACGGCCAGTGCGCCTCGCCCACGAGCAGGGTGTAGGTGGCGTCGTTGACCTTCTCGAGCGTTGCGCCTTTGGCCAGGTTGCCGGCGAACCGCTTGAGCGCGTTGGCATCCTCGACGGCGTCGCCCGAGAGCAGCTTCTCTCGCTCGGGCCCGTAGATCGCCGCGATCTCCTTCGGGTACGCGGTCGTCGCCGCCTGCACCAGCGCCATGACGGCGGCCTCCGGCGTGGCGAAGAGCCGTTGTTTCGGGGCATTCCCGGCGGCGGACGCCCGGCCGGCCACGAGCCCGCACGCTAGGAGAAGCGACGCGAGCACGACCGCGGCGCCGCGCTTCGGTTCGGTTGGGTGGTTCATGGCCGCTTCCTTTCGTCCCTCTCCTTCCGCA
>DAIBFU010000212.1:289-556 GCA_027422105.1 Vulcanimicrobiota bacterium | reverse complement strand
GGCCCGGCGCGAGCGATGCCGAGATCGAGGCTGCCGCGCGCGCCGCGGCCGCCGACGAATTCCTGCGCAAGCTCCCGCAAGGCTACGACACGTTCCTCGGTGAGCGCGGCACGCGGCTGTCGGGCGGGCAGCGCCAGCGGATCGCGCTCGCGGTTATCAATGCAACGCTTGCGCGATGCGGGCGGAAGGATATGATTACTAGGGAGGCGAGATGAATACGTTCAAGGAGCAAGAGCTAAACTATCGCAGAGAGAAGTTGCTCAGTAT
>DAIBFU010000212.1:0-279 GCA_027422105.1 Vulcanimicrobiota bacterium | reverse complement strand
AGCGCCTGGTGCAGGCGGCGATCGAGCACCTGATGCGCGATCGCACGACGATCATCATCGCGCACCGGCTGGCGACCGTGCTCGAGGCGGATCGGATCGTGGTGATGGATCACGGCCGCATCATCGCGACCGGGACGCACGAGGAACTCATCCGGCGCAACCCGTTGTACGCGCGGCTCGCGGCGCTGCAGTTCGGCGAAGGAGATGCGCCGGTGGCGGCGTAGGCCGATACGCTCGAAGCAGGGGGCGACGGCGCGGCCGCCGTCGCCCGTGCCTCGC
>DAIBFU010000211.1:0-556 GCA_027422105.1 Vulcanimicrobiota bacterium | reverse complement strand
GAGTAGCCCACGAAGTGGGCGTATCGAGGGGCACTGTCACCCCGAGTAGCCCACGAAGTGGGCGTATCGAGGGGCACTGTCACCCCGAGTAGCCCACGAAGTGGGCGTATCGAGGGGCACAGTCACCCCGAGTAGCCCACGAAGTGGGCGTATCGAGGGGCACTGTGAGGTATCGCAGAAGCCGCCTGGATGGTCTTCGCACGCTCCCTCGTCGCTCGGGCGCTCGCCGCGATCGTGATCCTTGCGCCGATAACCGCGTGCTCGGGGCACATCGGCAACGGAAAAAGCGGGCTCTGCGATAACGCGGGCTATCTCGCGGCGCGAAAAATTTCCCATGCGCGTACCGAAGTAACGATCTGCGGCACCGTCGTTCGCGTTCGCACGGTGCGCCGAACGCGCAGCGGGCTCCATCGTTGGTTCTACGTTCGCATCGCGCCGCACGTTGTTGCGCGCGTCATTGCCGACGAAAGCGTCCTCGGTCCGCTCCTCATCCACGTCGGTGACAAGGCGGAGGTGCAGGGTAGGTTTTTCCGCGATCGCGACGGCTTTGACGGCA
>DAIBFU010000210.1:0-565 GCA_027422105.1 Vulcanimicrobiota bacterium | reverse complement strand
GTTGGCGTTTTCCTGCAGCCGGCCTTTGGACGGAACGGCCAGAACGAGTTTTTCGCTCATCATTGGGCTCCGCTCAAACGCTCGGTGAAAATCGCCGCGCCGACAGCCGGAATCTCGGTCCTGGCGCCCAATGTCGACAGCAGCCGATCATAACGTCCGCCACCGATCGCCGGCTCTCCAAACTCCAGGGCGCCATGCGCAGCGTCCTCCGGCGCCGCCTCGAAGACAAATCCGGTGTAATATTCGAGATTTCGCGCGAAAGAAGCCGAAAAAACCATGGCGTCCATGTCGAGGCCGCGCGCGGCCATGAAATTGAGCCGCTGTTCGAAACGGTCCATCTCCGCGTCGAGATCAATATGGGACTGCGCGAAAAGCGCGCGCAACTGCCCGGAAGCCTGATCAGGCTGGCCCTCGATCGCAAAGAATTTCTGAAGCAGATCGCGCTGGGCGTCGTCGAGCGCCGCGCGCGAACGAAGCGACGCCTGTTCCAGGAAACGCTCGGCGATCTCGCCCGCCGTGCGGCCACCCAATGCGGAAATTCCCGCGATATTGAGAAGGTCCTCGA
>DAIBFU010000209.1:0-574 GCA_027422105.1 Vulcanimicrobiota bacterium | reverse complement strand
CTTTCGTTTTGCGGCATACCGACGAGGCGACGCAGCCGCGCCTTGGCGCCGACGCGATCCGCGAGGACGTGGCGCAGCTTTCGCGCTTCGGCCAGTGCCGCGTCGATCGCCAGGGCGATCGAATGGTCACTGACCAGACCGAACAGGGTTTCGACCGCGCCGGCCAAGGGGGAGCCACCGCGCAAGCCGTCGGCGATCCGCCGCTGCCGGCCGGAAATGTTGCCGCGTTGCGCGGGCATGCGAACGGCGATGAGTTGCGCGCGCTCCTCGAGCGACTGCCGCAGGCACTTCCGGCAAGCGCGCTGCCGTGGTTTGCGCTCGCACATCTGCTTCCCGACGAGCGCGTGCCGGAGGCGCGCTATCGGAGCGCCCTCTGCGCGACCTTGGGCGCGCTGCTCCCGCTCGAGCCCGCCGAGTTTCTCGACCGCTTGACGCGCAGTTCGGACGAGCAACTCGATGCCGCGCTTGCGGGCTTGCGCGAGAGTCTTGCGAGCCTGCAACCGCGATGAACGTAACGCTCGCGATCGTTGCGCTCTTCGTCATTGGCGTACTCATCATCGTTCTCGCGCGCTTT
>DAIBFU010000208.1:0-582 GCA_027422105.1 Vulcanimicrobiota bacterium | reverse complement strand
CGCCGGCCTCGAACAGCCGACGCTCGGGTTACTCGATGTGAGCGTGCGACGGAATGCGTTCGGGAGGCAGAACGATTCCGCGGAGGTCGATATTGCAATCCCGGCGATCGGAGAGAAACCCTTTCCGGCGATCTTTATCCGCGCTCCGTGGATCGAGAGCGCGGCGGCCGAGGTGGAGGTGCTAGCGTCCTTTGGCGGGCACGGCGTGATGGTGCGGCAGGGCTCGCTCCTCGGCACGAGTTTCCACCCCGAGCTTACCGCCGACCCACGGGTGCATCGCTATTTCTTGGAGATGCTCGCGCCCTAAAGCCCTATCCGTAGGGGCGTTCTCTTGCAATCGCGAAAGAGGCCCCATCGTGTCGCAGCAAGAGGCGCCCAGTAGGGAACTGGTTGACTCGGCGGACCGGGCAGAGATGCCGACGGTCGACCGCATGCTGCTCGAAACCATTACGACCCTCATGCTCTCGGCGCATGCGTATCTCGGCGAGAGCCCCGAACGCCCTGCCGACCCGCCCTCGGCCGAAATCGCGATCGACGTTGCGAGTTTTGCGTTCGAAAGGGTAAAGGAGAGGTTGAGTAGCG
>DAIBFU010000207.1:0-591 GCA_027422105.1 Vulcanimicrobiota bacterium | reverse complement strand
ATCGTGCAAATCGTCGGCGAGTCCATCCAGGCGGTGACGTAACACACCGATGGCGGGATGTTGGGTAAGGTTCGCGGCCATCGGGGCGCTGATGCTTCCGATGGCCGGACATCGTGCCGGCGCGGCCTCCCTGCCTCCGACCGAATCGACCACAGGCCTTGTCGTTTCGGCTCAGCACCTTGCGGCCGAGGCCGGCGCCGAGATGCTGCGCCGGGGCGGCAATGCGATCGATGCCGCCGTCGCGGTCGGCTATGCCGAGGCGGTGGTAAACCCCTGCTGCGGCAATATCGGCGGCGGCGGCTTCCTGACCGCGCATCTGGCGGATGGGCGGGACATCTTCATCGACTTCCGGGAAACCGCGCCGGCTTCGGCATCGCGCGACATGTACCTCGATGCGGCCGGACAAACCGTGCGCGGCGCCAGCCTGTACGGCTGGAAAGCAGCGGCAGTGCCGGGTTCGGTGCTGGGGCTGGACACCGCGCTGACCCAATACGGCACCCTACCCCGTTCCATCGTCATGGCCCCGGCCATCCGCCTCGCCCGGGATGGCTTCATCCTGAGGGCAGCAGACGCGGACATCCTCGCCTATGG
>DAIBFU010000206.1:0-594 GCA_027422105.1 Vulcanimicrobiota bacterium | reverse complement strand
GAAGGACAATATATACGTGCGCAACGAGATTCTGATCTCGAGCGACCCGTGGGAAAACCGGGTTGCTATTTTGGAGGACGGCGAGCTCGCCGAACTCTACATCGAGCGTGAAGAGAAAGTCATCGGCTCGATTTACAAAGGCAAGGTTCACAACGTGCTCCCGGGTATGGGCGCGGCGTTCGTCGATATCGGCCTCGGCCGCAACGCCTTTCTTTACGTCGACGATATCAACAAACAGCCGCTCAACATCGGCGACGTCGAAATAACGCAAGGGCACAGCGGCTTCACCATCGGTGAAAAAGTAAAACGCAACGACGAGATTCTCGTGCAGATCGTCAAAGAACCGCGCGGCCTCAAAGGCGCGCGCATCAGCACGAACATCTCGTTGCCCGGCCGCTACCTCATTTTAATGCCGACCGGAAAATATTCGGGCGTCTCGCGCAAAATCGAATCGGCGACCGAACGCGAACGTCTGAAGAAAGTCATGCAGCGCATTCGCCCCGAAGGCATGGCGACCGTCGTGCGCACCGCTGCGGCGGGCGTCAGCGATGCCGAATTGATGGCCGATCTCGGCGTGCTCATTCGCATGTGGCA
>DAIBFU010000205.1:0-605 GCA_027422105.1 Vulcanimicrobiota bacterium | reverse complement strand
GCTTGCTTGCAGTTCGCGCGCGAGGGCGCAAACGTCGTCGTCGCCGACTTACATATCGACGCGGCGCAGAAAACGGTAGACGAAATCGTTGCGGCAGGAGGCACTGCGCTTGCAGTCGCCGTCGATGTCGGTAATTCCGAGCAAGTGCAAGCCGTCATCGCTAAAACGGTCGCAACCTACGGGCCAATCGATGCGATCGTCAACGATGCGGCGATGATGACGTTTACACCGATCGTCGACATTGCCGAGGCCGACTTCTTTCACGTCATTACGACGAATTTAGGATCGGTCTTTTATTTCTGTAAATACGGCGTTCCACATATGAACGACGGTGGTGCAATTGTGAATTTGAGTTCGGTTCACGCGCACGCAACGACGCCCAACGTGGTGCCCTACGCTTCCTCGAAGGGTGCGATTGAAGCATTCACGCGTGGCTTCAGCATCGAACTAACCGCACGCAAGATCCGCGTGAACGCCGTGGCGCCGGGAGCGGTCGATACCCCAATGCTCTGGAACAACCCGAACGTCAAGAGCGGCGCCGAAAAAGTTACCGGTGCAGTGGGAAAGCCCGAGGATCTCGCCGAGGCGATCTGCTTCCTCGCTTC
>DAIBFU010000204.1:0-610 GCA_027422105.1 Vulcanimicrobiota bacterium | reverse complement strand
CAGATACGCCGCCATCAGAATGCCGACCGCCCAAGACACCCGGGCGTCAAGCGCCACCGCGTTCACCGTCACGGCACCGCTCAACATCAGCGTCGTGACGGCGCCGATCACGACCGCGAAGAGGCCGAGGGCCAGCCAGGAGCGCGGCCGGGTGCTCACCGGGGCGGCGCCGGCGCGGCCGAGGTAGCGCTGTGTCGCCAGGAACTGGGCCACACCGAACAGCATGCCGAGGGCGGGCAGGGCGAAGCCCGCATGCCAGCCGTAGCGTTCGGCGACGATCGGCACGAATATCGGGCCGAAGAGCGAGCCGATGTTGATGATCTTGCCCGAACCCTGCGCCAGCATCTTTGTGCCGGCATATTGGCTCAGGTAAAAGACGCTGTTGAGATTGGTGTCGATGACGGTCGCCCAGAATTCATGGGAATGCTCGGCGGCGGCCGCGCGCCGAATGGTGCCCGCATTGTTCACCAGAATATCGATGGCATCGAACATGGCGAGTGCCTGTTCGACCATCCTCGCGATACTGGCTTCGTCGCGCACGTCGAGCTCGAGTGCGACAGCCTTCCTCCCCATCGCGAGAATTTCCTCTTGAAAGGGCAGCAGGTCTTGT
>DAIBFU010000203.1:0-615 GCA_027422105.1 Vulcanimicrobiota bacterium | reverse complement strand
GCATGCTGGTGTTCGCGCTCTGCCTGTTGCTGATCATGTTGCTGCGCCCGGCCGGGATCTGGCCCGAGCGCTGGCGCTGGGGCTGACGATGGCGCTGCTCGAGATCGCCGGCATGTCGCTCGGCTTCGGCGGCATCGAGGTGTTGCGCGGGTTCGACTTCGCGGTCGAGGAGGGCTCGATCACCAGCCTGATCGGCCCGAACGGCGCGGGCAAGACCTCCGTCTTCAACTGCCTCACCGGATTCTACCGGCCGCGGGCGGGCCGGATCACACTCGCGGGCACGCGCATCGACGGGTTGGCGCCGCACCGCGTCACCCGGCTCGGGCTGGCGCGAACGTTCCAGAACCTGCGGCTGTTCCGCGAGCTCACCGCGGCGGAGAACGTGATGGCCGGGCGGCATTGTCGCACCGGCGCCGGCGCGCTCGACGCGATGCTGGGAACCAGGCGGCATCGCCACGAGGAGGCAGCGATCGCCGAGGCGGCACGACACTGGCTCGCCTTCGTCGGCATCACGGAGGCCGCGGACCGCACCGCCGGCGCGCTTCCCTATGGCCACCAGCGGCGCGTCGAATGGGCACGTGCGCTGGCCACCGAACCGCGGCTGCTGCTGCTCGA
>DAIBFU010000202.1:0-619 GCA_027422105.1 Vulcanimicrobiota bacterium | reverse complement strand
GTCCGTCTCGACCGCGAGGGCCCGATCGGCGTCATCACCGTGAACAACCCGCCGGTGAACGCCCTCAGCCCCGGCGTGCCGGAAGGCATCATCGCCGCGCTCCGCCAGGGCGAGGCCGATCCGGCGATCGCCGCCATGGTGCTGATCGGCGCCGGCCGCAGCTTCATCGCCGGCGCGGACATCCGCCAGTTCGGCAAGGGCCGCCCGCGCCCGCCGCTCGGCCAGCGGGTCTATGACGTGCTGGACGCGGCCGCCAAGCCGGTGGTCGCGGCGATCCACGGCTATGCGCTCGGCGGCGGGCTCGAAATCGCGCTCGCCTGCCACTACCGGATCGCCGTGCCGGGCGCGAAGGTCGGCCTGCCGGAAGTGCTGATCGGCATCCTGCCCGGCGGCGGCGGCACGCAGCGCCTGCCGCGCCTCATCGGCCCCAAGGCGGCGCTGGAGATGATCGTCTCCGGCCGCCACGTCCCCGCCCCCGAGGCCCGCACGCTCGGCATCCTCGACGAGGTCCTGCCGGAAGGCGCCGATCTGCGCGCCGGCGCGATCGCCTTCGCCACCCGAATCGCCGCGACCCGCCCGCTGCCGCGCGTGCGCGACAAGACCGATCGCATCGCCGAGG
>DAIBFU010000201.1:0-635 GCA_027422105.1 Vulcanimicrobiota bacterium | reverse complement strand
GCACTGGCCGCCCTTGACCGACACGAGGTCCTTGAGGGCCACCGGCATGCCGTGGAGCGGGTGGAGCGCTGCGAGCGCGTCCGGCCCCTCGGCCCGGGCCCCGGCCAGCGTCGCGTCGGCGGCGTCGGCTTCGGCCAGCGCCCGCTCGTCGTCGATCGAGGTGAGCAGCTGGGTGTCGAACTGCTCGAAGCGCCCGCCGGAGATCACCGCGACGTCGGCGACGGAAGTCAGCGAGACGAGCAGGTCGACGATCGTCGAGTCGACCTTGCTCTTGGACGGGGCCAGGGTGTCGTCGAGGTCGAAGATGGCGAGCGCGTAGGTCACGAACCCATCGCCATCGCACACCGAACACGGGCTGATCTCGTCGCGCTTGTCGTACCGACCGGGCTGCGAGAATTCGATCTGCCGCCCATCGCACGCAGGGCATACGATGTTTACGCACTCGTCGCAGACGTACTCCCGGCTCCAGACGTCGCAGGAGCAGATCGCGCATTCGCCTGTAGGCGGCGTTTCGTCACGCTCGCGCGGGGCGTGTTCGTCGAGTTCCATGTCAACCTCCATTGAGCGTTTCGAGGAACGCGGCCGCAGCCCTATAGGCCCGCGCGTGTTCGTTGTCGCCATGGGTAGCGGCAACC
>DAIBFU010000200.1:0-641 GCA_027422105.1 Vulcanimicrobiota bacterium | reverse complement strand
ACTTCGCCGGAACCGAAGGCGCGCTCGGCCTCGCTGCGGGCGGAGGCAAAGGCGGAGGCGAGCTCGCTCTCAGAGGAGACGGCGCGCATGCCTTTGCCTCCGCCGCCAGCGGCTGCCTTAAGCATGACGGGGTAGCCGATGCCGGCGGCAACTTCGTGTGCCTCTGCCAGCGAGGCGAGCCCTTGAACGGAGCCGGGTGTGCGGGGCATGCCGGCGGCGTCTGCAGCCTGGCGGGCGCGGGTCTTGGAGCCGAGCATGCGCATGGCAGCGGACGGCGGCCCGATGAACTTGATTCCGGAACGCTCGCAGGCCTCGGCAAAGTCGGCATTCTCGGAGAGAAAGCCGTAGCCGGGATGAATGGCGTCGGCGCCGGTGCTGCGGGCGATCTCGAGAATCAGGTCGCCGCGGAGATAGGACTCTGCGGCAGGAGCAGGGCCGAGGCGGATGGCTTCATCTGCCTCAAGAACGTGGAGCGCGGCGCGGTCGGCGTCAGAGTAAACGGCCACGGTAGTGAGGCCGAGCTCGCGGCAGCCGCGGATGAGGCGCAGCGCTATCTCGCCACGGTTGGCGATGAGAATCTTGCGGAAGATGCGCTTCATAGGAGAACGACTTTCAGCCACGGCAAGAGTGGATTCTAACCG
>DAIBFU010000199.1:0-659 GCA_027422105.1 Vulcanimicrobiota bacterium | reverse complement strand
CTCATGCTCATTGCCGCGGGCATCGCCTTCTACCGCGGCTGGAAGATCCACACTGGACACGCCGCGCTGCTGGGATACGCGCTGGGTGTGCTGGCGCTGTGTCTGGCCGCCTGGCACTTTACACGCCGGCCGCCGCCGCCCCGCTCCTGAGCGCGGAGCTACACTCAAATCACCCCACCCGCACGGAGGTTCGCGCACTCCTATGCACTCGCTCTACAACCGCATCCAGGGCCGCAATCTCGACCGGCTCGCCGCGCTCAGCGATGGCATCTTTGCCGTCGCCATGACGCTGCTCGTCCTCGACCTCCACATCCCCACCGCAGCCCAGATCCATGGCGAACGCGAACTCTTGCTGGCCCTCGCCGCGCTCGGCCCGCAGTGGGTGGCCTATGGCTTGAGCTTCCTCACTCTCGGCATCTTCTGGGCCGGCCAGCAGACCCAGCTCAACCACTTCGGCGAGGGCTCGCGCGACCTCACCTGGATTCATCTCGGATTCCTCTTCGCCATCACTCTCATGCCGCTCTCCACGCGCCTGCTGGCCGAGTTCATCACCTACCGCGCCGCCCTCGCCATTTACTGGCTCAACATTTTCGCGCCCGGCGTCATGCTCTACTGGAGCTGGACCCACGCCACGCATCACAACCTCATCAAGCCCGACA
>DAIBFU010000198.1:0-673 GCA_027422105.1 Vulcanimicrobiota bacterium | reverse complement strand
GGTCCTTGGTCGCACCCCAGTGGGGAATGCTGTTGAGCAGGCCGATCGAGTAGGGGTGCCGCGGGGTTCGCAGGACCTCGGTCGCGGGGCCCTCCTCCGCGAGCCGCCCGGCGTAGAGCACGCCGACGCGGTCACAGAGCCGGCTCACGATGGCCAGATTGTGGCTGATGAACAGCGCGGCCGTGCCGATGTCTCGCAGCAACTCCTCGACGAGATCGAGGATCTCCGCTTCGACCGTCGCGTCAAGACCGGTCGTCGGCTCGTCGAGGATGAGGAGGGCGGGGTTCGCCGCGAGCGCCATCGCGATCATGACGCGCTGCTGCTGGCCGCCGGAGAGCTCGTGGGGGTAGCGCTCGAGGATCTTGCGCGGGTCGGCGAACTGGACGCGCTCGAACATCGAAAGCGCCGCGGCGTTAGCCTTGTCCCACGTCACGTGGTCGTGGTAGCGGTAGACCTCGGCCAGCTGGCGGCCGACGCGCATCGTCGGGTTGAGCGACGAGCCGGGGTCCTGGTAGACCATTGCGACGCGGCTCGCGCGCCAGTCGCGCAAGTCTGCGGCGCGCGCGCCGATCACTTCGTCACCGAGGAGCCGGATCGATCCGCTGTCGATCTGCGCGTTGTCGGCCAGGTACGCCATCACGGCCATCGCGATCGTGCTCTTCCCGCAGCCCGA
>DAIBFU010000197.1:0-690 GCA_027422105.1 Vulcanimicrobiota bacterium | reverse complement strand
CCGGCCGTGAGTTGCACCCGTGGACGGTGAACCGGACCGATCGCATCCTGCAACTCGCGCGCCTCGGCGTGGCCTCGATCACGACGGACGACCCCGCGCTCGCGCTCGAGGTGACGCGTGACTGAGGAGCCGCGCGTTGGGGTCGTAGTCCCGAACCCGTTCCTGCACATCCCGGTCGTCGCCGCCGTGCAGGCGAGCGGCGGTCGGGCGCTCGACCTCGCTGACCCCGGCTCCGCCGCGGCCGCGGGGTGCACGGTCGTCATCGTCGACCTCGACGCCCTCGGGCCGGACCCGGCGCCGGCGATCCGCACCGCCGCCGACGGCGGCGCCACCGTGGTCGGGTTCGCCCCCCACGCTCGCAGCGAGCGTCTGGAAGCCGCGCGCGCCGCAGGCGCGATCGCGCTGCCGCGCTCGCTCTTCCTCCAGCGGCTGCCGGAGCTGCTCGCGACGCTGCTCGACCACGGGGATCGCGGGGCGTGAACCAGGCGGCGCCGTCACCGCGGCAAGGCGGGCCCCTGCGAACGGCCACGCGTGTTCCCTGGCAGGCACTCGGCTGCGAGCTCGCTGGGACGGCGCTCCTCGTCGCCTGCGGCGTCTCGCTCGTCATCGCCGACTTCGGCGCCGGCAGCCCGATCGCCGCGGCGCTGCCGTCGGCCGCGTTGCGGCGCGTCGTGACCGGCTTCGGCTTCG
>DAIBFU010000196.1:0-715 GCA_027422105.1 Vulcanimicrobiota bacterium | reverse complement strand
GGACACCTTCGCGCCCGGCGCGCGCGTCATCCATATCGACGCCGATACCGCCGAGATCGGCAAGCTGCGCGGGGTCGATGTCGCGCTGGGCGGCTCGCTGGCGCAGGCGCTGCGCGCGCTGACGCAGTCCGCGCCGCGCGCGAGCGCGGACTGGCGCAAGCACTGCGCGGCGCTGCGCGACCTGTACGCCAACCGCTACGACGCACCCGGCGACGACATCTACGCCCCGGCGCTGCTGCACGAACTGTCGCGCGCCGCCGGCCCCGAGGCCATCGTCACCTGCGACGTCGGCCAGCACCAGATGTGGGTGGCGCAGCACTGGCGCATCGCCGGCTGCGACCGCCACCTGACCAGCGGCGGCCTCGGCACCATGGGCTACGGATTGCCGGCGGCGCTGGGCGCGCAACTGGCGCTGCCGCAGGCGCGCGTGATCTGCGTCAGCGGCGACGGCTCGATCATGATGAATATCCAGGAGCTGGCCACCGCGCGGCGCTACCGCATTCCGGTGAAGATCGTGCTGCTCGACAACGGCTGCCTGGGCATGGTGCGGCAGTGGCAGGAGCTGTTTTTCGAGCAGCGCTACAGCGAGGTCGACCTGTCCGACAACCCCGACTTCGTGGCGCTGGCGCGGGCGTTCGGTCTCGAGGCCTTCGCCATCGAGCGCCGCGACCAGGTGCCGGGTGCCATCGCGCGGCTGCTGGAATGCACCGCCCCG
>DAIBFU010000195.1:0-757 GCA_027422105.1 Vulcanimicrobiota bacterium | reverse complement strand
GCCTGGTCGGTGGTGGACCTGCGGCTGCCCGGCGCCGCCGAGCTGGTGGCGGAGCTGGTCAGCTCGCGCGCCGGGGTGATCGCCACCGCGGTCGACCCCGACCTCCTCGCCGAGATCCTCGGCAAGCACCCGGAGATCGCCGCGCTCTTCGTGCGTACCGCCAACGTCGAACTGAAATCGCATTTTGCGACGCACGCACACCAGTACGGGCTGGTCCGGGGGACGGCCGCGAATCTACAAAACGCAATCGACGGCGAGAACTACGAGACCACGAAGATGTATCCGGAAATGGCGGCACGCGCCCGTTCCGTGGGGAATACCTCCGTGGCATCGATCTTCGCGGCAGTGGGAAAAGATGAAGCACAACACCGCGACCAGTTCAAAGCTGCGCTTGCCGCACTCCGTAAAGGCGGCATGTAGGCTTCCTGCCCACTCGACGTATCGAGCGTGTACGTACGTGGCCGCCACGCTTTGGATCCATCGTCGAGCGGTAACAGGAACGCGGGTGAATGTGGAGAGCACCGCATTCACCCGCGCCGGAGCTTGATGGAGCTTATGCGATGCCGGCGGGTTCGCGCGAGCGCTGATGGGCGAAGAGCCGGTCGACGATAACGTAGAGGTTGTCGCAGGTCTCGAGAAACGAGAGAATTTGCGGCGACACGCGGCGCCACGATTCAACGAACGCGAACGGCTTGCGAACGAGCACCTCGCGCTGCCACGTGGGAAGCGCGCGCAAAACCGTTCGATGCAGATCGTC
>DAIBFU010000194.1:0-798 GCA_027422105.1 Vulcanimicrobiota bacterium | reverse complement strand
CGGACCGCATGTCCGCCTCGCCGGTGCCGACGTAGATCACGCGGGGGTCGGACGGCGCGACCGCGATCGCCCCGATCGACGCGGCGGGCTCCCGATCGAAGATCGGCCGCCAGGTCCGCCCGGCGTCGCCGGTCTCCCAGACGCCGCCGTCGACCGCGCCGAAATACCAGCGCAGCGGATCGCCGGGCACGCCGGTCGCGGCGAGCGCGCGGCCGCCGCGAAACGGCCCGATCGAGCGCCAGCGCAATCCGCCGAACAGTGCCGGCGGAAATCCGGCCGCGTGCGCGGCGGCCGACACGCAGACGCACAGCAGGATCGACCCAGCCCAAGACCGACGGATGGACAGCGGCATCGCGGCTCCGGATGTCACGGCGCAAAAATCGGGTAACCTTGCGGCCATTATGCGTTGAAACGGTGGTCACGATGCAAACGCCCGCTCCGCCCGCGACTCAGACGAGATCCTTCGCCGTCGTCTACCTGATCGAGATGTGGGAGCGATTCGGCTTCTACGGGATGCAGGCGCTGATCGTGTACTACATGGTGCAGCGACTCGGCTTCCCGGACGACCGGGCGAACCTCGTGTGGAGCGCGGCCGCCGCGCTGATCTACGTCGCGCCGGCGGTCGGCGGCTGGGTCGGTGACCGGTACCTCGGGACCCGGCGCACGATGCTGGTCGGCGCCGTGGTGCTCGCGCTCGGGTATGCGTTGATGTCCATACCAAGCGAGGCCACCTGGACGCTGTTCGGAGCGCTCGGCGTGATCGTCGTCGGCAACGGGCTGTTCAAGCCGAACGCGGCG
>DAIBFU010000193.1:0-819 GCA_027422105.1 Vulcanimicrobiota bacterium | reverse complement strand
CTTCGGCGATCCGCCGCATCGCACACAAGCACATGCGTGACCCGCAGCAAGTCACCATTCAGGATCGCGCCGGGACGGCACCGAAGATCCGTCAGCGCTGCTGGCTCGTCAGCGGCCTGCACAAGCTGGACGCGCTCACCCGGGTTCTCGAAGTGGAGGACTTCGAGGCGATGCTCGTGTTCGTGAGAACGAAGCTCGAGACCACGGAACTCGCCGAACGACTCGAGGCGCGCGGTTTCAGCGCCGCCGCGCTGAACGGCGATATTCCTCAGGCACAGCGGGAACGCACGGTCGCCCGCCTCAAGGGCGGTCAGATCGATATCGTCGTCGCCACTGACGTCGCCGCGCGCGGGCTCGATGTCGAGCGCATCTCGCATGTCGTCAACTACGACATCCCGTACGACTCGGAAACCTATATCCACCGCATCGGTCGCACCGGCCGCGCGGGGCGCAGCGGCGAGGCAATCCTGTTCGTGGCCCCCCGCGAGCAGAATATGCTGCGTGTCATCGAGCGGGTCACCAAACAGCGTATCGAGCCGATGCAGTTGCCGAGTGTCGAGGCCGTCAACGAGCAACGCGTGCTGAAATTCAAGGAGCGCATCGCGAACGCGGTGCAAAGCGGTGAAGGTGATGTCTTTCGCCCGCTGATCGAGCAGATCGAGCTCGAGCGCAACATTCCTGCGGTCGCGCTTGCCGCGGCGCTGGCCAGCTTGCTGCAAGGTCCGACCCCGCTCCTCCTGACGCCCAAACCGGGTGCGCCCCGCGAAGACTCCCCGCCCAAGTCGTGGACCCCGGACGAGCAGGAGAAGCAAGGCCACC
>DAIBFU010000192.1:0-820 GCA_027422105.1 Vulcanimicrobiota bacterium | reverse complement strand
CGCGGAAGCGTCGGCCCGGGTAGGTGTCGACGGTCGCCTCGACGGTCTGGTCGCGGCGGATCACCGCGAGCGCCTGTTGCGGGACGAAGAAGTCGACCAGGATCGGATCGACCGATTGCAGCGTGACGATCGACGTCCCGGCCGCGAGGTACTGCCCGACGTCGACCTGACGGATCCCGAGCCGGCCGGCGAACGGCGCGCGCACGATCTTCTCGGCGATCAGCGCGCGTTGCGCGGCGACTTGCGCGCGCGCGGATTGCAGGGCCGCGAGGTCCGCGTCGACGATCGCGCGGCTGATCGCCTGGACGGCGAGCTGCCGCCGGTCGCGGCGGTAGTTCACCGCCGCGAGCCGCGCCTGGGCTTCGAGCTGGGCGAGCTTCGCGGGATCGTCGTTCATCCGCAAGGTCAGCAACGTCTCACCGGCGCGCGCGGCGTCACCGGATTTGAAGTGGACCGCGGCGACGATGCCCGCGATCTGCGCGGCGAGGTCGGCGCCCTGGCGGGCGCGGACGTTGCCGACCGCGTGGGTTTCGGCCTGCCACGGCAAGCTCACCGCGACGAACGTCGACACCGTCTGCGGCGCGCTCGCGCTCGCGGCCATGAATTCGGCGATCTTGCGGCCGACGAACAGGTGGAATCCATAGATCCCGCCGGTCACGACGAGCGCGACCGCGAGCACGATCGCGATCGGTTTCACGAGCGCGCTGCGCGCGACCTTCGGCGGAACGCCGCCGGCGCCGCCCATTTCCTGATTGCTCACAGAGACCCCTTGCAGCAGTCGTTCCGACCGGGTTTCGCGTCCTCTCGATGCCACCAGCCC
>DAIBFU010000191.1:0-821 GCA_027422105.1 Vulcanimicrobiota bacterium | reverse complement strand
ATCTATGAACCACTGGCCGAAGCTCGATCTCGAAGATACGGTCGGGGATGTGCTACGCAAGACGATGCGCGGATCTCGTGTGAGCGCACGGGATCTCTCCGCGGCTACAAATATCGCAGAGGCTTCCATCGAGGCGTGGCTTGCCGACCGAGGGACTCCCGACGCCGATGAGGCCGCACGGCTGGCAACCGCTCTCGGCCTGGAACGGCGGCGCTTTCAGCAGCGTGCTGCGGGAGCCTGGTACCCCGCCGATCTCACCCTGCCGCTGGTGCACCAACACGCGCAACTGCCGCATCCCAGTAATGGATATATCGTTCAGGCGGCGCTCGACGAGCGCTTCGCTGCTATCGTCGACCCGGCAGGAAAGCCCGACGCGTTGCTTGCGCTGCTGCGAAAAAGCGACCTCGAATTCTCCTATATTTTAATCACGCACAAGCACGACGACCATTGCGATGCCGCCGAAGCGGTCGCGTCCGCCTATCCCAATGCGCGCGTCGTCATGCACGAAGTTGATGCTCCTGCCATCGGTGCGCTCGCCACCACGGCGCTTCCGATCCGCAAAGGCGAGCGGCTCCCCTTCGGAACGCAAAACGAGATCGAACTCATTCCGACGCCCGGGCATACCGATGGTTCATCATGCTTTCGCATCGGCGATCTGCTCTTCACCGGCGATACGCTCTTTGCCGGAAGCGTCGGCGGCTGTTTCGGCAATCGCTTTGGGTATGCGGACCTGCTCGCAAACATTCGCCACGAACTCTTCGTTCTTCCCGATGCAACGGCGGTGCTTCCCGGGCATGGGCCACCGACGCGTATCGGTTGGG
>DAIBFU010000190.1:0-883 GCA_027422105.1 Vulcanimicrobiota bacterium | reverse complement strand
CCGGTCGATTATCGAACCTTTTCGCATTAAATCCGTCGAACCGATTCGCATGACCACGCGCGAGGAGCGCGAGGGCTACCTGCGCGAGGCCGCGTTCAATCCATTCTTGCTGCGCGCCGACGACGTGCTTATCGACCTGTTGACCGATAGCGGCACCGGGGCGATGAGCGCCGACCAGTGGGCCTCGATCATGCGCGGCGACGAATCCTATGCGGGGGCACGCTCGTTCTACCGCTTCGCCGAGACGGTGCGCGAGATCTTCGGTTTCCAACACGTGTTGCCGACGCATCAAGGTCGCGCGGCGGAGCGCATTCTTTTTACGACGCTCTGCAAACCCGGTGACGTCGTGCCGAATAACACGCATTTCGACACGACGCGCGCGCACGTTGAAAGCGTCGGCGCGCGCGCGCTCGATCTGCCGATCCCCGAAGGGCGGCTCCCCGCAGCGCAACACCCGTTTAAGGGAAACATGGATACCGATGCGTTGCGCGCGGTTATCGCGGAGGTCGGGGCGGCGCGCGTGCCGCTCGTCATGCTGACCGTCACGAATAATTCCGGCGGCGGCCAACCGGTCTCGATGGCGAACGTGCGCGCGGTCCACGCGATCTGTCGCGAACACGGCATTCCGCTCTATATCGATGCCTGTCGCTATGCGGAAAATTGTTGGTTCATACGCGAACGCGAACCCGAATTTGCCGGACGTTCGCCGCGCGAGATCGCGCGCGAGCTCTTTTCGTACGCCGACGGCTGCACGATGTCGGCAAAGAAGGACGGCTTGGTGAATATCGGCGGATTTCTCGCCGGTAACGACGCGGCGCTCGCGAGTGCGGAATCGCGCTTGCTGATCCTCACCGAAGGCTTCACCACCTACGGCGGCCTCGCC
>DAIBFU010000189.1:0-974 GCA_027422105.1 Vulcanimicrobiota bacterium | reverse complement strand
GGCGGCGGTTGCGAAGTGGCTGCGTCCGAAGGATTTCGTTCGCGTGGTCACCGGGCCCGGTCCGCGCTAGGCGCAGAGGGCACCTTCGGTTCCCAACAGGCCCCCGCGTCGGATTGACGCGGGGGCCTTTCTCGTGCCGCGATCCGCGGTGAAGCGGTCGAGGTGCCGACCTCCGCGCGGCGAACGAGCGCCTCTATGAAGCTTCGCTTTGAGGGCGTGGCGTTCGACCTCGACCATACTTTGTTGGTCGATAATCGCCTCGAACGCGTTGCCCTGATCGACCTGATCGTGCGGATCGATGCCGGCGTTGCGCCGTTGCACGTCTCGCTCGAGCGAGCGGGGACGATCGCCGACGAGGAGCTGGCGCGCTATCGCAACGAGGGTGTCGATCTCGAATCGGTGCTGCGTCGATACGTTGAGCGCTGCGGCGGCGAGGGCGGTGAGGGATGGGTGCCGTGGTTTCGGCAACGCTGCCTCGATCTCGTCCCTCGCCTGGTCGTGCCGATGCCCGCAGCCCGACGTTTGCTCTCCGCGCTCGCGCAGAGCGATCTCCGCGTCGCCGCGCTCTCCAACGGTGCCGCCGGGCTCCAGGAGCGCAAAGCGGCGCAGATCGGTTTCTTCTACCCCGTTCTTGCCAGCGAGCGGATCGGGCTGCGCAAACCCGAGCGGGGCGCCTTCGATCTCCTTGCCGCGCGCATGGGCCTCCCAGCAGAACGGATCCTCTACGTGGGTGACGATCCGTACGCCGATATCGCGGGCGCGCTCGGTGCCGGCTTTGCCGCCGTCTGGCTCGACGGCGGAAGCAAGCCCTATCCCGCCGATCTCGCTGCACCGACGGCGACGATCCGTTCGCTCGACGAGTTGCTACCGCTCCTGATCGAGAGGGCGGTATGATCATCGTTCGCGATGTGGAACCTCTGCAGTCCCTCCATCCGTAAGAGAGCACGATGCCGAAAATTACCGGCGGCGCCCTG
>DAIBFU010000188.1:0-1015 GCA_027422105.1 Vulcanimicrobiota bacterium | reverse complement strand
CCGCCGTCGGCGTGCTGATGAATATCTACGCCCAGAAGGACCGCGGCGTTCTCGGAAACGCGTGATCGAGCGCGCTTCGGTGCGTTGCATCGAACTCCACGATGCGACCCCGCTCGCCACGATTCGCGAGGCGCCGCCCGGAGTGCGCTTCGCCGCATCGGGCGAAATCGGCTTCGACGTTCGCAACGCCCTCGCCGAGCGCGTGCCGCGCGGTGGCTTCGCGCTCCAGCTCGCCTACGGCGGCTGCGCGCTGCTCGATGAGCCGCGCATCGCCGCGCACGTCGAATCGCTCGCGCTGAGCGGCGCCGATCTCGACCGGCTCGTTCTGCCCCCGCATCTCCGCGCGTTACGCCTGAGCGGCGGCGGCGGATCGCTGCGCGCGCTGCTTGCATTGCCGCTCGCGATCCTCGCGATCGATCGCGGAGCCTTCGATACCGCGCCGCTCGTCGAGCATCCAACACTCGCCGCGCTCTCGCTGGCGAATCTTCCCGCCGAAGCCGCGAGCGTCGGCCCGCACCTCCGTGCGCTACGCACGATCGGCGTCCCGCTGCGCACGCTCGATTCGCTGCGTTCGGGGCGCGCGCTCGAACGCTTCGAATGCGCTCGGTGCGATGCGTTGGAATCGATCGAGGCTTTGGCGGTGTTGCCGGCCCTGCGCGAACTCGGGCTCGAAGGATGTTGGCGACTCGATCTTCACGCCACGATCGCGTTTCTCGGGCGGCTCCCGCTGCGCGCGTTGCGCATCGATATCGGCGGGCGCCGAAAGAACGTCGAAGTCGATAAACGTCTCAAGCTCGAGCGGCTCTCGCCCTTTCCAACGCCGGAGACGGTGCAGGAGTCCTCTTCCGATTCCTCCTCGAAAGAAAGGTGAGAGGCGCACGCAACGTGAAGAGCACGCCGTAGCCGACGAAGCGAGTCGCAGTTTTGCGATCCGACGCCGAGCGAAAAGTATTTTACGCGCGTCGCGCGCATGGCCCGTCACAGGCGAGCTCGCCGAAGTCGCGATCCCGGGTAG
>DAIBFU010000187.1:0-1081 GCA_027422105.1 Vulcanimicrobiota bacterium | reverse complement strand
CCGACGAGCGCTTAAGCGAGCGGCGAGGACCCTGACATTGCTTGTCCGAGCCGCGAGCGTCTAGCGAGGAGCGGTGCCCGCTGGCGCGTACCGAGCGGCGCCGCCTCGATACGATCGCGGAGCCTGTCCTGAGCGAGCGAAGCGAGTCGAAGGGGCGATCTACTCGGCGTGACAGCGATCTACTCGGCGTGACAGAAGCGCGCCGCTACAGCACCGCAGCAGCATCAAGATGATGCGCCTCGAGATATTTCTCGACATCGATCGCCGCCCGGCACCCTGCGCCGGCAGCCGTAATCGCCTGCTTGTAGCGGATATCATTCACGTCGCCGGCGACGAACACGCCCTCGATATTCGTGTGCGTCCCATCCGGCGAAAGAATATACCCATGCGAATCAAGGTCGAGTTGGCCGGCAAAGATCGAGGTATTCGGCGTATGCCCGACTGCAATGAAGAGCGCATCGGCGCGGAACTCCGATTCGCGGCCGTCGATGAGATTGCGGAGACGCAGCCCCGTCATGCTCTCATTGCCGAGGACCTCCTCGACTGCGGTATTCCAAATGAAATCGACCTTCGGGTGATTCATCGCCCGCTCGGCCATGATTTTGCTCGCGCGCAGCGTGTCGCGTCGATGAATCACCGTCACTCGACTGCCGAAGCGCGTCAAGAAGATCGCTTCCTCCATCGCCGAATCGCCACCGCCGACGACGACGATCTCTTTCTCGCGGAAGAATGCCCCGTCGCACGTCGCGCAGGTCGAGACACCACGCCCGCGAAGGCGCTCCTCGCCGGGAATATCGAGCCAACGCGCGCTCGCACCAGTCGCAACGATCACCGTCTGCGATTCATAGCTCTTCTCCGCAGTTCGCACCACGAACGGCCGCTGCGAGAGATCGACGCCGACTGCATCTTCATTCATGATGCGAGCGCCGAACGACTCTGCTTGTGCGCGAAAGCGCTCCATCAACTCAGGGCCGAGAATTCCGTCTGGAAAGCCGGGGAAGTTCTCCACCTCGGTGGTCAGCATCAACTGCCCTCCGTAGAGTCCGCCGGCGATAACCAGCGGTTCGAGGTTGGCGCGCGC
>DAIBFU010000186.1:0-1173 GCA_027422105.1 Vulcanimicrobiota bacterium | reverse complement strand
CATCTCGGCCTCGTGCAAGCACGCGAGCATCACGACCTCGAACGATTTCTCGATGCTGCCGCCGCCGCATGCGAGGCGCAACTCGATCTCGATGCATTGCTCCAACTCGCTGCGCCGCTTCGCGATCTCGTTGTGTCGCACGAAAGTCCGCTCGCACCGCTCGGCTCGCATATCGCCATCGCCGACGACTGCGCATTCGCATTTTCGTACGCGCATATTACCGAAGGGTGGCGGCGCGCCGGTGCGCACCTCTCGAGATTCTCGCCGCTTGCCGATGAAGGGCCGAGCGCCGAAGCCGATGCGGTCTATCTTCCCGGCGGCTACCCCGAACTCCATGCCGGCCGACTCGCCGCTGCCGCAAATTTTCGCGCCGGTATGGAAGCGGCGCGTGCGCGTGATGCGGCGATCTACGGTGAGTGCGGCGGCTATATGGTTCTCGGAGAGAGGCTCGCCGACCGCGATGCAGTCGAACATGCGATGCTCGGTTTTCTGCCACTGCAGTTCTCGTATGCGCGTCCACGTCTGCATCTCGGGTATCGCGAGGTGCGTACGCTCGTCGAGATGCCCTTTGCAAGTGCAGGTGCGAGCCTTCGTGGGCACGAGTTTCATTTCGCAAGCGTCGCGAGCGAATCGGCCGCCAAGGCGCTCTTCGAATGCAGCGACGCGACGGGTGCTTCGTTGCGCATGGGAATGCAGCGCGGGAGCGTGCAGGGTTCATTCCTCCACCTGCTCGACCGCGTCGGGGCGTAACAAAGCCGCTTTTCTGCGGTAGAAGCCTCTCGTGGGGCATTTCTTACCGTTCATCGGCGTTCTGTTGTTGTGGATGTTTTTCACCGGAAAGAAACGTGGCGCAAGCTCCTATGGATACCGGCGCCGTTCTTGGCGCGGCCACTCGTATGCGACCGACCGCTCGGTCGAGAACGACACGAGCGAGGAGATGGAATGGGTTCCCGAGGGCCCGCCGAGTATTCCCGAAACCGCCACCCCGACGACCGCTCCTCAGGCCGCGCCGACGACTCGGCGCGATTCACGCGTCCCCTTCACCGGAGCAATCGCTCCGCTCGCTCCCCTCGCGCCGCGCAGCGCATCGATCGCGCGCAACGCGCTTCCTCCGCTTCCACCCATCGCCCGTAAAGGACAATCCAGCTAATGCCGATCATGAGCGTCATCTCC
>DAIBFU010000185.1:0-1301 GCA_027422105.1 Vulcanimicrobiota bacterium | reverse complement strand
GGCATCGTCGCCAATCAGCCCAACGTTCTTGCCGGCGTCCTCGACATTAAATCATCGATTAAAGCCGCCCGTTTCGTGCGGACCTGCGATGCGTTTAACGTGCCGATCCTCACCTTCGAAGATGTGCCCGGCTTCCTTCCCGGCACCGAACAAGAGTATGGCGGCATCATTCTGCATGGGGCCAAGTTGCTCTATGCGTATGCCGAGGCGACCGTGCCGAAAATCACCGTCATCACGCGCAAAGCCTACGGCGGTGCCTACGATGTTATGGCGAGCAAACACATCCGCGCCGATATCAATCTCGCCTGGCCGACGGCGGAGATTGCCGTCATGGGCGCCGAGGGCGCGGTGAAGACGATCTTCCGGCGCGAGATTGCCGCGGCAAGCGACCCCGCGGCGAAGATGGCGGAGTACATCGACGAATATACCGATCGATTCGCCAACCCGTATATTGCCGCGCAGCGCGGGTACATCGACGACGTCATCGAGGCGCGTTCGACGCGCCGGGCGGTTGCCGCCGCGCTCACGATGCTCGAAAACAAACGCGTCGAACGCCCGAAACGCAAGCACGGCAATATCCCACTCTAGGCTTCTTTGTCGGCAGGGCTTGGATAGAATAATAAACTTTGAAGAACCAGCCGAGGGATATTTCAAGCACGATATCGTTACGCGAATTTGACGAAACACAATTTATCACATTCGTGAATATAACTCGTCTCGACATCTCTGTCGTTGCAATTTTCGCCGTGATTGTAGCTCTAGCCATTGCTCTTCCCAACGGAGCGTCGAAAACGGTAACGTGGGAGTTTTGCTACGCTATTGGTCTTGCCCTAGTGATGTTTTGGAATCGTCGGCGTTTCGTCGGGCTTCTTCAAGGCAATTTAGAGACAAGAACAATGTGGCTGTACGGGCTCGCTCCGACCGTGCTCCTCGCTTTTCTATTGACGATTGCCGCACTGGAAAGCATCCTTACGCACACATCGGTGCGTCAGATTACACCATTCATAGCCTACCGGCCCACTTACATTGGGCTAGGTCCCGTCATGCGGCCAGTGATTTCTGTGGAGCGGGCGTATTTTCGTAGCGCGATAGAAACTCCTCGGGCGTCATCCCGTGGAGCGCGCTGTGCGGGTGGCCGGTGTTGTACGATCGGCGCCAGTCTTCGGCCGCCATACATGCCTCGAAGATCGTCCGAAATCGGTTTGGGGCGAGCAACTCATCGCGCACGCGGGAGTTGAAGGACTCGATGAAGGCGTTTTGGGTTGGCTTACCAGGTTGAATGAATAGCAGCTCGACGTTGT
>DAIBFU010000184.1:0-1331 GCA_027422105.1 Vulcanimicrobiota bacterium | reverse complement strand
CTTGCGCTCGCGCAAGAGTTCTTCGAACGGCTCGGCAAACGGGTTGTTCTCGTTGCCTCTTCGCCCGGGCTCGTTCTCGGAAGACTCGTCGGATCGATCGTCAACGAGGCGGTGATCGCGGTGCACGAGGATGTTGCGAGTGCCGAGGATGTCGATCTCGCCATGCGCTTAGGAACGAATTATCCGCTCGGCCCGATCGCGTGGGGGCGCGAGATCGGCGGAGCGCGCATTGCGCGCATCTTGCGCGCCGTGGCCGCTGAGTACGGCCCCGATTTCGGCCCGCATCGCTCGCTCTGGTTGCTCGATATCGACGAAGAGGGCGAACTCCCCGACGGTACGCCGCTCGCCGAGGATGGAAGCGACGCCGGAAGCGAAGGGGAGGCGGAATGAGCGCGCGCGAGGTCTGGGTGGTCGATGCCGTACGCACGCCGATCGGTCGACTCGGCGGCGCGCTCGCCGGTGTGCGTCCGGACGATCTCGCCGCGATGGCGGTGCGCGCGTTGCTCGAGCGCACGAAAGTCGATCCGGCGGAGATCGGCGACATCTATTTCGGAGCGGCAAACCAGAGCGGCGAGGATAATCGTAATCTCGCGCGGATGGCCGCGTTGCTTGCCGGGTTGCCGGTCGAGGTTCCCGGCGTCACGTTCAACAGGCTCTGCGGCTCGAGTTTGCAAGCGATCAATAGCGCCGCGCATGCAATTGCGTGGGGCGAATGCGAGGCGATCGTCGCCGGCGGCGTCGAATCGATGACGCGCGCGCCCTACGTGCTGCCGAAAAGCGCGCAACCCTTTGCGCGCGACGCACGGCTCTACGATACGACGATCGGGTGGCGTATGGTCAACCCAAAGATGCCGGAGGAGTGGACGATCTCACTCGGTGAAACCGCCGAACGCGTCGCCGATCTCGACGGTATATCGCGTGCGGCACAAGATCGTTTCGCTCTTGCTTCGCAAGAAAAATGCGCGGCGGCGGTAGCGCGCGGCGCGTTCGACGATGAGATCGTCGGGGTAACCATCGCTGCGCGCGAGGGCGAGCGATCGGTAACGCGCGACGAACATCCACGCCCGGATACGCGCTACGAACGGCTTGCCGCGCTCGCTCCCGCATTTCGCCAAGGCGGTACGGTGACTGCCGGGAACTCCTCGGGAATGAACGACGGCGCCGCTGCGCTCTTACTTGTCGAGGCGCAATTTGCGCAACGACACGCGATGCAACCGCTCGCGCGGATTCGTTCGACCGGTGTCGCCGGCGTCTCGCCCGAGATCATGGGCGTGGGGCCGGTTCCCGCGACGCAGCGAGCGTTGCGCGCGGCCGGGCTGCGCATTGATGAG
>DAIBFU010000183.1:0-1360 GCA_027422105.1 Vulcanimicrobiota bacterium | reverse complement strand
CCGGGCACGCCGATTACGCCGGGGCGCTCAAATACGGGCATCGCGATCTGCGCAACGTGCTCGAACGCGCGAGCGCGCGCGAGACCGCGATGCGGGTCGCACTCGGTGCGATCTGCGCGCAGTTCCTCGAAGCGCTCGGCATCACCACCGCATCCTATGTCGCGCAGATCGGCAGCGTCGTCGCACCGGAGATCGCAACGATCGATCGCGAGCGCATCGAAGCAAGCGCGGTGCGTTGCCCCGATGCTGAGAGCAGCGCGCGCATGGTCGCGCTCATTGACGAAGCAAAAGCCGCCGGCGATACGCTCGGCGGGCGCTACGCGGTCGTCGTCGAGGGCATGCCGGTCGGCATCGGCAGCAATCGGCAACCCGGCAATCGCCTCGACGGCATCCTTGCCGGCGCCGTGATGTCGATGCAGACGGTCAAAGCGGTCGAAGTCGGGCTCGGGGCCGAGGTCGCCGATAAACCCGGTTCGGAGGCGCACGATACCTTCGCGCTCGATGGAGGCGACGTGGTGCGCGGCAGCAATCGCGCCGGCGGTATCGAGGGCGGCATGAGCAACGGCCAGCGCATAACGCTGCTCGCCGCCGTGAAACCGATTCCCACGCTCATGCATGCGCTGCCCTCGGTCGATCTACACGCCGGCACAGCGGCACCGGCAAGCATCGTCCGCAGCGATGTCTGCGTCGTTCCCGCCGCCGCGATCGTCGGCGAGGCCATGGTCCGTTTGGCGCTCGTCGAGCCGCTGCTGGACAAATACGGCGGCGACAGCATGGAGGAGACGCTCGATAATCTCTCGCGTTCGCGTGCCCGCGCGGCGCAGCTTTTTGCAAAGGAACACGTATGAAACGGCATGTCGCACTGATCGGGTTTATGGCCTCAGGAAAATCGACGATCGGCAAACGCCTCGCGCGCAAACTCAGCGTTGCTTTTTACGACTCCGACGAACTCGTCGTGCGCGAACACGGCGCGATCAGCGATATCTTCTATAACGAAGGCGAAGCGGCGTTCCGACGCTACGAACACGCCGCCATCACGCACGCAATCGAGGAAGGTGCGCCCGGTGTACTCTCGCTCGGCGGCGGCGCGACCACCTACGAGCCGACGCAGGTGCTGCTGAAGAAGCGCACTTACCGGATCTTCATCAAAGTGACCCCCGAACTCGCCTTCGAACGCTTGCGTCATAGCCGCACCGTCCGTCCGCTGATCGGGCCGACGCCGACGCTCTCGCGCATCAAAGAACTCTACGTCAAGCGCATGCCGCTTTACGCCCATGCCGACCACGTGGTCGAAGCCGATCAGCTCTCGAGCGCGCAAGTGGTCGAGAATATCCTCGAATGGATGCATAAGAAAAATATC
>DAIBFU010000182.1:0-1514 GCA_027422105.1 Vulcanimicrobiota bacterium | reverse complement strand
AGGTGCGCGGCGTCGGCGGCGTCGTCGAGAAACTCTACGCCGCGCGTCAGGCGGGCATGCGCGCGATCGTGCTGCCGGCGGAGAACGCCCGCGAGATCGATGCGCGGCTCTCGGGTATCGATGTCGTCGCGGCGCACGATGTCGGCGAAGTGCTGCGCGCCCTGCGGATCAAGCGGACGCCGAAGTTGTTCGCAACAAAGAGCCCCGTTTCGGTTAAGACTCGCAAGCGTTCCACAGCCTCGCGCGGGAACTAATAGGCCATGAGTTTCGCGCAACCCGATCTCGCCCGTGCCGTCGAACGCATCCCTCCACAGAACGTCGACGCGGAACGCGTCTGTATCGGTTCGGTTTTAATCGACCGTGAGATCATGGGAACGATCTCGGAGATCGTGCGTGCGAGCGATTTCTACGTACACGCCCACGAAACGATTTTTTCGGCGCTGCTCGCGCTCTACGAACGGAACGAACCGCTCGACCGTATCACGCTCGCCGAGGAACTGAAACGGCGTGGGGCGCTCGAACGCGTCGGCGGCCCGGCCTTTCTCGGGACGCTGGTCAATTCGGTGCAAACTGCGGCCTCGGCGGCCTATTATGCGAAATTGGTGCGCGAAAAATCGACGCTGCGTTCGCTGATTCACGCCGGAACCGAGATCGTACAGACCGGTTTCGAAGCCGAAGAGGATGTCGAAGGCGCGATCGATCGCTCCGAGCAGATGATTTTCTCGATCAGCCAGCGGCAGATGGGCGGGGATTTCGCTCATGTCGGATCGCTGATGAAGCCGGCGCTCGACGAACTCGAAGAGTATTATTATCGGCGCGGCGAGTTAAGCGGCGTCACGACCGGTTTCCCCGATATCGATGCCATTACGACGGGGTTCAAACCGGGAAATTTCGTCATCGTCGCGGCGCGCCCCGGCATGGGCAAGACCTCCTTTGCGCTAAACATGGCGATGGCGGCGGCGCGCAGCGCGGGGCAGCCGGTCGCGTTCTTCTCGCTCGAAATGTCGAATAGCGAGTTGGTGTTGCGCCTGCTCTCGGCAACGGTGCGTATCTCGATGCATGATATTCGACGCGGGAATATCGGCGATCGCGATTGGGGACGTATTCCGAAGGTGATGGACGAACTCGACGCGCTGCCGATCTATCTCGACGATTCGGGTGGTTTGAGCGTGAGCGAACTGCGCAGCCGTTGTCGGCGGCTCAAGGCGACGCGCGGTCTCGGCGCGGTCTTCGTCGACTACCTCCAGCTCTTGCATCCAAGCTCGATGCAACGACAGATGAACCGCAACGAAGAGATCAGTGAGATCTGCCGTACGTTGAAAGTGACGGCGAAGGACCTCGACGTGCCGATTATCGCGCTCGCGCAGCTCAATCGCGGCGTCGAAACGCGCAACGAAAAGCGCCCGATGCTCGCCGACCTGCGCGATTCAGGCTCGCTTGAACAGGAGGCCGACTTCGTCGCCTTCCTCTACCGCGAGGGTTACTACAACAAAGAGGCGGCCGACGCCGAACGC
>DAIBFU010000181.1:0-1520 GCA_027422105.1 Vulcanimicrobiota bacterium | reverse complement strand
TCCCACGCTCATTCCGACCATGCCCGCGAGCACGACGTCGTCATCTGTACCCCCGAGACGGCGGCGCTCTGCGCGGTACGTTTCCGTTCGCGCAAACGCAGCGTATTTGAAACCCATCGCTTCAACGAACCGTGGGAGATCGGCGAGCACCGCCTCACGCTCTTCGCCGCGGGGCACGTCCTCGGAAGCGCGCAACTGCTCGTTGAAGGTTCCTCGGGACGTCACGTTTACACCGGCGATTTCAAACTCTCGTCATCGCGAACCGCCGAGCCGACCGAGATCAAAGCTGCCGACGTTCTGGTGATGGAGTGCACGTTCGGCTCACCGCAATACGTTTTTCCGTCGCGCGAGCACGTCGAAGCGGAGATCGTCGATTTTGCGCGCGCTGCATTGGCGGAGGACGCAACGCCGATCTTCTACGCGTACTCGCTCGGGAAGGCGCAGGAGGCGATGGCGATTCTCGGTGCGGCGGGAATCCCGATCCGCCTGCATTCGGCGGTCGCGAAGATTGCCGAGGTTTATCGCGCCTGCGGCGTGGCGTTGCCCGAGGAAGTGCACGGTGATGTCGTCGGCGGCTTTGCCGAGATTCGCCCGCCGGGGCGCTCGAACGCGCCGCCGCGCGCAAGCCGCACGCGAACCGCCATGCTCACCGGTTGGGCGATCGACCGCAGCGCTCGCTATCGCTATGGAGTCGACCGAACGTTCGCGCTCTCCGACCACGCCGACTATCCGTCATTGCTGAAGACGATCGAACTCGTGCGTCCACGCAAAGTTTTGCTCGTCCACGGCCGCGAAGATTTCACGCACCGGCTGCGACGGATCGGCATCGATGCCGAGTATCTCGACGAGCACACGCAGCTCTCGTTATTTTAGGGAACGACGGAGCTTGCTACTCCCCGATATCCCAAAGCAACCCGAGATCTTTTCTTGCAAAGGAGCGGAACGCGATGAGCGTCTCGGTCGACTCGATGCCCTCGAGCGCGCCGACGCGTTCGGTCACGAGGTCGTTGAGTTGCTCGTGCTCGCGCACGCGCGCGATCGCAACGAGATCGAAGGGACCAGCGACGGAGTAGACTTCGGCGATGCCGTCGATGGCAAGGAGATCGTCGGCGATCGATTTCAGGCGCGGGCGCTCGACGTTCATGAGGATGAAAGCGGTAACCATACCGCGCCGCTTCGACGAAGCGCTCGGAAGCCCCGGCCGAGGCTTTCCTCGACTAGCGGCGGGTGAAACGATGCGAGCGCTCCTCCCGGATTCGCGCTGCCGTCGCGGCGGCATCGAAACCGGTGGGGCGCTCTTTTTTACCGTAGAGTGCGGCGCGCAGTCGCGCGCTTGCAATGATCGAGAGCAGCAGCATCGCGGTGAGTGCGAACAGGAGACGCCCCGGGATATTCAACGCCGAGAGGCTCGCGAGGATCACCGCGAGCAGGGCGAGCCGCGTCTCCCAGCGTTTCACCCGTTTTTAAAGCGGGCCACGCGCTTTTCGTTGTAGGCGGCGATGCCTTCTTTGGCGTCACCG
>DAIBFU010000180.1:0-1553 GCA_027422105.1 Vulcanimicrobiota bacterium | reverse complement strand
TCCAGCAGCACCTTCGATCGCGTTAAGAAAGTCATCGTCGAACAACTCGGCGTTCAGGAGTCAGAAGTGACGCCGGAAGCCTCGATCACCGACGATCTCGGTGCCGATTCACTCGACCAGGTGGAATTGGTGATGGCGTTCGAGACCGAATTCAACATCAGCATTCCCGACGAAGAGTCGGAAAAAATCAAGACCGTCGGCGATGCCGTTGCGCGCATCGACGAGGCTGCGGCGAAGGCCTAGCACGGCAGCCCCGACGTGTTCGAACAACTCAGCGATCGATTAGGCGCGCTCTTTTCGCGCCTAACGGGTCGCGGCCGGCTCAGCGAGAGCGATATCACCGAGGCGCTACGCGAAATTCGCGTGGCGCTCTTGGAAGCGGATGTCTCGCTCTCGTCAGCCAAGTCGTTCGTCGCACGCGTCAAAGAGCGCGCACTCGGCGCAGATATTCTCGAATCGCTTACCCCGGCGCAGACGATCGTCTCCATCTGTCACGAGGAGCTCGTCGCGTTACTCGGCGGCGCCGAAGCGCGGCTGCAATTCAGCGATGCGCCTCCCTCGGTTATCTTGCTCGTCGGGCTTCAGGGCTCGGGCAAAACGACGCACGCCGGTAAGATCGCGCTGCGTCTGAAGGAGCAAGGCAGACGCAGCCTCCTCGTTGCCGCCGATATTTACCGCCCTGCCGCCATCGCGCAGTTACAACGGCTCGGCGAACAGATCGATCTTCCGGTCTTCGAACGCGGCACCGCCGACCCGGTCGAGACCGCGCGGCTCGGTGTCGCCGAAGCCAAGCGCCTCGGCATCTCGACGGTCATCATCGATACGGCAGGACGACTGCAGATCGACGATGCGTTGATGTCCGAACTCGAGCGGATCAAAGCGGCAACGCAGCCGCGCGAAATTCTCTTCGTTGCCGATGCTATGACGGGGCAAGAGGCGGCGAACGTCGCCGACGGCTTCCACCGCCGGCTCGGCGTTACGGGCATCGTCCTCACGAAGATGGACGGCGATACCCGCGGCGGTGCCGCGCTCTCGATATTCGAGCGAACCGGCGCGCCGATAAAACTCATCGGTGTCGGAGAAAAACTCTCGGCACTAGAAGCGTTCCATCCCGATCGCTTAGCCTCGCGCATTCTCGGAATGGGCGACGTGCTGACGCTGATCGAAAAAACGCGTGGTATTTATACCGAGGAACAGGCAAAATCACTCGAGCAGAAGATGCGCAACGCGCAATTTTCACTCGATGATTTCCTCGATCAATTACGACAAGTGCGCAAGATGGGGTCGATGGGCGATCTGCTCAAAATGATTCCGGGAATGTCGCGCGCACTTCCGAAGAATTTTGAACTTCCCGAGGGGGAGCTCAAAAAAACAGAGGCGATTATCTGCTCGATGACGCGGCAAGAGCGGCGCAGCCCCCAGATTCTCAATGGATCTCGGCGCAAGCGCATCGCTCTTGGCTCAGGCACGCAGGTCGCCGATGTGAACCGCTTGATCAAACAATTCGATCAAGCCAAATCGCTCATGAAGCAATTCGGGGGCAAACGCAGATC
>DAIBFU010000179.1:0-1571 GCA_027422105.1 Vulcanimicrobiota bacterium | reverse complement strand
TGCGCGGTGCGTTTATAGGCGCCATCGCTTGCGACCGGCGAGGCCGAGATGCCGACCTGCGTGCCGCGATAACTTCCGACCATGCCGCTGGAGTTCGCAAGCGCCAGCGTCACGCATGCGTCGCTGTAATGCGAGCCGTTGCTATTATCGATGCGCCGATCCGCCTCGCGAATCGAACGTTCGACGCTCCGCACGTCGTCGAGGCGCTCTTCATCGAGGCGTTCCTCGATTTTGCGATCGTAGAGGTCGAGATCGCGGCTCGGAACGCTCTGCGGGTCGGGAAGGCCGGCAAAGCGATCGACTCCGGCAAAACGCGCTTGCTCCAACGCGGTCGCAACACCCGAACGAATTTCGTCGTCGGTCCAATGTGTCCCAACGAGCGTTGCCTTCCGCCGTTCGATGAAGAGTCGCATCGAGAGGCTGCGCCCCTCCGAGAAATCGAGCTGCGTAACGCGCTCTCCGCGCGCCGCGGCGTTAAACCGGCGCGCAAGAACGATGCGCGCTTCCGCTTCGCTCGCCCCCATCGTCATAGCGATATCGACAGCGCGTTGCGCTCGCTCCCGCGCCTCCGCCTCACGCACTTGCCGTACCACCGAGGCTCATCGCCGAAATTTTTACCGTCGGCATACCGACCCCGACGGGAACGTGCTGCCCGCCCTTGCCGCAGGTATAATGTCGACGCGCAAAGCGCGCATCGTTACCGACCGCGGTGACCTTCGTCATCGCATCGGGGCCGTTACCGACGATCGTCGCGTTTTTAACAGCTGCGCCGAGGCGTCCGTGCTCGATGCGATATCCTTCGGCGATCATAAAAACAAAATCTCCCTTCCCGATATCGACCTGTCCGCCGGCAAATGATTTTGCATAGATGCCGTTTTCGACCGATGCGATCATCTCTTCAAGGTCTGCATCGCCGGGCGGCATATACGTATTGCACATTCGCGGTTGCGGCAAATGGCGAAACGATTGTCGCCTTCCGTTGCCGGTCGAGCGCATTCCCATCAAACGCGCGTTGAGCTCGTCGTGCAAATATCCGCGTAATATACCGCCTTCAACGAGCACCGTGTGGCCGCACGGAGTCCCCTCGTCGTCGAACGACGTACTGCCGCGTTCTTCGGGAATATCGCCGTCGTCATAAATAGTGACGAGTTCGCTCGCCACCCGCTCGCCGATTCTCCCACTATAGAGCGAGACGCCTCGCCGGTTGAAATCGCCCTCCAACCCGTGCCCCACGGCTTCGTGCAAGAGCACGCCGCCGCCGCCCGCCCCGAGCAATGTTTCGAACTCACCGGCCGGAGCCGGGCGCGCGTCGAGATTTACCAGCGCAATCCGCGCCGATTCACCGGCGATCTGCTCCGGCGTCATCGATTCGAAGAAGGCAACCGCGGTTCGGCCGCCGTCGGCACAATAACCGGTTCCGCGCTCTTTGCCGCGACGCGCGATGCATTGGACACCCAGCGTCACCAGCGGTCGCCGGTCGTACCGGAAGAACCCGTCGCTGCGCGCAATCCAGAGTTCTTGCAATTCGTCGACGATATGCGCGTTGACATCGACGATTTTGGAATCGCCGG
>DAIBFU010000178.1:0-1610 GCA_027422105.1 Vulcanimicrobiota bacterium | reverse complement strand
TCGACTACGCGATAGAGAGAACGAGAGAACCGTGAATCAAGCGCAATTGATGGCCCAGGTAAAAAAGATGCAGAGCGAGATGCTCAAGGCGCAAGAAGAGCTTGCGACGACGAGCGTCACCGGCGTTGCCGCAGGTGGCGCAGTGAGCGTGGAGATGACCTGCGATCAACGCGTCACGCGCGTGCATATCGGGAAAGAAGCGGTCGACCCGGAGGATATCGAGACGCTCGAAGATCTGGTGACGGTAGCGGTGAACGACGCGTTGAGCAAAGCGAATGAGACCTCGCAGAAGCGTATGTCCGCGTTTACCGGAGGCATGCGCATTCCGGGCCTGATGTGACGCGCTCCGAGCCGCCGGCCGAGCCGGTCGTCGCGCTCATCAACGAGTTCACGAAGCTCCCGACGATCGGCCCGAAGACCGCAGCACGGCTGGTCTTTCATATTTTGAATCGCCCGCGCAATGAAGCACAATCGCTCTCCGAAGCGATCTTGGCGGTGAAAGACCGCGTCGGTTTTTGTTCGATCTGCGCCTCGATTACCGAGAGCGACCCATGCGCATTCTGCCGAGACGAACGGCGCGATGCGACGCTGCTCTGCGTGGTCGCCGACGCGAAGGATCTTTACGCAATCGAACGCTCGGGAGCGTTTCACGGGCGCTACCACGTGCTCGGCGGTGTCATTTCGCCGATGGACGGCATCGGCCCGGGGCAACTGCGCGTGCGCGAACTCGTCGAGCGCGTCGGCAGCGAGGCAACGCAAGAGGTCATCATTGCAACGAATCCCAACGCCGAAGGTGAGGCGACCGCGCTCTATCTCTCGCGATTGCTCGCGCCGTTAGTGACGACGGTTTCGCGGCTCGCCTACGGGTTGCCGATCGGCAGCGACCTCGATTACGCCGATGAAGCAACGCTCGCTCGCGCGCTTGAAGGACGGCGATTAATGTGAACAGCGAACGCGAGTGCGGCTGCCCGCCCGATTATTGACTCGTCACTTGTCCGCTCTGTAGAGCGGATTCAACCGAACCGCAGGACGAGAACGGCGACGACGGCGACTGTCACCCCGAGTAGGTTGCGAAGCAACCGTATCGATGGGCCGCCCGTCACGTCAAGTAGCCGCCTGTCACCCCGAGTAGCCCCCCTTCGACTCGCTTCGCTCGCTCAGGACAGGCTCCGCGGCGTATCGAGGCGCCGCAGCGTAACGGCACCGCCGTATAGGCGCCTGGGAAAGTTGCGTCGACATGCCGAGTATGTGCGTCGAGGCCTGCGTCGCACCACGTTCGGCGAAGAGCAACGCGTTTCAACGGAGATATAAACATTGGTGAGGCGAATTGATCGGCGCGCGGTCGATAGTACAGTTGTTTTATTGTGCAATTCTGGAAAGTAGGCAATCCGCGCATTTGCGCCGATGGCTTCTGACATCGCTAAAATTGGAAGATAGGCCTCGGGGTTTTCCGTTTTCTTAAACTAGGAAGGCGCTGGCACGGTCACTGAGAAAATCGATCCGCAGGAGCGACACGCGAAGTAGGGTTCTCTCCCCAGCTGCCCTAAAGGCATACCGGGACCATCGCACATGGGGCAGGGATAGCGTTCTTCTAATTCATCGTTCACACG
>DAIBFU010000177.1:0-1693 GCA_027422105.1 Vulcanimicrobiota bacterium | reverse complement strand
GAGATCGAGCCCCTGTTGCGAACCGTTGACGATGATGGTGTCGTGGAACGCAAACGCGCGCTCGAGCCGGTGCGTGAGCCGCTGCGCCACCCATGTCCGCAGCGCCGGAATCCCCTCGGTGACGCTGTATTGCAGCGCGCTCGCGCCGTAGTGCTCGAGCACCTCGGCGGTGCAATCGGCGACCGCCTTCAGCGGGAAGAGTTCGGGCGCGGGAAGGCCGCCGCCGAAGGAGATGACGTCGGGCTGCTGGGTAACTTTCAGCATCTCGCGGATCGTCGAGGCGCGCAAATGCGCGGTCCGTTTGGCGTAGCGGGCGGTGCGGGCGAGCGTGGTCATAGCTAGCGGGGATTTCGGGCCGGCGCTCCCGCCCTCCGCTTTGCGCTGCCCGCAGGCCCCCTCGATACGGTGGCTTCGCCACCTACTCGGGGTGACAGCGGGGCCTACTCGGGGTGACAACAGCGCGGCGCCACCACGTCAGCCCGAGTAGCGCGAAGCGGCGGGCTTGTCACATCGAGTAGCCGCGAAGCGGCGGGCTTGTCACATCGAGTAGCCGCGAAGCGGCGTATCGAGATGCGGCAATCGCCCCCTCGATACGGTGGCTTCGCCACCTACTCGGGGTGACAGCGGGGCCTACTCGGGGTGACAGGGCACGGAGGCATGTGATACGCTTCGCGATGTAGTCACCGTGACTACATCGGGAGGGCGCGATGAAAAAAATGGGGATTCGCGAGGCGAAGAAGCATCTCTCGGCGCTGGTAAAAGCGGCTGCGAACGGCGACGAATTCACAATTACCGATCGCGGTGTGCCCGTCGCGAAGATCGTACCGCTTCCAAAAGAGCTCGCGCCGCTCGACGTTCGCATTGCGCGGCTCGTTGAGAACGGAACGCTCGTCCCGTTTCCGCCTGCATCGGCCCCGATCGAATACCCCATCCCCAACAGTGCGCCGCCCGGGTATTTTCAACGGCTGCTCGACGAAGATCGTAATCGGTGACCGCGCCGGAGATGGCCATCTATTGGGATTCATCGGCGATTCTCGCTCGTCTCTTCGGCGACGTACATGGTGCGCGCGCCTCGGCCTACTTGCAAATGGCGGGGCGACATTTCGTGTCGTCACTTGCCTGGGCTGAATGTGCTGCTGCGATCGCACGGTCGCAGCGTTCCGCCACGCTAGCCGCTCCGAACGCCGAACTTGCGCTCGGCGCGATCTCGAGCTCGCCGTGGATCGGGCTCGCCGGTGGGCCCTCGTCGGCGACGCTGCGAACGCTCGCGCAACGATACCCGCTGCGCGGCGCCGACTTGTGGCACCTCGCGTTCGCCGTCGACCTCGCCGAAGAGCTTCCCGAATTGCGGCTGCTTACGTTCGATTCCGTCCTCGGAACAGTCGCGCGCGCCGAAGGGATCGCCGCCGACTAGCGCCGGCGGACGGGCTTGCCGCGGCAAGCGCCCCCCTCGATACGGCCCTGCGGGGCTGCTCGGGGTGACAGCGGGGCCTACTCGGGGACAGGAGGGGCCCTGTAGCGGGGCATCGGCGAATGATTGCGCGGAGAAAGCCGCATATTCACCACGATTAGGTCGCAAATCCGCCATGTTGTGGTGGGTTTTGCGAAACCAAACGGAGAATATCGCGGATATGTACGAGCGCAAGATTGCCCGCAACCTCGAGCTTGCGAGGGCCGACACGCCGGTCGTGCT
>DAIBFU010000176.1:0-1753 GCA_027422105.1 Vulcanimicrobiota bacterium | reverse complement strand
GATCGAGAGGCCATACGCGAGGTAAAAGCTCAGAAGAATGACGAGGAAGACGAGGAGGCCGCGCATGCGATACCAGAGCGGGGATGGATTCAATGTCGTGGCTCCTCGTCGGTGAAAAATGGGTTTTCGCGGCGTTCCCAACCGATACGCGTCGGTGGCCCATGCCCGGGAAGAACCGCCGTTGCATCGGGAAGAACGAAGAGTTCGCGGCGAATGTTCGCAAGCAAGTCCGTATAACCGAAGCGATCGCCGAAACAGCCGCCGACGCTTCCGGCAAAGAGCGTATCGCCGGTGAAGAGCAGATCGCCGATGCGAAAGCATGAGGAGCCGTCGGTATGTCCCGGCGTCGGAATGAGTTCGATCTCATTCCGCGTTCCGAAGGGGAGTCGCTCGCCTTTGCGGATCGGAAGCGCCTTGGCGGCGAGCGCACCGATGGCCGGAGCATCGACTTCATGCATGACGACGCGCGCATCGGGATAGGCCGACGCGACCGCCTCGGCGGCATCGCAATGGTCGTCGTGCTTATGCGTGATTAAAATATAGGAGTAGTCGAGCGGGTGCGCTCGCAAGAGCGCGAGCAGCACGTCGGGCCTTCCGGCCGGGTCGACGATGGCGGCGACGCGCTCGTCGCGCGCGGCTCGAACGACGTATCCGTTACTGGGATGCGGCAGTTGCGCGTGTCGGTGCACCAGCGGTAGGGCGAGGTCGCCGGGATACCAGGCTCCTGCGGCCCGTTGTTGGAAGCGCCGCCGTTCCATACCGAGCGGTGCGGCCAACCGTGCGGCTTCGTCGGCGTCGGGAACCCCTCGGTCGGCGAGCCAGGCCTCGATCGAACGCGCTGCGATATTTGTAGCCGCAGAGAGCTCCGCGACGTTCATGCGGGATCCGCGCATCGTCTTGCGCAGCACATCCCCGACCGTATCTTCGAGGTCGAGCGTCGGCCATTGATTCATGCGTCGGCTCTTCGACGCATCGAGGCTGCCTTGCTGCCCGCGCAACCGGAGCGCGTACCGATGCGGTCGAAGAGAGCGATATGGAACGTGTAACGATCATCGGCTCCGGCCCGGCCGGGCTTACCGCGGCGATCTATGCCGCGCGCGCCAACCTCGAACCGCTGGTCATCGCCGGCGGGCTCTACGGAGGGCAGTTGATGCTGACCACCGAGGTGGAAAACTTCCCCGGCTTTCCCGACGGAATTCTCGGCCCCGAGTTGATGGAGCGTTTTCGCGCGCAAGCAGAGTCATTCGGCGCTCGCATTCTCAACGAAGATGCAATCGGCGTCGATCTCGCGCAGCGACCGTTCGTGGTGCGGACTGCGGAGAAGAGCTACGAATCGCAGACGGTGATCGTGGCGACCGGCGCGAGCGCGCGTTGGCTCGATATTCCAGGCGAGGAGCGCCTCCGCGGGCGCGGCGTCTCGACCTGTGCGACCTGCGACGGAGCGTTCTTCCGCGAGAAAGAGATCGTCGTCGTCGGCGGTGGCGACTCGGCGATGGAGGAAGCGATATTCCTAACACGCTTCGGCAGTCGGGTGACGGTTATCCATCGGCGCGACACGCTTCGCGCCAGCAAGATCATGGCCGAGCGGGCAATGAATCACCCGAAGATCGATTTCATTTGGAACACCGGCGTTGAGGAAGTGCTCGGCGGCGAAAGCATGACGGGGTTGCGCCTCCGCAATCTCATCGACGGTAGCGAATCGGAGTTCCGTGCCGATGCGCTCTTTATCGCCGTCGGGCATACGCCGAATACA
>DAIBFU010000175.1:0-1761 GCA_027422105.1 Vulcanimicrobiota bacterium | reverse complement strand
GATCGCCGCAACCCTGCATGGCATCGCATCCGCCCCACCCCTGAATCGCCCTGGAAATCGTCTGCATGTTGCGCAAAACCTTCTTCTCTTCCACCCCCCATGTGGTGAACGTCACCGAAAGGCCCAACGCAGGATAGCAGATGCGCCACACCCCGTCAAAGCCCCTGCGGGCGGATCGAGCATCGCTCTTCTTGAATCTCACCGCCCGATGAGTGCACTACGCCAGCGGGTCGCCGAGGCGGCCCGGCGGATGTCGACGCTGCTCGTCGAGGATATTACGCTCGAGGCCGTCTTTGCCAGCCTCGCCGATCTTTTAGCAACCTTCGTTGAAGCAACGGAGGTCGTCGCGATCCTCCGCGAAGGATCGAGTTGGCTGCGGCTCACGTGGGTCGACGGAGCGCTCCGACGGAGCGTCCTCGCACGGCTCTCTCCCGCCGAACCGCTCGCAGGCGTCGTCGGCGACGGCATCGCCCGCGAAACACACGAACCGGCGGCGATGGCGATGCCGCTACGGATCGGTGACGAGGCGGTCGGCGGCTTCGCAGTGCGCAGCGGCTCCCTACGCTCTTTCGATGAAGCAGATGCCGCGGTGATCGAGAGCCTCGGGCCATACGTCGCGGTCGCGCTGCGCCAACGCATGCTTCGCGAACAGATCGATCGCGAGCGCTTCCGCGCCGACCACGATCCGTTGACGAGCCTCCCGAACCGAGCGGCGTTCGCCGCGGCGCTCACGCGCGCGCTCGCCCGCGTCCGACGCAGCGGCGACCGGCTCGCGGTACTCTTCATCGACCTCGACGAATTCAAGGCGATCAACGACCGCTTCGGGCACGAGGCCGGCGATGCCGTCCTGCGCGGCGCAGCGCGCCGCCTCTTTCGGCGGCTTCGGGGCGGCGACAGCGTCGCGCGTCTCGGCGGCGATGAATTCGCGACGATTCTTCGCGGGGTTGGGAGCGAGGAAGATGCACGCGCGCTCGCCGAGGAGGTGCGCGGCGCGCTCGAACGCCCGATGACCTGGCATGGCAACAAGCTGCGCGTCGGCGCGAGCATCGGCTGGGCGATCGCCCCGCGCGACGGGACCGAGATCGCCGCGCTGCTGCGGCGCTCCGACTATCGCATGTATCGCGATAAACGCGCGCGCCGAGAGCGCCGTTCCCACCTTTTAGTGGAATAGAACCTGCGGGCCGCTCTCGAAATCCGCAATCGCCGTTCGCCAACTCTCGGGAACAGCGATGCTCTTCTGCGCTTCGAAATCGAAGGCAACGACGGTCGTCGTTCCGTGCGCAGCACGATGGGAGAACGTCTCGCTCCAAACCTCGTAGTAGAAATCCCACGACTTCGTTCCCATCCGCGAAACGTTACAGCCGACCGCGATCTTCTCACGGTAGGCGAGTTGCTTTTCGTACGTGAACGAGATGTTCGCTTGAATCATGCCGTGATTACCGTCGATCGCCTCACCCATCACGCGCGCGAAGTACTCGGCGCGCATCATCTCCGCCCAGCGAATATAGGCGACGTTATTGACGTGGTGGAGCATATCGATGTCCGCAAACGGCACCGAGAAGCGTGAAACCAAGGGAAATCCTTCGAGCATGAGCATTGCTTCGACATCGAGTCCGCATGTGCCCCGATAGATTTGCCGGAGAGGCGCTAGACAAACGGCATCGCGATAGGATACCATCCGAAATCGTCTAACGGTCCCCGAACGCCGGGTATCGTGGGCGCGTAGCTCAGTGGGAGAGCATCCGCTTCACACGCGGGGGG
>DAIBFU010000174.1:0-1766 GCA_027422105.1 Vulcanimicrobiota bacterium | reverse complement strand
CGAGCAGCACCATTCCCACCACCGCATAGGTTCCGTGCCGCGGATCTTTCATGATCTCCAAGCGTCGCTGCGGTGTAACGCTCGCCAATACCCCGTCGCAGCTATCGAGAAATCCGTCGATGTGAATCGCACCCGTCAGCAGCACCATCGCCGCAAACGCCACCAGCGCGGGCCAAGGCTCGGCCGACCATCGCGCAACAAGAAGGCCGGCTGCGCCGCTTGCCGCACCGATGCTCGCGCCGACGAGCGGGAGCATGACGATTGCGGCTCCGTCGGGAGGCGCGGTATCGGTCGCGCCCCCAAACGGAATCACACTGAAGTAACGAAACGCTTGCGCCGTTGCCCGCGCGGTTCGTTTCAGGATAGCACGCTCTCCTCGTGCGCCGTCGCGACCCCCGCCTCGGCGAAGGTTTTCATTTCGCGAACCATCCGCGCTGCCGCTTCAAGCAACGGCAATGCAAGCGCCGCACCGCTGCCCTCGCCGAGTCGCAGCTCTAAATCGAGCAGCGGTCTCAACCCGAGCCGTTCGAGCGCAATTGCATGGCCGCGCTCCTGCGAGCGATGCGCGGCGATGAAATAACCGCGCACATTCGGTTCGATGCGCGTGGCAAGCAACGCCGCTGCAGCGACGATAAAGCCGTCCAACACGATCGGAATGCGCGCCGATGCGGCAGCGAGCATTGCGCCCGCAAGCCCGAGAATCTCGAAGCCGCCGACTTCGCGCGCGCAACCGCGCCAATCATTACGATCGCAACGCGCCGCGCCCGCGCGTACGACGGCGATCTTTCGCGCGTGGGTCGCATCGTCGATGCCCGTTCCACGCCCGACGATCTCCGCTGCGTCGGCACCGGTCAGCGCGCAGATCAGCGCGGCGGCGCTCGTTGTATTGCCGATCCCCATCTCGCCGAGCGCCAGCACCTCGACCGGCTCGCGCTGCTGCACGCGCGCAAAGGCCTCGGCACCCGCTTCGATGGCGCGTTCAGCCTGTTCGTCCGTCATTGCGGACTCGCGATAAAAGTTACGCGTGCCGTTTGCGATGCAGAGATCGAAGAGCCGGTCGTGATCGGGCAGTGCCGCCGCAACGCCGAAGTTCGCAACATAGACCTGCGCTCGAACCGTCCGCGAAAAGGCATTTATCGCCGCCATCTCGGCGAGAAAAGCACCGACCATTTGCGGCGTTACCTCGCTTGGATACGCACTGACTCCCTCGACCGTCACACCGTGATCGGCGGCGCCGATCAAAACCGCGCGACGTTCGTAAGTTCCTGCAAGCATCGGGTCGCGCGCGATCGCCGCGAGCTGTTCGGCGAGCGCTTCGATGCGCCCCAGACTTCCCAACGGTTTTGTCAGGTTGTCGATCCGCTCGCGTGCCGATTCGGCAGCGCGTGCATCGACCGGATCAATCGTGAAAGGACGTAGCATCGTTATGAACCTCGTTTATCGAACAGTGAGATGAGTGGAGCGGGCATCAAAATCTTCCCAGCCGACGCGCTGAAGTTCCGGCGTGTTTTCATAGGTTGCCGGGTATCCCAAACACAGGTAAGCGATGAAACGCCACCCTTCCGGTACGTCGAGCGCACGCTCGACGGTTCCAGGATCGAGAATCGAGATCCATCCCAGGCCGATGCCGCGCGCGCGCGCCGCCAACCAGAGCGTGTAGATCTCGGTGGTCGCCGTATCATTAAAAAATGAGGCGTTCGGGGAAATCACTGACCATCAGCGAGGACGGTGAGATACGAGGGGCGGCGATATTTTCAACGGTAAGA
>DAIBFU010000173.1:0-1768 GCA_027422105.1 Vulcanimicrobiota bacterium | reverse complement strand
AAGCGCTCTTTCTCCAACGGTCCGACGCCGGCTTCGGCTTTCGCCAGCAATTCGGCGTAGGCGGTCTCGAAGAACTGTAACCCTTCGGGCGTTCCGCGCAGGCAATAGAGCGGCGCCATCATCGTGACGGAATCGAAGTAGGCGTCGTAGGGCGCCGGAGTGCGCTTGGTGAGATGTTTGATTTTCGACCAGAGGTCGCCGGTCAGCGACGAGAGGCGCACCGATTCGCGCAGCCGGTCTTCGTCGAGTTTCCGCCCGGTCAGCTCTTCGCAACGCTCGATGAGCTGTTGCAGTTGGCGCATCACGTACTCGATATCTTCTTTGGTCGGTTTTCCCGATGCCGTGCGGATGAACGGAATATCGAGTTGGAATGCCGGCCTTCCGGTGAATTCCGCGAGGTGTCCGAACCAGTCGAGATAGACGTTACAGCCGACGTAATTGCAGAGCAGCAGCGACGGCTCGGGAATCGTTGCAAACGGTGTCTCGCGCCCGCCGAAGTACATGCCGATATCGGCTTTCACGTAGGCGCAGTTATCCGAGGAGTACCCCATGAATTCCGCCGACTGAATGTGCGGTAGCGACTGTTTGCGCACCGCGAGTTGCAGCGCGTTGACTTCGGGGAAGACGGGAAGAATATCAAACGCGCGCAGCAATTCGACCGGGTTCCCGCCAATCAACAGGTAGGCGGCCGGCACGCCGCTGCCGTTTGCCGAGGCGGTCAACGCTGCATAGTACTCCGCCATCAGCTCTTTTTGCAGATGGTGCAGCTTGCCCTGATAATGAATTTCGGCCATCGTAGATACTCCTAATCGAAGAGAAGGGACTCGACAAACGTTTCGATCTCGCCTTTGATCCGGTCGAACATCCACATTTTTTCTTCAAACTCCAGGAAGAGATGCGGAATGCCGGCCTCTTGCAGGGCCTTGCGGTAGAGCGGGTAGGCGAAGAGGGATGGTTCGCAAAATTTCGCGCAGAGCACGATGACGGCATCGGCACGGTGCGAGCGCGCGCGTTCGACGAGCTGATCCGAGGGCGAGATGCGAATGTCGTGCTTCACCGGCGTCGGCAGCGAGCCGTTGAGATAGGCTTCGGCGAGCGCGAGCATCGGGTCGGCGGTGTTCTCCGGCACATCGTCGGTAAAGAGACGGCGGCCGAGGAGAAAATCGTCGTCGACGAGATAGCAACCCGCATCTTCGATCGCCGCAATGAGATCGAGCGGTGGTTGCTCGCAAAACGATCCGGTGAGCACGACGCGAATGCGGTCGCGCGTACGCCCTTCGCGCGTGGTGGCGGCTTGGAGCGCATCGGAGAGCAGTTGGAGGTGCTCTTCGGGCGGAATGAGATGCCCGACGCGCACCAGCGGATAGAGTTCGCGCGTGCGCAGCAAGTGCGGCGAATCGCGCCGCAAATCGTAGAGGCGCCGAATCATCGCGCGCACCCGATTGTAGAGCGCGATCGCCGCGCGGAGATCCTCGGTCGTCATCTCGCGCCCGCTGAGGCCGCCGGCAAATGCCGCGACCCGCGCGTATTCATCGCGCAGGTAGCGCGCGCTATCGGCGGAGTCGAAGTTCTGCGGGAAGTGGATATACTCGACCGGCACTCCCGGAAAATTCCGTGAATAGACGCTCGCGAGGTTGCGCGCGGGGTCGCAGATGGAATGGAAGACGAGTCCGTCGAGCGCCTCGAGCAATCCGGTCATGCCCTGTTCGAGCGTGCTTTTCACGATCGAGCAGATGAACGATTGGAAACGCGAATCGGCGTGCGCGAT
>DAIBFU010000172.1:0-1820 GCA_027422105.1 Vulcanimicrobiota bacterium | reverse complement strand
AGAACGATCGTACTCATGCTTCTCCTCCAATTCCAAGATCGCGAAAACGTTGAACGACCATCGATGTTTTTTTCGCATCGCGAACGATGACGAGAATCGTATCGTCGCCCCCGATCGTGCCCAAAATCTCCGGCCATCCGGCATCATCGATCGCCGAAGCGACCATCATCGCGCTTCCCGGCGGCGTTTTGAGCACGATGAGGTTCGCACTCCCTTCAACCGAAAGCACGAGTTCGGCGACGACGCGATGGAGGCGACTGGCGTACTGAACGGTCGCATTCGGAAGCACGTACTTGAAGAGCGCTTCATCCCCGCGCTCGCCCTTGACCGGCACCTTCGCCAGCCCGAGCTCTTTGATATCGCGCGAAACCGTCGCTTGAACGGCGTCGTATCCTTGCTCGGCGAGAAGCGCAACAAGCTCTTCTTGCGAGTGGATCGGTCGCGTTGCGACCAAGGTGAGAATCGCGCGTTGGCGACGTTCTTTCATATCGAGGTTCCTTTTCCATCGGTGATGAGGGCAACGAGCAGCGCTCGTTGCGCGTGGAGACGATTCTCCGCTTGGTCGAAAACAAGGCTGCGCGCTCCATCGATCACTCCAGCCTCGACTTCTTGCCCGCGATGCGCCGGCAAACAATGCATGAAGACCGCATGCGGGGCAGTGAACGAAAATGCACGTTCGGTGACGGCGTATGGTAGCAGCATCGCGGCGTTGCGTTCGTGGAGGTGCTCTTCGCCCATCGATGTCCACACATCGGTGTAGACGACGTCGGCGCCGCGAAGCGCGCGCACCGGATCGGTAAAGGCGCGGACGCGACCACCCGCACGTGCTCCGAGTTTTGCGAGTTGTTGTAACGTTGCTTCGCGCGGACGATGACTGAGCGGCGAGGCAAAACGCATCGAGCCGCCGAGCATGACGACCGCTTGCGCGAGCGAGGTCGCGACGTTATTGCGTGCATCGCCAAGATAGACGACGCGCAGTCCCTCTAACGAGCCGAAGTGCTCCTCCATCGTCAGCACATCGGCGAACGCCTGACATGGGTGCGCGAGCGCGGAGAGCCCGTTGATGACCGGAACGCCGGCGGCGGCGGCAAAGCGTTCGAGCGGCTCGTGTTCGTGCGTGCGAATGACGACCGCGTCGACGTAGCGCGAGAGCACGCGCGCCGCATCCTCGGGCGTCTCGCGCGTGCCTACGAGCATCTCGCCGCCGGTGGCAAAGAGCGCCTGACCGCCGAGCGAGGTGATCGCGACTTCAAACGACACGCGCGTGCGGAGGCTCGGCTTCTCGAAGAGCAGCGCAAGCGTTCGGCCTCGCAGCAGCGGGCGCGCTACGAGCGAAGGAGCGCTCTTCAACTCGCGCGCCAAGCGAAGGAGGGCGCGCAGTTCCGCAGGATGGAAATCGGCGAGGTCGAGGAAGTGGCGCCCCTGCAATTGTTCGTGGGGGGCTAGCGGTGCGGCGATCATTATGTGTATTATTATGCACACTATGAATAGTTATGCAATAGCCTCGGGGCTCGCGGTCGTAAAATACGGCGGCAGCACCCGCCCGGGTGCGGCTGCGGAAGATCCCCTGCTCGACGAGATCGCCGCCCTCTACGCCGCCGGCGAGCGCGTCGTCCTCGTCCACGGCGGCGGCCCCGAGATCGATGGCGCGCTCCGCGAGCGGGGGATCGAGGGCGAGCGTTTCGACGGCCTCCGCGCGACCGACGAACGCAGCCTCGCCGTCATCGAGATGGTGCTCTGCGCGACGATCAATAAGCGTATCGTCCGCGCGCTGCAGGATCGCGGGGTGTCGGCGGTCGGCATCTCCGGGCAGGACGGCG
>DAIBFU010000171.1:0-1851 GCA_027422105.1 Vulcanimicrobiota bacterium | reverse complement strand
AGGGCTTTCGGAAGAGCCTCGAGATTCAGGGCGTCGGTTACCGCGCTGCGAAAGCAGGCGAGAACCTGAACCTGACGTTGGGCTATTCGCATCCGGTCGTCTACGCCGCTCCCGCGGGCATCACGCTCTCGGTCGAGGGGCAAAACAAAGTGCACGTCGACGGAATCGATAAGCAAAAGGTCGGTCAGGTAGCGGCGGAAATCCGCGGCCTCCGCCCGCCGGAGCCCTACAAGGGCAAGGGCGTTCGCTACGAAGGCGAGCGCATCAAGAAGAAGCTCGGTAAAGCCGGGAAGGCAGGGAAGAAATAATGGCGCGTAATTCCAAAAACGATTCACGCCGCGCGCGCCACGTGCGTTTGCGTAAACGCGTCTCGGGATCGGCCGAACGGCCGCGCCTGATGGTGCGCCGCACCCTGCACCACATCTACGCCGTCATCGTCGACGACGCGAAGGGGCATACGCTCGTCGCCTCATCGACGCGCGAGAAATCGCTTGCCGAGGGTCTGGAGTCGACGACGAACATCGACGCGGCAACGCGAGTCGGTTCCTCGATCGCCGCAAAAGCAAAGGCGGCAGGCATCGCATCGGTCGTCTTCGACCGCGGCGGGTATCAATATCATGGTCGCGTTGCGGCACTCGCGCAGGCAGCGCGCGAAGCCGGTCTGGAGTTTTAATCGATGAACTATCGTAACAATCCGCGCGACCGCGACAACGGCGGTTTTGAAGAAACGGTCGTCCGCGTCAATCGCGTCGCGAAGGTCGTGAAGGGCGGCAAACGGTTTAGTTTCAGCGCTCTCGTCGTCGTCGGCGATCGCAAGGGGAAGGTCGGTTACGCCACCGGTAAAGCCGGCGAAGTTCCCGAAGCGATTCGCAAAGCGGTCGAGCGTGCGAAGAAGAACCTCGTTACCGTTCCGATGGTCGAGCAGACGATTCCTCACGAAGTGACCTATCAGATCGGTGCCGCGCGCGTCATGCTCAAACCCGCCGCTCCGGGAACCGGCGTTATCGCCGGCGGCTCGATGCGCGCGGTTCTCGAGCTCGCGGGGATCCACGATATTCTCACCAAGTGCTTGGGAACGACCAATCCGATCAACGTGGTGATGGCGACCGTCGATGCATTGCGCTCGCTCAAAACGGCGGAGAAGACCGCTGCTTTGCGCGGGAAGAGCGTCAAGGAGATTTTTGCGGCATAATGGCTACCAAGAAGAAGGTCGCGGCGCCCAAAGAGCGCGTCGCACAGATGAAACTCGGCGCGCTCGCTCCGGCGAAGGGGAGCCGACCCAAACGCGTGCGCATCGGCCGCGGACACGGTTCGGGCATGGTGAAGACCGGCGGCGAAGGCGGTAAAGGGCAGACGGTCCGCTCGGGCGGTGGTAAGGGCCCGGCCTTCGAAGGCGGCCAGACGCCGTGGGCGCGTCGCTTGCCGCATCGTCGTGGGTACTCGCAGAAGGCGCGCGATATCGGGCACTTCCGCTCGAGTTTTGCCGTGGTCAATCTCCATCGGCTCGCCGATTGGGATGTTGCCGTCGAAGTCTCGCCTGAGACGCTGAAGGCGCGCGGCATTCTGAGCGATCTTCGCGACGGCGTGAAGGTGCTCGGCGCGGTGAAGGCGGGCAAGACGCTGCCCAGCGGATTGCGTTTCCGCGACATCGTATTTTCGGCCACGGCACGCGAAGCGCTCGTTGCCGCCGGCGCCGTACTGGAGTAGCCGCTACCGATGTTCGATAACCTGCGCGCGGCACTGCTCGTCCCCGATATCCGCAAACGTGTCGGCTACGTGCTGTTCGCGTTCGCGTGGTTCGTTTTCATGATTCACGTTCAACTGCCCAACGTCAACGAACAAGCATGGCAG
>DAIBFU010000170.1:0-1885 GCA_027422105.1 Vulcanimicrobiota bacterium | reverse complement strand
ATCGCGCACGCCGATTCGCGTTTCCAATCGTTCATCTGCTCGATCGTGAAAAGCACGCTCGAACAGGGCATGACCGGTTTGCTCGAATCGCTCGACGGCCTCGTCTTCCACTCCATCTGCGACCCCGCGCGCAATCTTGCCAGCGTCTATTCGCGGAATTTCCCCGGGGTGCCGGTCGAGTACATCCACTTCCCGCAGAACTTCGACTCCGCAGATAGCGCGCGCTACCTGCGCGATGAGTACGCGCGGGTCGCGGCATTTGCCGGCGGCCTGAGCGGGCGCGAGATGACGACCGAGGATTTGCGCGCGGCGATCGCACTCTACAATCGCGTTCGCGCGGCGATTCGACGCCTCTATGATTTGCGGCGCGATGCTCCGCACTTGCTGCGCACGCGCGAACTCTATCCGCTGGTGCGCGTCGGGCACCTCGTTCCGCCAGAAGAGCATCTCCAGTTGCTCTCCGATGCGTATCAAGCCGCCACCACGCGCGAAGGGCGTACGCGCGACCGCATTCGCGTCGTGCTCACCGGATCGTTCTGCGAGCAACCGCCGCTCGATCTCATTGCGGCGATCGAAGATGCGGGTTGCTACCTCGTCGACGACGATTTTCTCCTCGGCCGCCGTTTGTTTACCGACGACGTGCCGGAGAACACCGCCGACCCAATGCTCGCGCTCGCCGAAGCCTATCTCAACGGCTCGCTGCCGACGCCGGTGAAGCACGACATTCGCGTTTCGCCCTCGGAGTTGCTTGTCGAGCGCGCTCGCTCGCACCGTGCCGACGCGGTCATCGTGCTCTGCGCGAAATTTTGCGAACCATCCCTCTTCGCCTATCCGCTCTACCGCAAGGCCCTGCAAGAGGCCGGCATTCCGCATCTCTTCTTGGAGTTTGAAGAAAAAATGTGGATGTTCGACCGGCTCAAAGGCGAGATCGAAACGTTTGTCGAGTCCCTTCTCTTCGATTAGGAGTATCTACGATGGCCGAAACTCAATATCAGGGCAAGCTGCACCATCTGCAAAAAGAGCTGATGGCGGAATACTATGCAGCGTTGACCGCCTCGGCAAACGGCAGCGGTGTGCCTGCCGCCTACCTGTTGATCGGCGGGAACCCGGTCGAATTGCTGCGCGCGTTCGATATTCTTCCCGTCTTCCCCGAAGTCAACGCGCTGCAACTCGCGGTGCGCAAACAGTCGCTCCCGCACATTCAGTCGGCGGAATTCATGGGGTACTCCTCGGATAACTGCGCCTACGTGAAGGCCGATATCGGCATGTACTTCGGCGGGCGCGAGACACCGTTTGCAACGATCCCCGAGCCATCGCTGCTGCTCTGCAATTACGTCGGCTGCAACGTCTATCTCGACTGGTTCGGGCACCTCGCGGAGTTCACCGGAAGGCCGGCGTTCCAACTCGATATTCCGTTCATCCGCACGGCATCGGGGAAACCGACCAAAGAAGATATCGAGTACGTGATGCGTCAGCTGCAGCAACTGATCGAACGTTGCGAAGAGTTGACCGGGCGGAAGCTCGATGAAGACCGGCTGCGCGAATCGGTGCGCCTCTCCTCGCTGACCGGCGACCTGTGGTCGAAGATCAAACATCTCACCAAGCGCACTCCGGCGCCCTACGACGCGTACTTCGATTCCGTCACGATGATGGCGCCGCTCTATTGCCTGCGCGGAACGCCGGAGGGGCTGCAGTTCTTCGAGACCGCCTACGCCGAATTGCTGGCGAAAGCCGAAGCCGGCGTCGGACCGTTGGAGAAAGAGCGCTTCCGCTACGTCATCGAAGGGCCGCCGCCGTGGCCGCATCTGCGCGCGTTTCGCGATATGTTCTCGCGTTGGGATGCCGTTGCGGTCGCCTCGACCTACTCCACCGTCGGTGGGCTCTG
>DAIBFU010000169.1:0-1917 GCA_027422105.1 Vulcanimicrobiota bacterium | reverse complement strand
CATCCAGACGGTTTTTGGCGCCTTGGGATTTCCAATTAGGAAATGCGCCGTTTTTTGGATGGCCGCGCCCATGGCCGCCGGCGAGAATACTTTCGGCAAATCCGCACTGGGGAGGTATTCATGGGCGTACTTCATGGATTCGTTCGTGCCACCGTTGAACGCCGTTCCCTTTCCAAGCCTCCCGTTTTCTTCCATCGGTTCCACATCGGGCGCGTCGCTGATCGATACCAGCTTGACAAAACCCGAGAATATGGCAGTTGATAGTTCGCAGAGGCTCTGGGTCGTCGATCCCAGCTACAACTTCTATGGCCCGCCGGTATTACTCGATTTCAACGTCTCCAACCCGAGTGCACCGACCGGTCCGGCGACTCCGATGCCTGCACCGACATCAAGTGCGTCGCCGGCGCCCGCATTCGGCGGCGGTCTCGCACTCGACCCCGGCACCGAAGGCGATGGACGCCCACCGACGCTCTGGCTCTCCGGGACCGATGCGAGTGGAAAAGAAACGATCTTTGCCTACGATATCGCATCCGGAACACCGGTGCCGATGACGATCAACGGAGCGCTCTCGATTTCCGGCATGCTACCCAACGGAATAGCGGTGGGCGCGAACGGCGAAATTTTTCTTGCCGAAAATTCGAATACCGAAAATCTCGGCATCTATCAGAGCGCGTACTCGGGGGGGCAATACACCCTGACGCAACCTACCGGAACGAACGTCTCTGCGAGTGTTTCCACCTCCAGCACGCCCGTGTACTCGCTGGCAGCGACCTACCCGAATGCGGCGGGGCTCTTCGACGTCCTCATCGGCGGCACGTATTTGACTGGACCTTACGGCAGCGGAGCGCTGCTTGATTGCGCCGGCGCTCCAAACGCATTGTCGTGTCCCACGCTCGGCGCCACTTCCGGCTACGACTCACAATCGCCGCTGAATGCCGCTACCACGGTCGTCGTCGTTCCGTAGCTCGCAACCCGTTACACGCCGCGGATAAAGAGTGCAACCGCCATCGTGATGCCGAGCACGATGACCGCGGCGCGCATCGCGGTTGAGCTCACGCGGAGCGCGAGGCGCGCGCCGACGTAGCCGCCGAGCATCGCCGCAACTGCCATCAACATTGCCTGTGGCCACCAGATAACGCGCGCAATCGCAAACGGAACGATAGCGATGCCGTTGATCGCGATCGCCAGCGCATTCTTGATGCCGTTGGCCGCATGAACGCTCGGCAACGGAAAAAATGCGAGCAGCGCCAGCATCGCATACCCCATTCCCGCACCGAAATATCCGCCGTAGATGGCGACCACGAATTGCAGCGCGAGTTGCACCCAACTCGCTTGGTGTTCGGCGCGCGCACGTTCGGCGGCGACGATTCGCGGCCCGAATGCGAAGAGCACGACCGCGCCGAGCAGCAACCACGGCACCATCTGCTCGAAGAGCGTCGAGGGCGTCCGCAGCAGCAACAGCGCCCCGAGCGTCGCCCCGACGAGGCTAACGGCAAAAAGCGGGGCGATTAGGCGGCGTTGCTCGGCGATCTCGCGGCGATATCCGCGTGCGCTGCCGATCACACCGACCCACATCGCGGTGTTATTCGTCGCGTTGGCAACGATCGGTGGAACGCCGACGAAGAGCAGCGCCGGGAACGAAAGAAAGGAACCGCCGCCCGCGACGCTATTGATCGCGCCGCCGATAAAGGCGGCACCCGCGAGCAACCACCAGGCGTGGGGCAGCAGCGCTATGATGTGGCGGTACGCTCGCGCTTGGTGACCCGGTAGACGCGCCGGACGCCGCGCAGGTTCTCGATTTTCGTGAGCAACTTATGGAGGTGGTTGAGATCGCGAATCTGCACCGTGAGGCTCGTTACCGCACTCCCGTCTTTGCGGGCGCGCGCCGTCACCGAACTTACCAACGTCTTCAGCTCC
>DAIBFU010000168.1:0-1984 GCA_027422105.1 Vulcanimicrobiota bacterium | reverse complement strand
CGAAAGGCGCGAAGTTGCTCGATCTCTGCTGCGGCACCGGGGACCTCAGTTTCCACCTGATGCGCCACGACCCCGAAGCGCACGTTACCGGTATCGATTTCTGCGAACCGATGCTCGCCCGCGCGCGCGAACGCGCCCGGCATATCGGGTCGGGGAACGCCGAGTTCGTCGAAGGTGACGTCACCGCATTGCCCTTCGCCGACGAGTCGTTCGACGGCGCAATCATGGGCTTTAGCTCGCGCAACATCGTCGATCTCGATCGCAGCCTGCAAGAGATCCGGCGCGTGCTTCGCCCCGGCGCTCGCTTCGTCAACCTCGATGTCAGCAAAGCGCCGAATCCGCTCTGGAAGCGCGCCTTCGATCTGTATTTTTACGGCGTCGTGCCGACGTTAGGCGGTTGGATCGGCGGATCGAAGAGCGCGTACACCTATCTTCCGCAATCGCTGCTCCACCACCCGAACGCGCCGGCGTTGCGCGATCTTTTCTCGCGCGCGGGCTTCAGCGATGCGGGATACCTCGCATTGATGGGCGGTTCGATCGCCGTGCATTACGGAACGCGATGATCGATTCCGTTCGCGACGACTCGTCGCTTTCGCTCGCCGTCGAAACGTTCTTTCGCACGACGTTCTCCACCGATAATCCGCTCATCACCGAGGCGGTAAAGCGCATGCTCGCAGCGGGCGGAAAACGCTTGCGCCCGCGCATGACGTTGCTCTCCGCGCAAGCATGCGGCGGAGACCCGATCGAGCATCTCTATCTTGCTGCGTACATGGAACTCATTCATGTTGCGACGCTCATTCACGACGATGTCGTCGATAACGCGCAATTACGCCGCGGCGTCAACGCAACCGCCGTCGATTACGGTAACCGCATCAGCGTGCTTGCCGGCGATTACCTCTTCGCCTGGATTTTCAAGAACGTTACCGCGAATTACCCCGCACCGATTCCGCACATTCTCTCCGCAACGCTAGCCGATATCTGCGACGGCGAGGTTTTGCAATTGCGCGCACTCGGCAATCTCAGCACCGACATCGCGCAGTACACGGAGATCGCCGAAAAGAAAACGGCCTCGCTCTTCGCCGCCTCGGCGGCCTGCGGCGCGATTGCAGCCGGCGGCAGCCGCGAGGCGACCGAGCACCTGCGCGCCTTCGGCCGTTGGTACGGCATCGCGTTTCAGATGAACGACGACTTGCTCGATCTCACCGCCGACGAGGCGAGCATCGGGAAACCGGTCGGCAACGATTTGCGCGAGCGGAAGATGACCGTTCCGCTCATCTGCGCGCTCGAGCGCGGAGACCGTGACTTTTTCGATCGGATCTCTCGTTTCTATGCCGGATCGGACGGCGAGCTTGAGATTCCGGCGATCGTCGCATCGATCGGCGCACAAGGCGGCATCGAAGCGACCAAGCGGCTTCTCAACGCCGCGCTCGATCGAGCCGAAGCCGAACTCGATGCCCTCCCCGCTTCGACGGCACGCACGGAATTGCGCCTCCTCGTCGAACCTTTGCGATAATACCTCAGAATGGAGCCCCACCTTATGTACCCGCATCCAATTCTCGCCTTCATCGACGCACCGATTTTGATCGGGATTCTCGCACTGGGGGCGTTGCTCTTCGGCGCGGACAAGCTCCCGAAACTCGCGCGCAGCGCCGGGCAAGCAAAGAAAGAGTTCATGCTCGGGCAGATGGAGGCCGACGAAATAGCCGCGAAAGCGCGCGAGGAGGCCCGCGCCAAGAGCGAGGCCGCCGCGAGCACCGAGGCCGCCGCCCCTCCCACCGAACCCAAGCCGTAACTCGATCGCAACGAAGCGCTCGATGATCGCCCGGTCGTGGTCTGAGAGATGGTTGAGCTGCGCGAGCGCGCGCGAGAGCTCCTGTTCCTCTGAATGGTCAACATGCTGGCGTAGCGCGGCGATGCCAGGGACGGCCATGCGCATCGTTTGCGCGCGGGCGTAGTCGCGCACGCCCTCCGCGATGATTTGCCG
>DAIBFU010000167.1:0-2031 GCA_027422105.1 Vulcanimicrobiota bacterium | reverse complement strand
CGGGCTCGGGAATCTCTTCGTCACCCTGCGCTCGTTGCGCGATTTGCGATTCGAAGCGGAGGCGTTGATCGTCGGGATCGTTTAATTCCGAAAACGCGTTGCTGATCTCCATCTGCGCGCAGAAGAGCTCGTAGCGTTGCGTCATCTCCGGGTCGCCCGGAACGCGCTTGGCCAACGGCGAGATGGCGAGCGGATACTCGGTGACGAAGGTCGGGGCGATCAAATGCGGCTCTAAGATGCGTTCAAAGATTTTATCGAGCGCGTGCCCGTGTGTCGGCGAGGGCGGCATTCCGAGTTCATCGAGAATCGATGCCGCTCCGGCGGGGTCGAGGAGGCGTTCGCGGGTAAAACGACCGTCGGAGTATCGTGCGATTCCATCGAGATAGCCGATGCGGTTGAACGGACGCGCAAACGAAATGTCGTGCTCGCCGACACGCAATGAGGTGCCTCCGGTCACGACGCGCGCGAGATGCTCCATCAATGCTTCGTTAAATGCGAGCATATCGTTGACGTCCCAATACGCTGCGTAGAGTTCCAGCATCGTGAACTCCGGGTTATGGCTGGTGTCGATGCCTTCGTTCCGAAATATCCGCCCGATCTCGTAAACGCGTTCCATGCCGCCGACGATGAGGCGTTTGAGGTTGAGCTCGGTCGCAATGCGTAATTGCATCTGCGCGTCGAGCGCGTTGACATGCGTGAGAAATGGGCGCGCGGCAGCGCCTCCGGCGACATGCAAGAGCGTTGCTGTCTCGACTTCGTGAAAACCTTGCGCGTCGATGAAGCGCCGCATCTCCGAAAGGATGCGGCTGCGCGCCAAAAACGTCGCGCGCACATCGGAATTGACGACGAGATCGACGTAACGCTGGCGATAGCGTTTCTCGACATCCTGCAATCCGTGCCATTTGTCGGGCAACGGTGCAAGCGCTTTCCCCAGCACCTCCAACGCGGTGGCGTGCAGCGTCAACTCCCCCATCTTCGAGCGGAAGAGATAGCCCTCGACACCGACGATATCGCCGCGCTCGACGTGCGAGAGCGCCGCGAAAGGTTCCTCGCCGAGGTCGTCGCGCCGCGCGTAGACCTGCAATTTCGTCGCGGTGGCATCACCGAGATCGAAGAACGAGGTCTTTCCCATCCCGCGTCGCGTGAGGACGCGCCCTGCGAGGCGCAAGCGCTGCGCGGAGAGCGGCTGCTCTGCAACGACGTAGGAAAAGAGCTCGGCAACCCGTTCGAAGGTGATCGGGAGTGCGAGCGCGGCTTCGTCGCAATCGACGGGCGCCGAAAGCGCAGGCTCGACCGACGCCAGCGCTTCGCGCACCGAGCTACGCTCGAAACGCGTCTGCGCGAATGGATCGCGACCGGAGGAACGCAGCGCGGCCAGGTGTTCTCTCCTGGCCGCGACGAGCGATGCTTCGGTCTTACCGATATCGTCGTGCAATCAGGAGGCTTTCTTCGCGGCTTTTTTTTGCGCCGGCGCTCCGCCGCTGTGGCTGATCTGTTCTATCTTGTATTTCGTTAGGCCGCGCGGCGTCGAAACGTCGACGGTCGCGCCTTTTTTGTGCCCCATCAGGGCGCGTCCCAGCGGCGACTCATTGCTGAGCCGTCGGTTGACCGGATCCGCCTCGGCCGAGCCGACGATGGAAAATTCGTAAACGTCTCCCGAGCCCATCTCCTTGACTTTCACGGTGCAGCCCAAATGCACTTCATCGGCGGCATAATCGGTCTCTTCGATGAGTTTCGCATTGCGAATCATCTGTTCGATTTTGATAATGCGCCCTTCGATAAACGCCTGTTCTTGTTTCGCGTCTTCATACTCCGCATTTTCGCTGAGATCGCCGTACTCTTTGGCCTGACGAATACGGTCGTTCACTTCTTTGCGGTGTACGGTCTTCAGGTCGTCAAGCTCTTGTTCGAGCTTTGCGAGTCCTTCGCGGGTAAGGACGATTTCTTTGTCGTTCAACGATAGGCCCTCGTTACAGGAGAAAGGCCCCGAGAAAGGGGGCTGGCGCGCCTGCTTCGGGAGGAGGGAGTCAT
>DAIBFU010000166.1:0-2041 GCA_027422105.1 Vulcanimicrobiota bacterium | reverse complement strand
CGGAGCGATTGCTCCGGTGAAGGGTATGCGTGAATCGCGCCGAGTCGTCGGCGCGGCCTGAGGAGCGGTCGTCGGGGTGGAGGTTTCGGGAATGCTCGGCAGGCCCTCGGGGACCCCTTCCATCTCCTCGCTCGTGTCGTTTTCGACCGAGCGGTCGGTCGCATACGAGCGGCCGCGCCAAGAACGGCGCCGGTATCCATAGGAGCTAGCGCCACGTTTCTTCCCGGCGAAAAACATCCACAACAACAGAACGCCGATGAACGGTAAGAAATGCCCCACGAGGGCTCCTACTGCAAAAGATCGGCTTTGTTACGCCCCGGCGCGATCGAGCAAGTGGAGAAAGGAACCCTGCACCCGTCCTCGCTGCAGTCCCATTCGCAACGAAGCATTCGTCGCGCCGCTGCTTTCGAAGAGTGCCTCAGCCGACGATTCGTTTTCGACGCTTGCAAAATGAAACTCGTGCCCTCGAAGGCTCGCGCCTGCGTTCGCAAAGGGCGTCTCGACGAGCGCACGCACCTCGCGATACCCGAGATGCAGGCGCGGGCGCGCAAACGAGAACTGCAACGGCAGAAAACCGAGCATCGCATGTTCGACTGCATCGCGATCGGCGAGTGATTCTCCGAGCACCATGTAGCCGCCGCACTCGCCGTAGATCGCCGCATCACGCGCACGCGCCGCTTCCATTCCGGCACGAAACTTCGCGGCGGCGGCGAGCCGGCCGGCGTGGAGTTCGGGATAGCCGCCGGGAAGATAGACCGCATCGGCGTCGCTGCTCGGCCCTTCATCTGCAAGCGGCGAGAAGGTCGAGAGATGTGCTCCGGCACGCCGCCACCCTTCGGTAATATGCGCGTACGAAAATGCGAATGCGCAATCGTCGGCGATGGCAATATGCGAACCGAGCGGCGCGAGCGGGCTTTCAGGCAACGCAACGAGATCGGGAAGCGGCGCTGCAAGTTGCAGCAAAGCATCGAGATCGAGTTGCGCCTCGCATGCGGCGGCCGCAACATCGAGAAATCGTTCGAGTTCGCGATGCTCGCGTGCTTGCACGAGACCGAGATGGCGTTCGGGAAGAGCGAGCGCAGCATTTGAAAGGAGCGCGCCGAGGCTGCGAATGCCGATCGCCTCGAGCGAGGGGACGATCGTCGCTGCATGCCCGGCCGAACCGACACGATTGAGGATCGCTCCGCAGACGCGCAACTCCGGATCGTAGCGCGCGAGTCCGAATGCGACCGCTGCGGCGGTCGTCGCCTGGGCCGCGACATCGAGCACGACCACGACCGGCAGATCGAGCATTTTTGCGACCTGCGCGCTCGACCCGACGCCGTCACGGGCGCCGTCGAAAAGCCCCATCACCCCTTCGATCAACACGATATCGCTCTCGGCGGCGATCGCTGCGAGCTCCGAGCGAAGCGTTCGTTCGCGCATTCCCCAGAGATCGAGCGTTGCGGAGCGACGCCCGCAGGCGACGGCATGAAACGCCGGATCGATAAAATCCGGACCGACTTTCGCTGCGCCGACGCGCAGGCCGCGGTTACGCAACGCGCGGAGGAGCCCTAAGGTCAGCGTCGTTTTTCCGCTACCCGATGCGGCGGCGGCGAGTAGGAGCGCGCGTGCGTTCATCGGCAGAGGCTATAGCCCGGCGCGGGCGCCTTCACCTCCGAGAAAACAAAAAGGAGCCGCAGGGGCTCCTTCCGATAGACATGGTGCGCAAGACTGGACTCGAACCAAGCCGAAGCAGCACCCATTGAAAATGCTTGTTGTTTTGCCGTTTTGCGGCGTCGAGGGCAAGGAGCCTAGGGGCGAAGTGGTCATGGGACCACGAGTCCCGTAGCGACGCCGCCGTCGACGCCGCAAAGTGGTAAAACTGGTGCGCAAGACTGGACTCGAACCAGCACGAGATTGCCGTTCCCCACGCGCCTTCGGCTCGTGGGGACCCCAGGACGTTGAACTTCCGCTCCGCGCTGCGCGCTCCGCTGCGGGAGCAATCTCGTGCTGATGTAGAGCACCGGTCGAGCAAAAAAACCAAAAGGCCCCCTTAGGG
>DAIBFU010000165.1:0-2071 GCA_027422105.1 Vulcanimicrobiota bacterium | reverse complement strand
GGGTTCTGTCTCTGTTTGCCGAAAATCTTGATCGATGAGATCGGTGGTTTCGACGAACGATTCGGCGTCGGAAATTTTGAAGATGACGATCTCTGCATGCGCGCACGCGCGGCGGGTTACAAGATATTCGTTTGCGAGGATGCCTTCATTCACCACTTCGGTAGCCGAAGTTTCGTCGCGAACAACGTCGATTACGGGGCGACGATGCGGGAGAATTGGAAGTACTTCGCAGCGAAGTGGGGGTACCCGTCGGCCTTCCCCGAAAATGGCTACGATCCGCGCCCCGGCTACTACAATGGTTTCAAGCGAGCGTTGCATTTCGCGGCGCTGCCTGTGGCCCCGAGCGCCGAGCCGCCTCGGGATGAACAGAAGAGTGCGCTTGCGTCGGCGAGCGTGCGATTTCTTGCCGACGTCGCCGACGGCGATACTGCATGGGAGCCGGTCGGCCGCTTCCTTCGCCGCTATGTGCGCGCTTTTCGCGCCGAGGACCACGTGTTGCTGACGTTGCGCCTCGCATCCGGGTGCGATGCGGCGACGATCGAGCGCCGCATCGAGCGAATCCTTTCATCGGAGCATATATCCTCGGAGCTCTGCGCCGATATCGAAGTGATCGACGTTGAAGACGAACTCGAAGGGGAGTTGCGAACCATTTCGATTGCAGAGATTACAACCCAGAGCCCCAGTGCGCTCCGGCGACTGATCGAGAAGGAGCACGCGTGAGGTTTCACGATCGCCACCGACGATTCGCACTCGTCCCGCGCTCCGGTTCGCTCGTCGGCATCGATGCGTCGATGCTAGCGTTCGCACGGCTCGAGCCGGGCTGGTCGCTCACGCAGCGATGCGCGATCGATCTCGGCTTTCGCCGTGACGACCGTTGGTTGATCGCCCACGGATGCGAAGTCGAGGTCGCCGGTTTGCTCGAACGGGAGAGCAGCGTCGTGCTCTGGCCGCTCGATTTTCGCTCGCTCGATCGGCAGTGCGCCGACGGAATCGAGCAACGGATTTTTCCCTGGCTGCGCGTTCAATTTTTCAACCGGCGAGCGCGCGAGGAGAGCCTGGAGATTTTCGATCCGCGGCATCGCAGCGAGGTTCTGCGCGCGCGAGAGATGCGGTTACTCGGAGTTGTCCCCTATGCTGGGCTCTACGAAGATCTCGCGCCGTATGCATACGCCGCGCGCCACATTCGCCCGGGAAAGCAGGCGGCGATCGTCGATCCGCGCGGTGCGGTCGGAGCGCTGTCATTGGAGCGCACGGGCGCGGAAGTCGCACTCGATCTCGGTGATGCCGATGCAGTCGCGTTTGCCGCACGATGGCTTGACATCGACGCGAAGCCCGTCGATCGCGCGCGCGTGTACGACGTGACCGTCGCGCGGCATGCAGCCGATATCCCTGCGGCGCGCGTGCGCGTCTTGCGTGACGGTGGCGAGCAGGGAGATGCTTCGCTGCCGATCGTCGTCTCGTTGCCGCCGGCGATCACCGTTTCATTCGATCCCGATGATGGGCCGACGGCGAGCACGCTCGGTATTTCGATCGTCGGAGATGCCGTCAGCGCACGCCCCAGCGTGCTTCACGAGCCCGCGCCGCAGGGCGGCTCTTCGGGGCGCATTGCGATGCTCGTGCGCGAAGATGCGCTGACGAACCCCGATGCCGATACTGCGGCAATGCGCGTTTTGGCGCGCCGGCTCGAACGGGAGGGTTTCGAGGTCGGTATCTTTCCGGTCGGCGCGCGCGCCGATATCGCAGCATACGATCTCGTGCACGCATGGGGAAGCGAGGTCGCTGCCGCCGCACTCGTGCTGTTGCAAGCGCTCCCGGCGATGCCGCTGGTCGCCTCGCTCTCGATCGACGACCCGCGTGGCGAGAGCTTCTCGGGGCCGAAGGCAGCAAAAGCGGTCTATGGGAACGTCAACGACGCGGCGATGTTCGATCTCTATTTCGCTGCGCTCGGCGCGCGCGCGCTCTCGATTGAAAATGCAGCTCCGGAGCGAGAGTTTGACCCACGTCCCGCCGCCGAGGCGGCCGTGCGGGCGCTGCTCGAGCGCTGCGACGTCGCCCTGCTCTCCTGCCCGGC
>DAIBFU010000164.1:0-2111 GCA_027422105.1 Vulcanimicrobiota bacterium | reverse complement strand
TGCACGGTCTTCGTCGAATCCGATATTATGTCGTACGTCGCGCAGGGAAAGAAAACCGAGGATATCCTCGGCGGCATTCACAGCGCGATCGCCGCGCGAACGATCGCGTTGGTTCGGCGTGTCGGCCTTAAACCGAGCTATACCTTCACCGGCGGCGTCTCGCTGAATGTCGGCATGGTGAAGATGCTCGAAGAAAAACTCGGCGCGCCGCTCAACGTGAGCCCCGATTCGCATTACATGGGCGCGATCGGCGCCGCGGTCTTCGCACTCGAACACGCCATGTCGGCGACCGTCGCGTCGTAAAGGAGCAGACAGATGGATATTATCGCCGGAGTCGATCTCGGCTCGCGCAGCACGAAAGTGGTGCTGATCGATCGGGAGGGGCGCCAACTCGTTGCACGAGCGGTGCGCACGCGCCCGCCGTTGATCGAACTGGTCGACCGTGCCGTCGATGAAGCGCTCGAGAGCATCGGCGCGGGGCGCGGCGATCTCCGCTACATCGCGACGACCGGGTTCGGCCGCTCGAGCTATCCCGAGCGCGATCTCCAACTCACCGAAGTCACGGCTGCAGCCTACGGCGCGGCGGCGCTCTTTCCCGAGACGCGTTGCGTGCTCGATATCGGCGCGCAGAGTTCGCGCGCGGTGAAGATCGCTCCGGGCGGGCGGGTGCGCGAATTCAAGTCGAACGAAAAGTGCGCGGCGGGTGCCGGTGGCTTCGTCGAGCGCGCGGCCAAATATCTCGAAACGCAACTCGCCGAAGTCGGAGAGCTTTCGATGAACGGCGAGAATCCGGTCGCGATCTCGAGCGTCTGCGCGGTCTTGGCGGAATCGGAGATCATCAATCACGTCAGCCGCGGTGAGACGCGCGAGAACATCTTGCGCGGCGTGCACGAGTCGCTCGCCGAACGCGCGGTGCTGCTGGTCAAACGCATCGGCATCGAAGAAGCGGTGACGCTCGTCGGCGGCATGGGATACCAAGCCGGCATGATTCGCGCGTTAGAAGAAGCGCTCAACGTGAAGATCAACTGCGCGGCGCAGCCCGAGATGGCTGGGGCACTCGGTGCAGCGCTGCTCTCGAAACGACGGATGGAGAAGAGTGCCGCGTGAGCGGAGCGCTCTCCATACTCCGTGACGAGCACCGCCGCATTCTCGAAGTTTTCGCGAATTTCGAGCGGCGATGCTCGGCTGCAGGCGAGCTGTCGGCAGAGTATATCGAAGATTTGCTGGCGTTCGTCGAAATTTTTATCGATGCGAACCACCATGGAAAAGAAGAACGCGCGCTCTTCGGAACGACCGACGAGCACCCGTGGCTGAGCAGCTTTGCGCTGCTGTTAAACGAGCAGCATACCGAGGGGCGCACGTTGGTGCGCGCCGTCCGCTGCGCGCGCGGACGGGGTGATAGCGGGCTCTCCGAATTGCGGGCGTTCGTCGAATTTCTGCGCGATCACATCGCGCGCGAGAACGATGCGATCTTCGTCAGCATCGAGCAGGCGCTCGACGAAAACTCGAACGGTGCGCTCGCGGATCGCTTTGCTGCAATCGAACGCGAGGTTATCGCGCGTTGGAAGATCGCCGAGCCCGGCGAGGAGCACCGACCGATCGGCGAGTTGCGCCGTTGGGATGCGTTGCTTGCGCGCTCGTAGTCGCGGCGGCGCGATAGAAGAAGATCGCGTCGGCGACGCAGACCGGCTCATCGCTTCCGAACGCTTCGATCGTGACGTGCAGCGCGACGCGCAGGCCGGAGCCGGCGGCGCGAACGCTCTCGATCTTAAAACGCGCGCGGACGCGCGCTCCGGAGCGAACCGGGGCGAGAAAGCGAACGCGGTCGAGCCCGTAATTCAGCGCCGCGCCCGTTCCGCGAATGCTGCAGCTACGGTGCCAGAGCACCGGGAGCAGCGAGAGCACGAGATATCCATGCGCGATCGTGCCGCCGTACGGTCCCTCGGCGGCGCGACGCGGATCGACGTGAATCCACTGCCGATCCTCGGTGCATTCGGCAAACGCATCGATCCGTCGCTGGTCGATCCGCAGCCAGGGCGCCGAGAGGAGCTCGGTGCCCTCAAGGGCGCGCAGCGCCTCGAACCCTTGCACGATTTTCGTCGTCATTTCCC
>DAIBFU010000163.1:0-2116 GCA_027422105.1 Vulcanimicrobiota bacterium | reverse complement strand
GGTTTTCTCGAAAACGGGATGCGCCACTTCACCAATTCGCTGCACCCGGTCGTGCAGCCCGACGATCTCAAGCGCATGCGCGTGCGCATTCAAGATTCCGTCGTCTATCTCGCGCTCATGCACGCCTTCGGTTCGATTCCCAAAGTGATTCCCTTCGGGCGCGTCCACGATGCACTCGTCGCTAAAGAGATCGACGCGCAAGAGAATCCGCTCGCCAATATCGTCGGCGCGAAACTCTACGAAGGGCAGCGCTACCTCACGCTGACGGCGCATGCCTACAACACGCAGATCGTTCTCGGGAACTCCGATCGGTTGCGCCAGCTCGCGCCCGAAGATCGCAAAGCGCTCGACCAAGCCTTCGCCGAAGCGCGCAATCTCCACCGCGCGATCGCCGCAGAGCAAGAGGCCGACGCGCTCGCGGAGTTACAGCGTCACCTCGAGGTGCATCGCTTCTCCGATAGCGAACGCGAACAATTCATCGAGACCGCGACCTTCGTCTGGGAGCGCATGGAGCCGCTCTTCCCACCCGATATCTATCAAGCGCTGCTCTCGCGGGAGCTCCACGCGTGGAGCAACGCGCGCGCCTCGATCGATGCGCGGCATACGCGCGCGTTTTCCGTCGACGAAGTCGTGCGCGCGATCGATACCTCGGTTGCGGTGGTGCGCAATTCCGCAGGGCGCATCGGCAAGAACGCGCAGACCGAGATCGTCAGTTCGCTGCGCAGCTTGGCCGGGCAATCGCACGGCATGTCCGAGACGAGCAACGGCCTCGCCGATCGCTTTGCGTCGCTCGGCGAGCGCTGCGCGCAGGCGCAAGCGCAGCTCGGCGATGCCGACCGTATCGTCGAACGTCTTTTCTCCACCATCGATGCGCTGGCGACGATGGCGATGCAGAGCCGCGATGCGCTCGGGAAGTTCGCCAAGTCGATGAATCAGATCGTCGATATCGTCGGGCTGGTGCGCGCGGTCTCCGATAAAACGAATTTGCTCGCCCTCAACGCCGCCATCGAAGCGGCGCGCGCCGGCGAACACGGACGCGGCTTCTCCGTCGTCGCCACCGAAGTGCGCAAGCTCGCCGACAAGACGAAATCTTCGACGCAAGAGATTCGCGCGGTACTCGCCGATCTCGATAAACGCAGCAAGACGACCGCCGGAGCGATTGCCTCCGACGTCAGCAAAGCCGAAGCGAGCGGGCGGCACGCGCGCGCGGCGCAAGCGGCGTTCGAGCGGATCGGCGGCTTCGTTGCTGCGGCCAGCACGACGCTCGGCGATGCCGAACAAGAATCGCGCGCCGCCGCGCAGCGCGCCTATGCGATGTACGGCGACTACATGCAGATGGCCGAACTCATTCACGAATACGCGAACGAATGCTCCGAAGCGATCGAGACCGCCGACCGTCTCGAGCGCGAACGCAATCGGCTCTTCGCCTCGGCGCAGTAAGCGATGGCGCTGAACTTCGGGCAGAGCGGTGACGCGCTTGTCGGCATCGACGAGAACGGAACGATCGTACTCTGGAATAGCGCTGCCGCCGCGCTGCTCGGTCGCTCCGAGGCCGATGCGCTCGGGCGCCCCTGCCACGAAGTCCTCGCCGGGCGCACTCCCTCGGGGGGGCACCTCTGCATGCCCGGCTGCGCGATCCAGAAGAGCTGCGCGCAGTTCCGCGCGCCGCGCCGATTCGAGATCGTCATCGCGCACCCCGACGGCAGCGATCTTTGGCTCGACGCGGTGACCTGCGTCGTCGCCGACGAGCGCGGGCGCCCGGTCGCCCTGCACCTGCTCTGCGAGAGCGTCGCCGCGCGCCACCTCAAGCGCATCGCCGACGGGATGCCGCGCGAGCGGCAACCGAGCCCGCCGAAGCCCGTGCTGCCCGCCGTCCCGCTGACCGGGCGCGAGCGCGACGTGCTGCGCCTGCTCGCGCAAGGGCTCCGCACCGCGGCGATCGCCGCGGAGCTGCAGCTCGCCCCCGCGACCGTCCGCAACCACGTCGGCAACCTGCTGCAGAAGCTCGGCGCCCACTCGCGCGCCGAAGCGGTCGTCATCGCGCTCCAGCGCGGCCTAGTGCATTTGACCTAGTAGTTTCGGTATTTTCGTCTCTAGTCGCTCGTCCGGCGATCCC
>DAIBFU010000162.1:0-2122 GCA_027422105.1 Vulcanimicrobiota bacterium | reverse complement strand
AGAGCAAGGTCGCGCCGACGCCGACGAGCAGCACCAACATCGAGACCAGGAATCCCGCGATCGGCACCAACTCCGCGGCGGTGATCAACACGAGCCCGATCACCAGTGCGAGCAGCGGCGAGGGATCGACCTTCGCGTTCGTCATCGCCATCAAGCGGTTCCCGATAATCAATGCGAGCGCCGCTTTGCCGATGAGCAGCGCGACGACGATCGCGAGCACCTCGACGAGAATGAGCGGGCTCAACACGATCGTAATGAGCAACATGAAGCCGAGCGGCAGCACCGCAATCCATGCGCCCAAGCCGACTGCCGTTGCGAGGCCGGGGTGGCGTTCCAAGCGTTCCATCGCCAAGCGCGCGCGCATCGGGAAGATGAGGAACGCGATGAGGACCAAGAAGTCGCCGAGAATTTTTCCGCCTGCGAGCCACGGCACGATCGATAACCCGAACGGGTTGAGCGTGTGCACCGTCGCGGTGCCGGTGCCCGAGCCGACGCCGATGCTGGGAAGGATGCGCATGATGCCGTGTCCGAGCCCGATCGTCGTAATGTGTCGGCCGACGTGCGCGCCCGGCATCTGCGTGAACGATCCGCCGAGCACCGTTACGTCGCGTCCGACGCTGCCTTCGATGGTCGCGCCGCCGCCGAGCACGGTGAGATCGCGTTCGACGGTGCCTTTGATATCGGCGTTGCCGCCGATTACCGTGAGATCGCCGTGGACCACTTGTCCCGGTGCGATCGTTACGTCTTTCCCGATGTACACATTGCCGTTGTCGTCGGCGTAGGTGCTCGCGGCCGCAGCGTGCGGGGCGAGCAGTAGGCCGGCGGCGGCGACGATGCCGACGACGAGCGTGCGAACGAGACGCATGTTAGCGTTCCTCCCGGATGGCAATGGTGGCGAGCACGTGCGGCCGAATGCGCCGCTGGTAAAAGAAGATGGCGCCGAAGAATGCGGCGTCGATGGCCATAACGAGCAACACCGAAATAACCACGAAGGGTGCGTACGGCGCGAGCGCGTGCATGCCCGCGGTGAGCGCGGCGAAGGTGGAGCCCGTCGCGGCGATCGCGTTGTTCGAAGCCGAGGCGAGCGTCGCCGTCGCGGTTTCGCGGGCGAAGAGCCAGAACGCCACCAGCGCGACCCACGCGCCGATGGTATAGACCGTCAGCAATCCCCAATGCGAGAAGCGGAACGCGCGCGGTTGCGGCATCGTTCGCACTTCGGCCATAACGGCGTAGGTGAAGTTCGGAGCGAGATCGACTGGGGCGGTCGTCGCGAGCAAAGCGTCGATCACTTTGAGTTCGTCGAGCGTTGCGCGGCATTCGTCGCACGTACGCAGATGCTCGGCCATGGCGCGCATGCGCGCCGGCGAGAGCGTCCCTTCCAGATAACGATCGAGATCGTTACTACACGAGGAGCAGCGCACGGTAGCCTCCTTTGGCTTTGACGGTGTCGAGAGCGACGTTTTCACGGTTGCGCATACGTTGCGCGAGCGCGATTTTTCCGCGATGGATGAGCGTTTTGACGTTTCCGAGCGAGAGCCCGAGCGCACCGGCGATCGCGTGATATTCTAGGTTGTCGAAGTAGCGCAGTGCCAAGACGGTCCTCGTTCTCTCCGGCAGCTCCGCTAGCGCCGCGCGCAATTCGCGCTCGGCCTCGCTGCGGAGAATGCCTTCGGCTGGATCGGAATCTCGCGAGGAGTCGGCGATAAAGTTTTCGAGCGTTTGGTCTTCGGGCATCTCCTGCGTGGCCGGGCGCCGCTGCTGTTTTCCCAGGTGCGTGCGCACGACGTTGCGGGCGATGTGGTAGATCCAGGTCGAGAACTTGCCGAGGCTGGGGTTGAAGGATCCCAGGTGCGCGTACGCCCGCAGGAAGGTCTCCTGCGTGAGATCGGCTGCATCCGACGAGTTGCGAACCGAGGCGCCGATAAAGTTGGCGATGCCGCGCTTGTAGCGCTCCACCAACCCCGCAAACGCTTCGCGGTCCCCCGCTCGAACGAGACCGACGAGTGCTTCGTCGCTCGTTGCCTCCGCCACCATGTGCCTCGCGATGTTTCCTTTCAGGGGGTACTACCGCCCTCGCGCCCGAGTGTTACGCCTCGTCAGCCCGCTTGTCAGCCCGCTTGTC
>DAIBFU010000161.1:0-2139 GCA_027422105.1 Vulcanimicrobiota bacterium | reverse complement strand
AGGCGCCCTGCGGTACATCCATGGAGATACCGTCGACGGCGACAAAATCGCCGTAGCGCTTGACGAGCCCGTCGATCCGTAACGCGGATGCACTCACGGGATAATACTGGTCAAACGTTTATAACGATGCCGGCGCAGCGTCGCGACCAACCGCATGCTTCCCGGAATACCGCACTCCGCGAGTTGCATGGCGACCCGTTTCACATCGAATTCAACGCGGCGATGCTTCACTTGCCAGCCGCCCGAACGCAAGGTTAGAATCGCGTAACACGCGCGCGGGTCGCCGTCTTTCGGCAGTCCGGCCGAGGCGACGTTGACCAACAACTTTCCGCGCCACAAGCGCACGTACGGTAGATGGAGGTGCCCGAAAGCGATCGCCGATGCCGCCTCGGAGCCGATCATCCGCTCCAGCGTTGCATTGTCGGCATCGGGCCAGAGATGTTCGTCATCGTTGGCGGGGTTTGCATGGACGACGAGCAGTTCGTCGGGCGATTCCCCGATACGCAGCGCAAATGGAAGATCGCGCAACCACGAGAGCCACTTCTCACCAAGCTCGCGGCGCGTCCACGCTAAACGCGCCTCTTCGCCTTCGAAACGTTCTTCGCCGGGCATCGCAAGATAGCGGTCGGTGTTGCCGCGCACGCACTGCGCGCCGACTTCGGAGAGACGTTGAAGCACTTTCCGCGGGCGCGGCCCATCGGCACAGAGATCGCCGGCTGCGACAATTGCATCGGCTCCCCCCTGCGACGCAAGATCGGCAAGACAGGCATCGAGCGCGACGAGATTCCCGTGAATATCGGAAAGAATCGCGACTCGCATGCCTTCACTCACGATCGCGCTACCGCCAGAACCAAGGACGCGGGCGTCATGCCGATCTTCGTGAATTCGTAACAATCAAAGGCATCGATGCTTACTCCGGCACGGCTGAGGATGCGCAGCGATTCACGATATCGTATGTCGACTAAGGCGTGGCGCTCGTTGAGCAGCATCATCCCTGCGGCACGCTCTTCGCCACGCGGCAGAATGATGCGATGGAGATCGGCGAACGCCGCCGCATCGACGGCATCGTCGACGAACGCAACCGTGTCCGGGGCGATCGGCGCAACGACCGAACGCAGCGAGAAGCTTTTCGGCGCGATCTCTACATGCGTGCAATGATAGCCATGCGCGGTGAGTAACGAAGCCATGCCGCGTCGCCCGAGTTCGTTACTGAGCGCACCGACGGCGATGTAGGCACGAGCGCCGAGCAGCATCACGTCATCGCCGCTGAAAAACGCCGGCGCGGCAATATGCCCCGCAATGGGAATCTCGGCGCGGGCAAAGGCGGCTCGAGTACGGTCGACCGCCGCGCGACGCTCCATCACGCTGGGGCGCATGATGACGACGCCATCTTCGAGGCAGAGCGCGCTCTGCGCAACCGCGCTCTCTAACGGGTCGAGTGCGGAGCCGGCAATTTCGATAATTTCAACGCCGAACGAAAGGAGCAGCTTTCGCAAAATGTCATGCTGTTCGAGCGCCCGCGCATAGATCGCCGACGGTTCGGAGGCTAACGGAAGCGCGCGTTCGATTGCGGCGCTCGGGCGCACCAATGCGGCGCGACGCAACATTCCCGTCGGCGTTCCGATCAGTCGGGGACCGTAACTGAGTTGAACGTTGCCGCTCATCGTTGCATCCTTTCGTTCGTTCGAATTTCAGGGGCCGATACATCGAGGTTCGACGTAAAATAGTTCGCTAAGTCGGAGGCCAGGAGATCGCCTAACGAGAGCGCCGGGAGCCCGAGAATCTCTTCTTCGGTTTTTAGAAGACTCGCCGTATTTGCGTGCGCATGCCCGAGGAAGCCGCGTTTTGCATAGGGCGAGACGATGACTGCAAAGCTATGTTTCGGATCGGTGCGGGTCGCGCCGATCGCCTGACGAGGCGCGATGAAGATGGCCGTCGAGCTCCACGCATCGCTTCGCGCGATCGCGTCGACGATCGCTCCTAATGCTCGATCCTGCACGAGAGGATTGGTCGCCGAGAGCCGGATCGCTTCGTAGGCCGGAACGTCACCGCGCGCAGCTTCGCGTGCGTACTGCTTCACGAATGCCGCCGCGAGTGCCCGATCGCTTGCGCGCGCTCCCGCCTTCGGCGCGTATCCGA
>DAIBFU010000160.1:0-2184 GCA_027422105.1 Vulcanimicrobiota bacterium | reverse complement strand
GCCGACGCCTTCTATGCCGAGATCGCAGGTTCGCTGCGCAAACGCGAGGCACGTACCGCATGAAGCGGCTCTTCGTTGCACTCTGTATCGCCGTGCTCGCGTGCGGTTTCGTCGGCTGCGCCGCGACTCTTCCGCCGCCGCATACGTTGCGCCTCGGCGAACCCGACGAACCCGACAATCTCAACCCGCTCTTCGGCGAAGCAGCGGCGAGCGACCTCGCCGACGGGATGCTCTACAGTTATCTCCTGCGCTACAATGCTCGCGGCGATTACATTCCCGATCTCGCCACGCAGGTGCCGACGATTCACAACGGCGGCATCAGCGACGATGGGAAAACGATCACCATCCATATGCGCCACGGCGTGCGCTGGGCCGACGGTGCGCCGCTCGACGCGCGCGACTGGATGTTCACCTATCACGCCGTCTTCAATCCGCGCAATAACGTGAAGACGCGCTACGCTTGGGACGATATCGCTTCAGCGAGCGCTCCGACGCGTCACACGATCGTCATCCACCTCAAACATCCGATGGCAGCATTTCTCGGCATCTTCGCCATCGGCGGCGCGGGCTATCCTCCGCTTCCCGCGCACCTGCTTGCAAAGCTCCCGAGCCTCAATCGTGCCTCGTTTAACAATGCACCGCTTTCGAGCGGGCCGTTCATCCTCAAGGATTGGCACCATGGCTCCTCGCTGACCTTCGCCGCCAATCCCTACTACTTCCGCGGGAAGCCGAAACTCGCGCACGTTCGCTGGGTCGTTATTCCAAATGCCAACTCGATGCTCAACGCGTTACGCACGCACGAGATCGATGTCGATCCATCGGTCGGCACGACGCAGATTCCGGAACTCGCATCGATCTCCGGCATTCGCGTCGTGCACACCTTGCTCGCGAATTGGCGGCACCTCGGCTTTAATTGCAGTCGCCCCATCCTGCGCGACGTGCGCGTGCGGCTCGCGATCGCCGAAGGCATCGACTGGAAGCGCGTGCGCGATACCATCTATCACGGCGTCGACCTGGCCGCGGTCTCCGATATCTTTCCCGAGTCGTGGGCGGCACCGAAGATCGCTCCCTATCCCTACGATCCCGCCCACGCCGCAGCGCTGTTGCGCGCCGCAGGTTGGCGACGCTCGGGCCACCGGATTCGCACGCGCGACGGAAAGCGACTGGTTCTGACGATTATCAGCGGCAGTAACCTCCAATCGAACGAACGCGCCGAGGTGTTGATGCAAGCGATGCTGCACAAGCTCGGCATCGATCTCCGCATTCGGAACTTTCCGCCGAGTTTTCTCTTCGCGCAGAATGGGCCGATCTACAGCGGCCATTACGATATGGAGTGGAGCATCGATACCAACGGCCCCGACCCCGACAACAGCGGCTCGTGGAACAGCGCCTTCATTCCGCCCAACGGTGCAAATACGAATTGGTTGCGCGACCGCATCGTCGACGCCACGTCGCAGGCCGCCGCGATGACCTTCAACCAAGCATTGCGCAAGAAGCTCTACCAGCGCGAAGAAGAGCGTATTCACCAACTTGTGCCGATGGTCTTCGTCTATTGGGAGCGCTCGACAACCGCCATGAGCGATCGCGTGCGTGGCTATATTCCCGCATCCTTCATCGGCGATTCGTGGAATGCGTGGCAATGGGAGGTCGTGCCGTCGGCTTCACACTCGTAACCAACACCGCGTCAACGACCACGCTGCGCTGCGAACCGGCGCGCGAGGCGCTGCTCTCATGGAACACCTTTGCCGAGAACGGTGAGATTGCATTTTCGTTACGCAGCGGAGCGGCGAGCGTCAGCCCCTGGCTTCCGTTCGCGCGTTGGTCGCCGCAGTCGCGCCGTTCCTTTCCCTGTAATTTGCTCGGCGTCAGTGTGCTCACCGATATTATCCGCAGCGACGTCCCCTTCGATGCCGTCGTGGTGCGCACCGATACCGGCGGCTTGCAGAGCCTCGCGCTTGCAACCCCGAGCGAACGACCGCCCTCGCTCCCGTATGCCGGCGGCGCGCGCATCCACGACGTTCCGCTGCAATCGCAATACATCGTCGACGGCGAGAACGGTTGGTGTAGCCCGGCATCGCTTGCGATGCTCTTGCGCTTTCACGGCATCGACGCACGGATCGAAGATGTTGCCGCCGGAGTCTTCGACGAAATCTATGGCGGCTACGGCAACTGGGCGCTCAATGT
>DAIBFU010000159.1:0-2202 GCA_027422105.1 Vulcanimicrobiota bacterium | reverse complement strand
CGCCACCTGCTGCCGAACGCGGTCGCGCCGATCATCGTGCAGGCGACGCTCGACGTCGCCAACGTGATCGTGCTCGAATCGACCCTCTCGTTTCTCGGCATGGGGATTCAGCCCCCGACCGCTTCGTGGGGGAACATGCTCACCGGGGCGCAGGTGAACGTCGAGAACGCGTGGTGGGCGGCGGTCTTTCCGGGCATCGGTATCCTGCTGACGGTGCTCTCGATCAACTTTATCGGCGATGGTCTGCGCGATGCCCTTGACCCGGGGATGCGCTAGGCCGTATAGTCGCGGAGCCCTCGTGCGCAAGTGGCGGAATTGGTAGACGCACTAGCTTGAGGGGCTAGCGGGAGCAATCTCGTGCTGGTTCGAGTCCAGTCTTGCGCACCATTGTTAGCAAAAGGAGCCCCTGCGGCTCCTTTTGCCGTTCTCGGAGGTGAAGGTGCCCGCGCCGGGCTATAGCCTCTGCCGATGAACGCACGCGCGCTCCTACTCGCCGCCGCCGCATCGGGAAGCGGAAAAACGACGCTGACCTTAGGGCTTCTCCGCGCGTTGCGTAACCGCGGCCTGCGCGTCGGTGCGGCGAAAGTCGGTCCGGATTTTATCGATCCGGCCTTTCATGCCGTCGCCTGCGGGCGTCGATCCGCGACGCTCGATCTCTGGGGAATGCGCGAGGAGACGCTACGCTCGGAGCTCGCAGCGGTCGCCGCCGAGAGCGATATCGTGTTGGTCGAGGGGGTGATGGGGCTCTTCGACGGCGCGCGCGACGGCGTCGGATCGAGCGCGCATCTTGCGAAGCGACTCGATCTGCCGATCGTGTTGGTACTCGATGTTGCGGCGCAGGCGACGACCGCCGCAGCGGTCGCGTTCGGGCTCGCGCGCTACGACCCGGAGCTGCGCGTCTGCGGAGCGATTCTCAATCGTGTCGGCTCGGCCGGGCATGCCGCGACGATCGTTCCGTCGCTTGAGGCGATTGGGATTCGCAGCCTCGGTGCGCTTGTTTCGAACGCTGCGCTCGCTCTTCCCGAACGCCATCTCGGCCTCGTGCAAGCACGCGAGCATCACGACCTCGAACGATTTCTCGATGCTGCCGCCGCCGCATGCGAGGCACAACTCGATCTCGATGCATTGCTCCAACTCGCCGCGCCGCTTCGCGATCTCGCTGTGTCGCACGAACCTCCGCTCGCGCCGCTCGGCTCGCATATCGCCGTCGCCGACGACTGCGCATTCGCATTTTCGTACGCGCATATTACCGACGGGTGGCGGCGCGCCGGGGCGCATCTGTCGAGATTTTCGCCGCTTGCCGATGAAGGGCCGAGCGCCGACGCCGATGCGGTCTATCTTCCCGGCGGCTACCCCGAACTCCATGCCGACAGGCTCGCTGCTGCCGCGAATTTTCGCGCCGGTATGGAGGCGGCGCGTGCGCGTGATGCGGCGATCTACGGCGAGTGCGGCGGCTACATGGTTCTTGGAGAGAGGCTCGCCGACCGCGATGCAGTCGAACATGCGATGCTCGGTTTTCTGCCGCTGCAATTCTCGTATGCGCGTCCACGTCTGCATCTCGGGTATCGCGAGGTGCGTACGCTCGTCGAGATGCCCTTTGCGAGCGCAGGTGCGAGCCTTCGTGGGCACGAGTTTCATTTCGCAAGCGTCGCGAGCGAATCGGCGGCCGAGGCACTCTTCGAATGCAGCGACGCGACGGGTGCTTCGCTGCGCATGGGAATGCAGCGCGGGAGCGTGCAGGGTTCATTTCTCCACCTGCTCGACCGCGTCAGGGCGTAACAAAGCCGATTTTCTGCGGTAGAAGCCTCTCGTGGGGCATTTCTTACCGTTTATCGGCGTTCTGTTGCTGTGGATGTTTTTCACCGGGAAGAAACGTGGCGCGAGCTCCTATGGATACCGGCGCCGTTCTTGGCGCGGGCGCTCGTATGCGACCGACCGCTCGGTCGAAAACGACACAAGCGAGGAGATGGAAGGGGTCCCCGAGGGCCTGCCGAGTATTCCCGAAACCTCCACTCCGACAACCGCTCCTCAGGCCGCGCCGACGACTCGGCGCGATTCACGCGTACTCTTCACCGGAGCAATCGCTCCGCTCGCTCCCCTCGCGCCGCGCAGCGCATCGATCGCACGCAACGCGCTTCCTCCGCTTCCACCCATCGCCCGTAAAGGACAATCCAGCTAATGCCGATCATGAGCGTCATCTCC
>DAIBFU010000158.1:0-2215 GCA_027422105.1 Vulcanimicrobiota bacterium | reverse complement strand
GTGATCTGCGCCCCCGCCGGGGTTGCGCTCGCGTGCGGAGTCGGCGCGCCCGATGCATGCGGCGCGGGCGATGGACTCGCCGTTGGAGTGGGGGTCGGCGAGGGCGTCGGACTCGGCGTCGGCGAGGCGTGCGTCGCCGATTTGCCTGAGGGAGGCGAGCCGCTGGGGCTCGGGCTCGGGGTCGGGAGATTAAAGGCGACGACGCAACTGAATCCCTTGCTCTGCGGGCAGCGCAGCCCAGCGGCGGCCTGCGCGATGGGGTAGCTCACCGTATCGCCCGGCGGCGGCGTCGGCGACGGCAGCGGATGCTGCCCCGGCGAGGCGCTCGGGTTCACGGCAGGTGTCGGCACCGGCGCCCCCTGCGGGGTAAATCCCGGTGTTTGGGTGCCGCCGCTTGCAAAATTCCCCGAGCACGCGCCGAGCAGGAGCGCGAGCGCCGCGGCGACCGGGACTGCGATCGTTCTAGCGTTCATCAGCGCCGTGCCTCGATCTCGAGCCGGAGTTCCTCGGCGAAGGCTTGCGGGGTAATCGTGCGTTTCGTTTCGACACCACGTTGGTTGACGTTAACGGTGCCGTCGGCAAACTCTTGTTTCCCGACGACGAGAATATACGGCACGCGTTGCGTCCTCCAGTGGCGAATTTTGTAGCCGATCTTCTCGTTGCTTTCGTCGACCTGCACGCGATAGCCCCGTTCGTGGAGCGAGCGAGCGACCGAACGCGCGTAGTCGAGCTGATGCTCGGAGATCGGCGCAACGACGGCTTGAATCGGTGCGAGCCACGTCGGGAATGCGCCGCCGTAGTGCTCGATAAGGATACCGAAAAAACGCTCCATGGATCCGGCCAGCGCGCGGTGGATCATCACCGGCACGTGTTCGTTTCCATCGCTACCGCGGTATTGAAGATCGAAGCGTTGCGGGAGCACGAAATCGACCTGGACCGTTCCGAGCTGCCATTTGCGCCCGATCGCGTCGCGGACGTTGATATCGAGTTTTGGTCCGTAAAACGCACCTCCACCGTCATCGATCTCATACGCCACCCCTTTACTTGCCAAGGCGGCGCGGATCGCCTCTTCGGCGATTTCGTCGGTCGCGACCCGCTCCTTCGCTTCGCGTTTGGAGAGAACGTACTGAAAGTCGTTGAAACCGAACGCATCCATGAGTCGCAACGCTTCGTCGAGCGTCTGTTCGAACTCCGATTGCAGTTGTTCGGGGGTGCAGAAGAGATGGGCGTCGTCCTGCGTGAAGCCGCGCACGCGCGTCAGACCGTGCAGCACGCCGCTGCGTTCGTAGCGGTAGACCGTTCCGAATTCGGAGTAGCGAATCGGTAACTCGCGGTACGAGCGTGGCTTATCGCGATAGATCAGGATGTGTCCGGGGCAGTTCATCGGCTTGAGGCGGAAGCGCTGCTCCTCGACTTCGAGCGGGCCGAACATATTCTGCGCGTAGTTGTCGAGATGGCCGGAGATCGCGTAGAGCCGTTCGCTGACGATATGCGGGGTGACGACCGGTTGATAGCCGCGCTCGCGCAACCCTTCGCGAATGAATTGCTCGACGATGCCGCGCACCGTCGCTCCCTTCGGATGCCAGAAAATCAAGCCGCCGCCGGCCTCTTCTTCGATAGAGAAGAGATCGAGTTCGACACCGAGCTTGCGATGGTCGCGCTTCTGTGCCTCCTCGACCTGTGCGAGGTACGACTCGAGTTGCTCTTGCGTCGGCCATGCGGTGCCGTAGATGCGCTGCAGCATCGCGTTGTTCTCGTCGCCGCGCCAGTAGGCGCCGGCAACCGAGGTGAGTTTCAGCGCGTGAAGATCGCCGGTGCTCTCGGCATGTCCACCGCGACAAAGATCGGTGAATTCGCCGATCGTGTAGAGCGTGATCGGGTCGCCCTCGGGAATTCCCTCGGCGAGTTCGACTTTGTAGGGGTTTCCCTTGAATCTGGCGATCGCTTGCTCGCGCGTCACGCGTTCGCCGGTCATCGGATAGTTTGCGGCGACGATCTCGCGCATGCGCGTTTCGAGACGCTCGATATCCTCGGGCGTAAACGGCGTCGCGCGGTCGAAATCGTAATAGAAGCCGTTCTCGATCGCTGGGCCGATGGTCGGCTTGGCGTCGGGGAAGCAATCTTGCACCGCGTACGCAAGAACGTGCGCGGCCGTATGGCGGAGGGCGGCGAGCGCCGCTTCGTGCGCCTGGTCGATATCGGGCATCCCTGCGGG
>DAIBFU010000157.1:0-2252 GCA_027422105.1 Vulcanimicrobiota bacterium | reverse complement strand
TTTCACCGCGGGCTTGCGTGCCTGCACCTGAATGATGTGCCAGCCGAAGGGCGAGTGCACCGGCGGGCTGATCGCACCGATCTTGCCGGTCAACGCGTAGGCTTCGAAGGGCTTCACCATCTGGTTCGGGCCGAACCAACCGAGTTCGCCGCCCTTATCGCGGCTGCCCGGATCCTGCGAGTACTGCTTGGCGAGCGCCGAGAAGTGCTGGCCGGCTTTGAGATCGGCTTCGATCTTCTGCGCGGTCGCAAGATCGGTGACGAGAATGTGACGCGCTTTAATTTGCTCGGGCGTATCGAACTGCGCGTGATTCTTGTTGAAGAACGCCGCAATCTGCGATTCGGAGATCTGCACGTTCTTGCCGACCGCTGCATCGATGATGAGCTGCTGGCGAATGATCTGGTGCAGGTCGTGCTCGGTTAAGCCGTTCGCCGCCAATTGGCGCTGGAACGAGCCCGGCGGATAGTTTGCCGCAATCTCAGCCTCACGCTGCGCGACTTGCTCCTTCGTGATGTTGATGCCGTGGCGTTGACCGTACTGGTCGAGCAGTGTCTGCAAAACCAGTTGCTGCAACACGCCGCGAGCCGTAGGGCTGGCTTCGAGTTTTTTATCGAAGGTTTGGCGGCTGATCGATTGGCCATTTACGGTCGCGACCGATCCGCCCGCGCATGCCACAAGCGAGAGTGCTGCGACAATCGCAGCGGCGCCGGTGACTAGGCGTCGAAAAACGAGCATAGTGGGCTCCAGTAGGATGACGGGTGAGAAAGCACACGGAGCCGACGGCTCCGAAAGCCTTTCCCGGTTAGGGTTTGAGCCCGGATGCTCCTTCCGATAAAGGGCTCCCCTGGTGAAGCCGCTCGAAGCGCGCGGTGAAATGCCGCAGCGGCGGCGCCTGCCAGAGCATCTTCAAGCCGGAGATCCGCTCGCGCCGACGATAGAGATCCTCGAAGACCTCGCCGACGTAATCGATATGGCTCTGCGTGTAGACCCGTCGCGGAATCGCCAGCCGCACCAGCTCCAGCGGGGCGGTGCTCTCCTCTCCGGTGAGCGGATCGGTCGAACCGAACATCACCGTCCCGATCTCGACCGCGCGAATGCCGCCTTCGAGATAGAGTTCGCCGACGAGGGCCTGCCCGGGGTACTCGCGCGCGGAGAGATGCGCGAGCATCGCCCCGGCATCGACGTAGACGGCATGTCCGCCGGGCGGTTGCACGATCGGAACGCCGATCTCGGTGAGGCGCCGCCCCAAATATGCCGTCGAAGCGATTCGATAGTTGAGATAATCCTCTTCCAGCGCCTCGTTCAGCCCCGTTGCCATCGCCTCTAAATCGCGTCCGGCGAGGCCGCCGTAGGTGGTGAAGCCTTCGGTGAGGATCAGCAAACGCGATTCCGCACTCGCAAGCGCGGCGTCGTTGCTTGCAAGAAAGCCGCCGATATTGACGAGCCCGTCTTTTTTCGCCGACATCGTGCAGCCGTCGGCATAGGAAAAGAGTTCGCGCGCAATTTCGCGCGGCGAGCGCCCCGCAAATTCGGGTTCGCGTTCGCGAATGAACCAACAATTCTCCGCGTATCGGCACGCATCGATGTAGAGCGGAATACCGTGCTCCCGACAGATCGCGTGCACCGCGCGGACGTTTGCCATCGCGACCGGTTGCCCGCCGCCGGAATTATTGGTGACGGTAAGCATGACCAGCGGAACGCGCGCCGCACCGACCTCGGCGATCAACGCGCGCAAGGCATCGGTATCCATATTGCCCTTGAACGGGTGCAGCGAGGCGGGAAGACGCCCTTCGGGAATCGGCAGATCGACCGCACGGGCGCCGACGTTTTCGACGTGCGCGCGCGTCGTATCGAAATGGGTGTTGTTCGGTACGACGTCGCCGGGTTTACAGAGCGTCGTAAAGAGAATGCGCTCCGCCGCGCGACCTTGGTGCGTGGGCAGCACGTGCGAGAAGCCGAAAATCTCGCGCACCGTTTCGGCGAAGCGATAGAACGAGCGCGCTCCGGCATAGGATTCGTCGCCGCGCATGAGCGAGGCCCACTGGTCGGCGCTCATTGCCCCGGTGCCGCTATCGGTCAACAGATCGATGAGCACATCTTCGGCGCGCAGCAAGAACGGGTTAAACGCGGCTTCGCGCAGGTAGCCCTCGCGCTCCTCGCGCGTGGTCATGCGGATCGGTTCGACGGATTTAATGCGGAAAGGTTCGATAATCGACCGGGGCATCGTGGCTCCTTTTGCGAAGAGAGATCGG
>DAIBFU010000156.1:0-2376 GCA_027422105.1 Vulcanimicrobiota bacterium | reverse complement strand
AAGGTCGCAGGAACGGCGGTTCGCACGCTCGGCAAGCGCGGTGCGACCAAACTCGCTATCGCCTTCCCGCAGCAGGCCGCCGGCGACGAAGAACGCTGTGCCTCTTTTGCCGCCGAAGGCGCGATCGCCGGTTCATTTGAAACGGGCACCTACCAGAGCGCCCCCGAGCGTGCGATCGCCATCGCCGAGACGCTGCTGCTCTCGCACGGATTCAACGCCGATGCCATCGCGCGCGGGCTCAAGCGCGGCGTCGCCATCGGTGAGGCGGTCAACCTCGCGCGCCGCTTAGCGTTAACACCGGCGAACGATATGACGCCGACGCATCTCGCCGCTGAGGCGACCGCGGTCGCGAAAGCGCACGGCTTAGAGATTGAAGTGCACGATGCGGCATGGGCGGCCGAGAAAAAAATGGGCTCGTTCCTCTCGGTCGCGCAGGGCAGCGCGCAGCCGCCGGCCTTTATCGTCATGCACTATCGCGGCGCGCCGAAGAGCGAGAAACTGCTCGCGCTCGTCGGGAAAGGCATCACGTTCGATACCGGCGGCATCTCGTTGAAACCGCCGGAGAAAATGGAAGAGATGAAATACGATATGTCCGGAGGCGCCGGCGTCATCGCAGCGATGGGCGCGATCGCGGCGCTCAAACCGAACATCAACGTCGTCGGCATCGTTCCCGCAACCGAGAACATGCCCGGTGGGAAAGCCACGAAACCCGGCGATATCGTCCGCGCGAGTAACGGCACGACCATTGAGGTCATCAACACCGACGCCGAAGGCCGACTCGTTCTCGCCGACGCGCTCGTCTACGCGCGTTCGCTGAATGCGACGCAGATCGTCGACGCCGCGACCCTCACCGGTGCCTGCGTCATCGCTCTCGGACACGCCGCGAGTGCAGCGGTCGGCAACGACGATGCGTTCGCATCGCTCTTTCTTGATGCGGTGAAAGATTGCGGCGAACGCTACTGGCGCATGCCGCTCTACGACGATTACAGCAACGCGATGAAGAGCGATATCGCCGATCTCAAGAATACCGGCGGACGCCCGGCCGGAACGCTCACCGCGGCGGCGTTCCTGAAGGCGTTCGTTGAGAAAACGCCGTGGATGCATCTCGATGTCGCCGGCACCGCCTACGTTGACGGTGAGACGGCGTGGTCGGCGAAAGGCCCGACCGGCACGCCGGTTCGCGCATTCGTTCACCTCGCCGAGAAGATGGCGGGCTAGCGATGTCCGCGCACGGCGCGAGCGATCAGGCGCGCCCATACGAGCCGGCACACGGGCGTGCGGTGCGCCGCATGACCGCCGGAGCCGTTCGGCGCCGCAAGGGCACGCCGTTCCCGATCGTGACGGCCTACGATGCACCATTCGCAGGCTTCGCCGAAGCAGCGGGGATCGATATCATCCTCGTCGGCGACAGCCTCGCGAACGTCGTGTTAGGTTACGATGAAACCACGCCGATCACCGTCGAGGTGATGATCCATCACGCGCAAGCCGTCGTGCGCGGGACGACCCGCGCCCATATCATCGTCGATATGCCGTTCGGTTCGTATCACGTCAGCGATGAAGATGCGGTGCGCAACGCTATTCGCTTGGTCAAAGAGGGCGGCGCGTGCAGTGTCAAACTCGAAGGCGGCGGCATGGAGGCCGACCGCATCGCGGCGATCGCCGCGACCGGCATTCCGGTGATGGGGCATATCGGCGTGATGCCGCAGACCGCCGGGCTCGGCCCCGGGTACAAAAAACGCGCAAACCGCGAGCGCTTGTTGGAACAAGCGAAAAAGGTCGAAGCGGCGGGCGCGTACGCGATCGTGCTCGAGGTTGTCGATAGCGAGATCGCGGCGGAGATTACCGCATCGATCGCGATTCCGACGGTCGGGATCGGGGCCGGCGCTCACTGCGACGCGCAGGTACTCGTCCTGCACGACGTATTGGGAATCTACTCGCAGTCACCGCCGTTTGCGAAACGATTCGCCGAACTCGGGACCGCCGCGACCGAGGCGCTTGCGGAGTACGCTCGCGAGGTCCGCGAGCAGCGCTTTCCGGCGCACTAATCGCCCCGAACGCTATTCGCTCTGCGCGGGCGCTCCGGCCCGCCACGGGCTGTTTTCGATCGTCCGCGCGAAGACGTCGAAGAGCTCCGGATCGCTGACGCTTCCGCGCTCCTCGGCCATTACCGACATCGCCGCATCGTGCGCAAGCGGCGGGCGATAGGCGCGCGTCTCGGTGAGCGCGTCGTAACAATCGGCGATCAAGATGATCCGCGCCCAGAGCGGGATCGCGTCACCGGCGAGTCCGTCGGGATAGCCGCGTCCGTCGAAGCGTTCGTGGTGATGTCGGATCGCATTTACGATGCCGGTCGAGGCGTGGTGTTGTTGCCAATGC
>DAIBFU010000155.1:0-2390 GCA_027422105.1 Vulcanimicrobiota bacterium | reverse complement strand
CGCCCCTTTGGCGTGGCAGGTGATCTCGGTGATCTGCAGATCGCCGAACGAGACTTTGAAGCGGCCGTAACCGGTTCCAACGACGCAGAGCACGTCTTCGCGCGCGATGCCGCCCGCGGCGAGCACCGCTTCGTAGCCGCGCTCGCCGGCGCGCGTGATGTTCGCGCCGGTGTCGGTGAGCGCGCGCGCGACGATTTTTTTGTTTTCGTCGATGATGATGCACTTGGTCTGGGTCGATCCGACATCGATCCCCGCTGCGTATTTCATACGGATGCTCCCTCTCGCGTCGGGCGATGAGCGATGGATTCAAAGAATGCATCGATACGGTTGCGCATTTGCGCCTCCGAAAAATAGCGCGGATCTTCGAGATCGGATTCCACCAAGAGCGTCGGAACGCCGCGTTTGGTGAAGTATTCGCGCATATCGCCCTGGCCGGCCGAGAAGAGGCGGCAGCTCTTTACCGAGTGAATGACCAGCGCGTTTGCATTCCACTCCTCGAGATAGCGTTCGATCTGTTCGTAACGCTGGAGGAAATTGCGGTTGGTAAGGTTCCATTCCAACAGGTGGCGCGCGATCGATTCCAACGGATGGTCGGGATCGTGCGTAAAGCCGAACTCCCAGAGCCCGCCGACGGTGGAGTAGGTCGATGCGACTGCGACGGCGTCCCAACGCGAGAACATATCGCGAAATGCGCGCAGATGCGGCCACGGCGGCGGCCCTTCGATAACGTAGCGAAAGCGCTCTTTCTCCAACGGCCCGATACCGGCTTCGGCTTTAGCGAGCAATTCGGCGTAGGCGGTTTCGAAAAACTCCAGCCCTTGCGGCGTTCCGCGCAAGCAGTAGAGCGGCGCCATCATGGTCACCGAATCGAAGTAGGCGTCGTAGGGTGCCGGGGTGCGTTTGGTAAGATGTTTGATTTTCGACCAGAGATCGCCGGTGAGCGATGAGAGGCGCACCGCTTCGCGGAGCCGATCCTCGTCGAGCTTGCGCCCGGTGAGCTCTTCGCAACGGCCGATGAGATGGTGGAGCTGGCGTAAGACGTATTCGATATCTTCTTTCGACGGCTTTCCCGATGCCGAGCGAATGAACGGAATATCGAGTTGAAAAGCCGGCTTCCCGGTGAATTCGGCGAGGTGTCCGAACCAGTCGAGATAGACGTTACACCCGACGTAATTGCAGAGCAGCAGCGATGGTTCGGGGATCGTCGCGAACGGCGTCTCGCGCCCGCCGAAATACATGCCGATATCGGCCTTCACGTAGGCGCAGTTATCCGAGGAGTACCCCATGAACTCCGCCGACTGAATGAACGGCAGCGACTGCTTGCGCACCGCAAGTTGCAATGCGTTCACTTCGGGAAAGACGGGGAGAATATCGAATGCGCGCAGCAACTCGACCGGGTTGCCGCCGATCAGTAAGTAGGCAGCCGGAACGCCGCTGCCGTTGGCCGCGGCAGTCAGCGCTGCATAATACTCCGACATCAGCTCTTTTTGCAGATGGTGCAGCTTGCCTTGATAATGCGTTTCGGTCATCGTAGGTACTCCTAGTCGAAAAGAAGGGACTCGACGAACGTTTCGATCTCGCTTTTAACCCGGTCGAACATCCACATTTTTTCTTCGAACTCCAAGAACAGATGCGGGATGCCGGCTTCTTGTAGAGCCTTGCGATAGAGCGGATAGGCGAAGAGGGATGGTTCGCAAAATTTCGCGCAGAGCACGATGACGGCATCGGCTCGGTGCGAGCGGGCGCGCTCGACGAGCAACTGCGACGGCGAGACGCGCATATCGTGCTTCACCGGCGTCGGCAGCGACGCGTTGATATAGCCGTCGGCGAGCGCGAGCAGCGGATCCTCCGCGTTCTCGGGAATGTTCTCGGTGAACCAACGGCGGCCGAGGAGAAAATCGTCGTCGACGAGATAGCAGCCCGCGTCTTCGATCGCCGCGATGAGATCGAGCGGGGGCTGTTCGCAGAACGAGCCGGTAAGCACGACGCGGATGCGGTCGCGCTCGCGCCCTTCGCGCGTCGCCGCGGCGTGCAGCGCATCGGCGAGCAACTCGGCGTGCTCTTCGGGCGGAATGAGGTGCCCGACGCGCACGAGCGGGTAGAGTTCGCGGGTGCGCAACCGGTGCGGAGCGTCGCGCCGCAACGCATAGAGGCGCCGAATCGTTTCGCGAATGCGATTGTAGAGTGCGATTGCGGCACGGAGATCTTCGGTGGTCATCTCCCGCCCGCTTAACTCGCCTGCAAATTTCGCGACCCGTGCGTATTCATCGCGCAGGTAGCGCGGCGACTCTTCGGCTTCGAAGTTCTGCGGAAAGTGGATGAACTCTACGGGCGTTCCGGGGAAGTTCCGCGCGTAGACGCTCGCGAGATTGCGAGCCGGATCGCAGATG
>DAIBFU010000154.1:0-2401 GCA_027422105.1 Vulcanimicrobiota bacterium | reverse complement strand
TGGGCGACGTGGCGCTCGAGGCGCCGACGCCGGCGAACGGCGGCGTATCGCGCGACGGCAAACGCATCATCAACTCCGACGACGCCGTTTCCATCAAGCAGATCCCCAAGACCATGCTCGTCATCGGCGGCGGCGTTATCGGCTTAGAGTTCGCGACGGTCTACACGCGCATGGGCGCGCAGGTTCTTGTCGTTGAGGCATTGCCGCAGATTCTGACCGGCAGCGATATCGAGATTTCAAAGACGCTCGGGCGTATCCTCAAAAAACAGGGCGTCGAGATCATGCTCGACACGAAGGTTGCCGCGCTCGAAGCGACGGCAAAGGGCGTCAAGGCGACGATCTCCGGAGCGGGCACCGGCGGCAAAGATGAGACGCGCGAATTCGAGATGGCGCTTGTTGCCGTCGGGCGCCGCCCCGTCACCGATGCGCTCAATCTCGCCGCGGCTGGGCTCGCCGTCGACGAGAAAGGCTTCCTCGCCGTCGATGCCCGCATGCGCACGAAAGTCGCGCATATCTATGCAATCGGCGACGTCACCGGGCAACCGCTGCTCGCTCATCGCGCGATGAAGCAAGGTGTTGTAGCGGCCGAAGTCATCGGCGGCGATACGAGTGCGGCGTTCGATCCGATCGCGATTCCTAATTGCGTCTACACCGATCCCGAAGTCGCAACCGTCGGGCTCTCCGAGGAAGAGGCAAAAGCGAAGGGCTACGAAGTGCGTATCGGCAAGTTCCCGCTCGCCGCGAGCGGGCGCGCGCGCACGATGAACGAGAGCGACGGCGTCATCAAACTCGTCGGCGATGCAAAGACCGATATGCTGCTCGGCATGCATATCATCGCTCCGCAGGCCGAATCGCTCATCGGCGAGGGCGTGATCGCCCTGGAGATGGGGGCGACGCTCGAGGATATCGGGCTCTCGATCCATCCGCATCCCACGCTCACCGAAGGCATCATGGATGCTGCCGAAGCCGCGCACGGAAAGGCGATTCACATCGTCAATCCCAAGCCGAAGGCGCCGGTCGGAGCCGCAAAATAGAACGCTTGTCGGGAACGGCGCAGATCCTCGAATTGGGTCTGCGCCCGTACCGCGAGGTCTGGGATATCCAGCACCGTTTGCACGAGGCCGTCCGTGCCGGCGACGAGCCTCAGACCTGGATATTCGTCGAACACACGCCGACGATCACGCTTGGCCGGAACGCCAAGCGCGAGAACGTTTTGCTCTCCCCCGAGGTGCTCGCCGCTCGCGGCATCGATATCGTAGAAATCGAACGCGGCGGGGACGTCACGTATCACGGCCCCGGGCAACTCGTCGTTTACCCAATTCGCAAGCTCGAACGCTTCCGTGAAGTCGTGCCGTTGGTTCGTTCGCTGGAAACCGCCGTTATCGCGACCTGTGCCGACTTCGGCATCGTCGCCGAGCGCTGGAGCGAACACGCCGGCGTCTGGGTCGGGCGCAACCAAATATGTGCGATCGGGCTCGCAGTTCAAAAGATGGTTTCGATGCATGGGATCGCTCTCAACGTCAGCACCGAGCTCGATTACGACCGGCTGATCAATCCCTGCGGATTACTCGACCGTGGGATCACCTCGATATCGCACGAACTGGGGCGCGAGGTCTCGCTCGCCGAAGCCCGCGACACGTTGCTCCCGCACTTAGCGGCTGAGTTTGGTTTGTAACCGCGCCCTTCGTTCAATGAAGAGAGTACTACAATAAACCCTCGTCTCTATCGCACCTCCGTAACTTTTTTTCAGCCGCCACTCTTCTTGCAATTACCTTTCTCGTTTTAAAATATCCGCCGGCGCATGCACTCGAAATGTCGTTAGGAGGCGGGCTTGGCGGGGCCGCATATGTCTATTTTGCAAAACGATCTACGCCCAAGAACGGAATTTGATGAATGTTCTTCCACCTCATAACGCTTTTTTCCCTGAACGCAATTTTTGCAGCCGCTCCGCTCGGTTTTCGCTCTCGCATTGGGAAAATCGTCGTCGTTTTCGCAGCGGCCTTTGAACTAACGAATACCGATTTCAACCATCTGCCGTATAGCGCTCCCAGCTGGTCCAACGTCGCTCTTCCAGCGATCGCCGTCGCGCTTTTCCTAGCGGCGTTCATCGTCGAGGCCATGCACCGCCGCGCCCTTACCCCCTAACGTGAGAGCCCGCGCATGTCCGCGGCGATTTGCGCTACCGACATGTCGCCGCCGACGATTCGCAGATTCCCGCGCGGGCCGATAAAATACACGAAGTCGCTGTGCCCTACGTCGCCGCGCGTCGCTTGCACGTCGACGCCGTAGTCGCTCCAAATCGTTTTCATCTGCGCGAGCGAACCGGTGAGCCCGATCGCCGAGGTACCTACGCGAGCGAAAAATCGGCGCAGCGCCGCGGGAGTATCGCGCACGGGATCGA
>DAIBFU010000153.1:0-2473 GCA_027422105.1 Vulcanimicrobiota bacterium | reverse complement strand
GGTGCTGACCGGGCGCAAGATCGACGCGCCGACCGCGCTTGCGTGGGGGCTCGTCGGCAGCGTGCATGCACCCGAAGAACTCTCCGCGGCAACCGAAGCGCTCTGCGAACGGCTGCTCGGCTATTCGGCGGTCGCCGTGCGCGCTTGCAAACGCGCGATCCGCCTCGACGATCTCGCGCTCGCGATGCGCGCCTACCGCGAAGAACTGTTGCCCAGCCGCGACGGAGCCGAAGGCATCGCGGCATTTCTTGAAAAGCGCTCGCCCGTTTGGGCGCACACCCTCACCAAAGGAGAAGATTACCGATGACCGCTACCACCGAGGCGACCGCAGTGCAAGACGATATTCTCTATTCCGTCGAGGATCGCGTGGCGACGATTACGTTCAATCGTCCCAACGCCTATAACGCCTATACGACCGAGACGTTAGGGCGTCTACGCGATGCACTGCGCCGCGCGATGTGGGATGACGAAGTCGGTGTCGTCGTGCTCACCGGTGCCGGGCGTAAAGCCTTCTGTACCGGCGGCGACGTGAAAGAGTATGCCGAGCGCTACGTCGAGCACCCCGAACAGTTCTGGAAATACATGGTGCTCTTTCAAGATTGCCTCGACAGCATTCGCAACATGGGCAAACCGACGATCGCGCGCATCAACGGCATGGCCGTCGGCGGTGGAAACGAGATGAACATGGCTTGCGATCTCGCGGTTGCCGCCGATCACGCGACGATCCGCCAGGTCGGAACGCGCGTCGGCAGCGTCGCCGCAGGCGGCGGAACGCAGTGGTTGCCGATCATCGTCGGCGATCGGCGCGCGCGCGAGATGCTTTTCCTCTGCGAACCGATCACCGCCGCACAGGCGCTCGATTGGGGGCTGGTCAATCGCGTTGCTCCCTACGAGCAGCTCGACGATACCGTGCGCGATCTCTGCAACAAACTGCTCGATAAATTCCCGCAATGCCTCAGTTACACGCAGTGCCAGGTCAACTACTGGAAAGACCAGTCGTGGTACGCCACCATCGGGCATGCGCGCGAATGGCTCGCATCGCATTTCGCCGGTGCGGAGACCGCCGAGGGCATGCGCGCGTTCGTTGAAAAACGCGAACCCGATTACGCAGGGATTCGGCGCGGGCGTAGCGGGCTTAAATGAAAGCAGCGGTTTTTCACGGGCCGAATCGTCCGCTCGAAATTGAAGAACGGCCGATGCCGGTGCCGGGACGCGGCGAGATCGTTATTAAAGTTGCAGCGTGCGGGCTCTGCCACACCGATCTGCACTATATCGATCACGGCGTTCCCACCTTCGCGCCGGCGCCGTTAATCCTCGGCCACGAAGCCTCGGGGACGGTCTTCGCCGTCGGCGAGGGCGTCAGCGCGCGCCAGGTCGGCGAACACGTGTTGGTTCCCGCGGTTCTCTCGTGCGGTTATTGCGAAGCCTGCCGACGCGGACGCGAGAATATCTGCGCGAACGGCGTCATGCTCGGCAACCATCTCGACGGCGCCTATGCCGAGTACCTCAAAGTGCCCGCGAAAGACGTGCTGCCGCTCCCTCCGGAGTTGCCGCTCGAAGAAGCCTGTCTGATCGCCGATGCCGTCTCGACGCCGTATCACGCGGTCGTCAATCGCGGCGAGGTGCGACCGGGAGATCGCGTCGTCGTTTTCGGCTGCGGTGGCGTCGGCATCAACGTCATTCAGATCGCCGTCGCCGCGGGCGGCGAGGTCTGGGCCGTCGATATGAAGCCCGAGCGCTTGGAGTACGCCAAGCAATTCGGCGCGACGCACGTTCTCGACGCGAGCAGCACGCCCGATGTCGCGCGCGCGCTGCGCCGTGCAACCGACGGTGGCCTCGACATCGCGTTCGAAGCGATCGGCAATCCGCATACCGTTCGCTCGGCGATCGATAGCGTTCGCCGCGGTGGGCGCGTGGTGGTCGTCGGCTTCTGCTCCGAACCCGCCGAGTTGCCGGCCGGCAAGATCATGTTCAACGAATTGGAGATTCGCGGCTCGCTCGGCTGTCGTCCGGTCGATTATCCGCGCATCATCGAATTGGCGCGTCGCGGCGAAATTCGCATCGCGGAATTAGTGAGCGAGCGCGTCTCGCTTCAAGATATCAATCGTGGACTCGATTTTTTACGCGCCGGTATCGGCTTGCGTACGATCGTCGTTCCCGGCAAATAGGAAGGGAGCTCAATGAGTACGCAAAGCATAGCGCAGAACATCGAATCGCTCGTCGAATATTGCGATCGCGTTATCGAAGAGCCGGGTTTTGCATCGGCCGTCGCTTGGAAAAACGCCGCCCCGAATCGGGCCGCAATCGGCTGCTTCCCCGTCTATACGCCGACGGAGATCTTCTATGCCTCGGGCGTCTTGCCGGTCGGGCTCGCCGGCGGCGGCAACCGCATGGAGATCGCGCACGCCGATTCGCGTTTCCAATCGTTCATCTGCTCGATCGTGAAAAGCACGCTCGAACAGGGCATGACCGG
>DAIBFU010000152.1:0-2544 GCA_027422105.1 Vulcanimicrobiota bacterium | reverse complement strand
ACGAAACGGGCGGCTTTAATCGATGATTTGATGTCGAGGACGCCGGCAAGAACGTTGGGCTGATTGGCGACGATGCCGATGCTGCGCCCATCGATGCGTCCGAAACCGACGATGATGTTGCGCGCGTACTCCGGTTGGATCTCGAAGAAGATGCCGTCATCGAGAACGGCGCGAAGCACGTCGTGCATATCGTAGGGTTTGTTCGGAGAATCGGGGATCAGCGCGTCGAGTTCGGGAGCCTCGCGCCGTGCATCGTCGTCGGTTTCGAAGCGCGGTGGATCTTCGAGATTATTTTGCGGAAGGTACGAAAGCAATTCGTGGGTCTGTGCCACCAGGTCGTCTTCGTCGACGGCGACAAGATGTGCGACGCCGCTCTTTCGCGCATGCGTGCGCGCTCCACCGAGCTCTTCGAAGGAGACTTCTTCGCCGGTGACGGTTTTGATGATCTCGGGACCGGTGATAAACATCTGCGAGATATCTTGCGTCATGATCGTAAAATCGGTGATCGCCGGCGAGTAGACGGCGCCGCCGGCGCAGGGACCGGCGACGAGACTCACCTGTGGAATCACGCCGCTCGCCTGGACGTTCCGCCAGAAAATTTCCGCATAACCGCCGAGCGAAACGACGCCCTCCTGGATGCGCGCGCCGCCGGAATCGTTGATGCCGATCATCGGCGCGCCGGTACGGACGGCGAGGTCCATCACTTTGCAAATTTTTTCGGCGAAGGCTTCGCCGAGCGATCCGCCGAGGACGCTGAAATCCTGCGAGAAGAGGAAGACGGGGCGCCCGGCGATCGTTGCGTGGCCGGTAATGACGCCGTCGCCGAGAAATTCGCGGTCGTCGAGACCGAACGCCGTCGTTCGATGCGTCACGAACGCGTCGAGTTCGTGAAAACTCTGCGGGTCAACGAGCGCCTCGACACGTTCGCGCGCGCTGCGTTTCCCGCGCGCGTGCTGGCGGTCGATCCCCTCCGCACCGGTCGGTTCGAGGGAGAGCGCGCGTCGGCGCGCGAGTTCGGCGTATTTTTCCTGCGTCGTCTTCATCGCCGATGGGCTTTGCGCGCCCGGCGGGTCCCCCCTCTGCGTTGAGGCGAATAGGCGCTCATGAATCGAGAACGCAGCTATACGTGGGACGACCCGATGGAACTGATCGCGGCGATGGGGCGCGAGGAGAGCCATTTGGGTTGGATGCAGGGGATGATCGAAGGGCGGCTGCCGGCACCGGCCCTCGGCTCGACGCTCGAACTCCGACCGATCGAAGCGAGCCTGGAAGCGATGATCTTCGCGATGCCGCTCCGAGAGTGGATGCTGAACCCGGCTGGCGTGATCCACGGTGGAGTTTTGGCGACGCTGTTGGATTCGGCGATGACGCTCGCGGTCATCGCCCGTCTCGACCGGAGCAGGATCGCCACCACCACGACTCTCACGACGCATTTCGTGCGACCGCTCCTCGCCGACGGGAGCGAGGTTCGTGCGCGCGCAGAGGTCCTGCACGCCGGGCGCACCCACGCGACGGCGCGCGCCGAGCTGACCGATGCAAAGGGGCGCCTTATTGCGCATGGCGACGCGGCATTTGCGATCATTCCCATGCCGTTCGGGTCGCCGTAGCGCCGCGAGCGCGCCGACGATTCTCGGAATCCTCTCGGTAAATTCTCCCGTTTGTCCTCGGCGCTCGCGTACGATACCGCCATGAAAATCAGCGATTCGCGAAGCATGCTGACGGTCATCTTGGGCGGAGCGCTCTTTCTGGGCGGAATGGCGTACGGTGCGAAGCTCCAGCCGTCGACGCAGAAAGATCTTCTGGTGGCGATGAAAGGCGAAGCATTCGCCTATGCAAAGTACACGGTGTTCGCCGATGAAGCCCGCGCGCACGGACACCCGAACGTTGCGGCACTCTTCGAACGAACGGCAAAAACGGAACTAACCGCTCATTTTGCGACACACGCGCTACAGTACGGACTCGTTCGCGATACCGCGGCGAATCTTCGGAACGCGATCGACGGCGAGAATTATGAGAGCACCTCGATGTATCCGCACATGGCGACGCGTGCGCGCTCGGTCGGCGATAGCGGCGTCGCCGCGATCTTCACCGCGGTCGGAAAGGATGAGGCGGTTCACCGCGATCGCTTTAAGGCGGCTCTCGCCGCGCTGCGCAAAAAGGGCGGTCGGTAACCGCCGAGTGGCTACGCGATGCCGGCGGGTTCGCGCGAGCGCTGGTGGGCGAAGAGCCGGTCGACGATAACGTAGAGGTTGTCGCAGGTCTCAAGGAACGAGAGAATGTGCGGCGAGACACGGCGCCACGATTCGACGAACGCAAAGGGTTTTTGAACGAGTACTTCGCGCTGCCATGTTGGAAGCGTGCGCAGGAGCGTTCGATGCAAATCGTCGCTCTCGCCGAGGTGCGAACGCCACATCGGCGTTAGACGAAGGCTCGCGCTAATGCGTTCCTCCTCGTCGCGCAGGCGGGCAAATGTTTCAAAAAAATCGTTGACGAGCGTCAGGCAGTCGTCGACATGGATATCCTGCGAACGCCGCGGAATGGTGG
>DAIBFU010000151.1:0-2550 GCA_027422105.1 Vulcanimicrobiota bacterium | reverse complement strand
GAGACGCTCGCCGAACGGCGCTCGCGGCCGCGCTCGACCGCCGATGAAGCCGACGAAGTCGGCGAGATGCGCACCTCGGGGCTCTTCGGGTTCTCCGAGCGAACTGCAGCGGAATTCGGCATCGCCGGTCTCGCGGTCGATCAGGCCGAGCGGCGGATCAACGCGCGCATCGTCTCGGTGAACGGCGAGCATCCCTATCTCTGCGCCGGCGATCGCGCGGCTGCAAATGCCGCGCTTATCGCGCGCAAGTTGTTGCCTGAGGATCGGCTGGTGGTCTTCGGAGCAATGCGCGCGCTCAAGCGGAGCGCCGCCGAATTCCGCGAGCGCCGTCCGTGGCGTCTCAGCGAACGCTTGCGCGGAGTGCTCGGCGACGTCGCCACCGGGATTCGCCGCACCGAACCGATTTTGCGCGCCGTTACCATCGTCAGCTTTGCATTATTCGTTTTCTTTTCGATTTTTTTCAGCTTCGTTCTCAAACTCAACCCGATCGTCGCGATCTACTACGTCGTCACGACGATGACGACCGTTGGCTACGGCGATATTACGCCTTGCGTGAATTGCACCACGGGAGCGCTCTCTACGCCGACCGCGCTCGCACTCTCGGTCGCGATGCTGGCGATGTTGACCGGCATCTTCGTTTTTGCGGTCTTTACGGCAACGATCACCTCGACGCTCAATGCCGCACAGATTCGCCGCTTGCGCGGATTGCGGCAAATTCACCGTTCGGGGCACGTGATCGTGTGCGGTTCGGGGAACGTCGGGTCGCTCGTCATCGATTATCTTCGAGAATTGGGCGAAGAGGTCGTCGTGATCGAAAAAAATCCCGACACGATGCTGATCGAACTCGCACGCGACCATAAAGTCGATCTCTTAACCGGCGACGTCACCAACGACGAAACGATCGCCTTTAGTTCGCCGGAGCGGGCAAAGGCGCTCGTCGGCGTTACCAACAGCGATACCGGCAATCTCGAAGCAGCGTTGGGGGCGCGTTCGCGCTCGCCCGCGGAGACGCCGTTGCATGTGGTGCTGCGTGTCGATGACCGCTCGTTTGGAGAATCGATCCAACGGCATTTCGGCATTGCATCCTTTTCAACAAGCGAATTAACGGCGGCGACGATCGCTGGGCTCGCCCGCTTCGAATCGACGCGCGGTCGTTTCGAGGTGCCGCGCCCCGATGGTTCGGGGCTCGCGACCTATCAACTCGCCGAGCGTTTACAAGGTACCGAAAACCTTCCGCCGCCGTCGCCGCCCGACCTTATCGCGCGGGGCGAAGAGATCCGTTGGGTCCCGCTTTTTGTCTGGCGGGAGTCGGCCCGCGGCAAAGGAATGGCGCTCTCAATCCACAACTTTCGCGGGGAGGTCGAACCGGGCGACCGGCTCCTCTTCATGGTACCCCTCGATCAGTTTATCGTAGGGGTAGGAAAGGATAGTGCATGATCGGAGTCGGCGACACGTTGCCGCAGGTGACGCTCCTCGATGATGAAGGCCGGGCCGTTCATACTGCCAGCCTGCTTGGCGCACCCCTCGTGCTGTATTTCTATCCCAAAGACGACACGCCGGGCTGCACCACCGAGGCCTCGCAGTTCCGCGATCTCTATCGCGCCTACGAACGCAAAGGCGCGCGCATCGTCGGTGTCTCGCGCGATCCGGTCGCCTCGCACCAAAAATTCAAAGCGAAATATAAGATTCCGTTCGCGCTGCTCTCCGATACGGAGTCGGAACTCTGCAATGCCTGCGGGGTTTTGATTGAAAAGAATATGTACGGAAAGAAACGGATCGGCGTCGCGCGTGCGACGTTTCTTTTTGACGAGAGCGGAAAAGTCGTCGCGGCTTGGCCGAACGTCTCGGTTGACGGACACGCAGAAGAAGTGCTGGCGGCGATATCGTGAGTAACGACCACCTGCGCTTACGCATTTTGGGGTCGAGCGACTCGGTTCCGCGGGCGTGGCGTGCCTGTAGTTGTTATCTGCTGCAGAGTAACGAAACCTCGATCATCATGGATTTCGGTACCGGTGCGCTGCCGCGTTTGCGCGGCGCCGTCGCGTATCCGAAGATCGATGCGATGTTGATATCGCACATGCATGCCGATCACTTCGTCGATCTGATTCCGTTACGGTACGGCCTGAAGTACGGCCCTGAATTTCGCGAAGAACGCCTGCCGCTCTGGCTGCCGCCCAACGGCACCGAGATGCTACGCTCGCTCTGTGGAGCGTTCGCCTCGGAGGGACCGGGGGATTTTCTCGACGACGTCTTTGACGTCAAGGAATATAATCCCGAGGAGCCGTTGCACATCAACGATATGCGCATCACCTTCACCAAGACGATCCATTACATCGATTGTTATGCGATGCGCGTCGAATACAACGACCGAGTGCTCACGTACTCCGCCGATACCGCTCCCTGCGACCACGTGATCAAGCATGCCGAGGATTGCGATCTCTTTATCTGCGAAGCGACGCTCGGTCTAACCCCCGAAAAAGGGATGCGCGGCCACGCGACTGCGACCGAAGCCGCCGAGATGGCCGAACGCGCCGGCGCACACCATCTCTT
>DAIBFU010000150.1:0-2585 GCA_027422105.1 Vulcanimicrobiota bacterium | reverse complement strand
CGCTCTATCACGCGCTTGCGAGTCGGCACATTCCGGTGCGTTTCGTCGGCATCCCCGGCGCGCATCACTCCCCGCAAGATCCCGTGCACCGCGAGCTCTACTATCGCGCGATCGTGCGCTGGGTCGTCGCGCATATGTAGGGCCCCCTCGATACGGCTGCTGCGCAGCCTACTCGGGGTGACATCGCTACTCGGGGCGGCGCGGCGACCGGCGGCTTCGGTAACGACGCGCATGGATCGGTGGAGACCTGCCGAAGGTTCACATATGACCGAACGGAGATATGCTGTCGTACTCGAACCCAGCCCGGTCGCCGATGGCGGAGGCTATAGTGTAACTGTGCCTGCTCTACCGGAGATCGCCACCGAAGGGTCGACCGCCGAAGAGGCGCTGAGCATGGCTCGCGACGCTATATCCCTCTCACTCCAGTCGCGGCGCGAGTTGGGCTTAGAGATCCCGCCCTCCGACGCTGAGGGCGCTCGCCTCGAAATCGTAAAGGTTGCGGCCGCCTAAGACGACGTGCCGAAGTTACCTCGCGTTTCGGCTCGTGCATTTGCTCGGGCGCTCCAACGCGCAGGCTTTCGCCTTGTCCGCCAATCCGGTTCTCACGCCTTCTTCAGTCATGCGAATGGCCGCATCGTTAACGTTCCAATGCACGTTGGCGATATGAAAATTGCAACAGTGGCCGCGATGTTGAAAGCCTCAGGCTTGACGGTCGAAGAACTGATCGCGCTTCTCTGATTCAGCCCCTCGATACGCCGCCTTCGGCGGCTACTCGGGGTGACAGCGCGCTACGAGGGGCGGTCGGCGAGGTAGGCGGCGATGCCGGCGCGCCAATCGGGCATCGCGATCCCGAGCTCGCGCAGGCGCACGTTGTCGAGCGCGGAGTAGCGCGGGCGGCGCGCACCGGTCTTCCACTCGCCGCTGCCGATCGCATCGAGCGTCGGCTCGAGCCCGGCCTGGCGCAGCGCCTCGGCGGCAAAATCGAACCAACTCACCGGGCCGACGTTGCTTGCATGCACGACGCCGCGCGCGTTGGTTGCGAGCAGTGCGCGTAGTGCCTCGGCGAGATGCCCGGCGTAGGTCGGTGAAGCGATGACATCGTCGACGACGCGTCCGCGCTCGCCGGCGCGCGCCTGCGCGATCACGCGATCGATGAACGTGTAGCCCTTCGTTACCGAAGGGCGCACGCCGTAAACACCGCAGGTGCGCACGATGAGCGCATCGCTACGCAGGCGTTGCACCAACAACTCACCGGTGTACTTCGAAACGCCGTAGGCGCTGATCGGATTCGCGCAATCGTTCTCGCCGTACGGCCACTCCGTCATCCCGTCGAACACATAATCGGTGCTAAACGTCACGAAACGCTTACCGCTCTGCGCGCAGAGTTCGGCGAGCCGCTCCACCGCGACGGCGTTGATGCGCAGCGCCGTCTCTACTTCGGTCTCGCAGCGGTCGACATTGTGAAACGCCGCACAATTCACCACCACCTCGGCATCGCCGTCACCGACAGCGGCATCGAGCGAGCTCGGCACCGAAAGATCGGCCTCTTCATGTCGCGGCGCGACGATATCATCATTGCGCCAGCGGCGCCGAATCTCCGTGCCGAGTTGCCCCGACCCACCGAGAAGTAAGACACGCATTATGCCGTCCTCCGCCGCGCCTGCGAACCGATCGCGATACCGACGACGAGCACCATCAGCACATTCCCCGCGATCATCTCGGCGACGACATACGCCGGGCTCGGGTGGCGCAGCACGATCGCAACCAACGTCAGCGCCGCGGCGAGCAGTTGCGGAATCGCAAAACCGAGCCGATGCGTGGCGAGGCCGTAGGTGACCAGCGCGGTCGTCATCGCGAGCAATGCCATCGCAACGGCGTAGCCTTGCATCAGCGGTAATGCCGCATCGAACGCATTGCCGACGAGTACGTGCAGCAGCAACAATCCGGCAAAGTGATAGGCGATCACCGCGATCGCGCCGATGCCTGCCGTCGCGGCGAGCACCAGCAGCAGGACGCGCCGCGTGCTCTCACCGCGCGCCACGCGATGCGTGAAGTGCGGCAGCAAGACCGTCGGTGCAAAACCGATAAAATAGAGCACGATCTTTCCCCCGAGCGATGCCGCCGAATAGAGCCCGGCATCGTGCGCGTTGAAATAATGCTTCACTAAAATGACATCGGCAGAACCCATTACCACGCCGGCGATCGCCGATGCAGCCGATCCACCGAGCGTCGCGCGCACGCGCGGCCAGTCGATCTGCGGCGCCGTCGCAACCACGCCGCGAAAACGCCGCAGCAGCACCACGGCGACCGTCACCGCGCCGATGCCCAAACCCACCATGAACGCCGCAACGCCGCCGACCAGCCCCAAGCCCGCCGCCAGTGCGGCGACGAGCAGCAGCACTTTCCCGATGCCTTCGCTGAACATCGAGATGCCGAAGAGCGTGAACGCATGCGTCCCCTGGCAGAACGCGCGCAGCGCGCCGGAGAGCGTCGCAAACGCGACCCCGATGCCGACGATCACCACCGCCCACGCCGGCTCGCGAATGAACGCTCCAATCGGTGCCGCGAAGATCGTTGCGAGCAGC
>DAIBFU010000149.1:0-2635 GCA_027422105.1 Vulcanimicrobiota bacterium | reverse complement strand
AGGTTGTCAGCGGTCATTACCGGCTGATGCCGACCTCGCCGAGTCGCGGCTCGTACACCACTCCGCGGGACACAATCATTGCCGCTAACGCAATGAGCGTGCCGACGACAATTTCCGACACTCCTGTGATTCTTTCGAGCCCGAACCACAAATACGCCAGCCCCAGCGTTTCCAAAGAACGATCAAACTGAAGACGATCAAGCTCTTTGCCGTCCCGATTGGAATCAATTCGCTAGGTACTTTTACCATTCAACGACCCCACGACCAGGGCGATAAGACGCGGTGCATCCGCTTACGCTATGCCGAACCACCGCGACGGGTCACCATGGCAAACCACTCTTCGAAAATGTAGATCGGCCCGATCAACAGATAGAGCGCGTTCTCGAGAAATTTCGGTTTGCTTCCTTCGAACCGATGCCCAACGAGTTGAAAGACCCAACCGATCACGAAGGCCGTGAGGCCGATCTGCCAGCCGAGATGCACGCCGAGCGCATAGAGCACGGCGAACGCAATCGCCGAGAGCAGTGTGCCGAGAAAATCGAGCGTCGCATAATAGGCGAGCACGGCTACGATGAGGACGAGTGCGAGATCGATCGGGCCGAAATGCAGCACCCCGGTCATGGCGATAAGCCCGAGCAGAATCGTTGGTATTCCGATAAAGTGACAGAGCCGATTACGCGGGTCTTGGTGATAGGCGGCGTACTCGCCGAAGAGCTCCGCTTTCGTCATGACGTGTTCATGCGCCGTGCGGCGGAGGGGGCCCTCCCGGCGGCGGTGGCGCCCGCCGTTCGATGTAGAGTCCGATACCGGAGGCATAATTGAGCGTCGGCGGCGGGCCGCCGCCAAGCCCGCGCGCCTGGAGTTCTCCTTTGGTTGCCGCCGAGACATGCGCGCAGGCCATCAACGCGCCGAAGTCTCCGAGATCGTTCGGAGTCAGCGCAAACCAGGCTGTCGAACCCGAACCGTGCGCGACGATCTGCCAGCGGCTCGACGGCGTCGCCGTCGTAAAATGCGCGCGCAGATCGGCGAGGCTCTGTACCGCTACATCGCGCGTCGCAGTCGTGCATTCCGGTCCACCGACGACGGCGAACGGATTCTTCGGCGGCTTCGCCGCGAGCGTGAAGACGCGGAAATTCTCCCGTCCGGGCTGCGGCGGTCGACGGACGAAATAGAGTCCGACCTGCGGTGAAAACGTCATCTCCGGCCGGAAGAATCCGGTTGGGGCGGCGACGAAGAGCCCCTTCTCCTTCGCAGTCGCGGCATCGGTAACGTGAATCGTCGCGCAGGTGAAGAGCGCGCGGATCGTATCGATCTTCGTCGGTGCGATCGTTATCGCAAAACTCTTCGCTAACGGGTGGTAGGTCAACGTCACCCCTGCCGGCGAGACAAGCACGACGGCGGCGCCTGGTGAACGTTGAACTTCGGCCTCGGCATATGCGACTTGCGTACGCAGCGCATCGAGCAACGCGCGTGCGGTTCGCGCGCGATCCGGCGTACAGAAGCGCGATGCGGCAAGCGCGAACGGATCGCTCGGTGGTGAACTCGGGAGCGCCGTGAAACGCCCGAAGGGACCGCGGCCGTGCGGCGGCGTATGCGCGAGTTGCGGAGCCGTGACGACGGCATTCCGGCCTACCGCAAACGAATAGGTGACGCTGTAGGCTCGCGGCGCAAGCGGACGCGCAATCGTCGGCACTTCGCTTCCCCCAAGCGTCGTGTACGGCACGGCATACTGCGAACTCGCAAAGATCCCGGCGTAGGCATTGGTAATATTGTTCGCTGCAATCGTGAGCGTTCCGCGCGCCAGCGAGACACTTGCTGCGGCATCGAAGGTCGTGTAAGCCGGAAGATTATTCGGGTTGTTTGCGCTGGTATATTGCGCATCGGCAAGCCATTCGATCTTCGATCGGGGAGCTTTATAATCGAGCGTCAGACCGGCGCGATGCAGCGGTACGTTCGGTGCTTGTGCACCGGAGATCGCAATCGCGAACGGATTATCGATGCGCGGATCGTTCGAACGCAACGTGGTCGAGGTGATATCGAAGAACGGCTCGGCGATGAGATTCCCAACCTGCACGAACCCGGTGAGATCGGCTCCGGAATAGATGCGTGTTACGCCGCCGACCGGGGTTGAGAAATAGAGCTGCGATGCCGCAAGCGGCGGCGCACCGGCGCCGCATCCCGCCTGCGAGGCATAGACGCCTTGAACTTGTGCGAGATAGCTCGGCGAGATCGTCCCATCGGCGAGCAGAATGCTTCCGTTCACCTGCGTCGGCAACACGACGCCATTTTGAACCTGTCGATAGAGCGCAAGCGAAAGCGCGCTATGCGCGAAGCGATGGGTGAGGGCGGCATTGAGGGACGACGAGGAACTGCTCCCTGGCTGATCGCCGGGAGCGGCCCCATATCCCACGCTCCGGCTGCCCGCGCAATCGAACTGCAGCGAAGCGGGGTCGCTCAACGCGCGGTTGCGACCAAAATTCGGTGCACTTCCCGAGAGCGCATACGAAAGCGCATAGGTATCGTTCGCATCGGCGCGCCAATTCGCCCCAACGCTTCCAAGCGCGCTTCCACCGCTCATGCTTGCATGGGTAAGTCCCAATGCAGCATTCCACGAGAGTTTGTCGTTGGAGCGAAT
>DAIBFU010000148.1:0-2651 GCA_027422105.1 Vulcanimicrobiota bacterium | reverse complement strand
GGCGCGAGCTCCTGTAGGAGCGAACTGAAGCAAGAGCAGTACTGCGAAGAGCGATCTCCAAAATACGCGCGTCGCTCGATTTATTACCATATCGGCTATTATGCCAGATAGTTCGTGCCTCGGTAAGAAGTTAACGAATAAAACTTCTGACGAGAAAAGGTGAACGCACTGAAGCGACGGGCTTCCGGTACCAAGGCACCTACCCCACCGAAGGCAGGGAACGACCCTACGCCGTTTCGATCCGTTCTTCGATCGAGACGTTGTAGAGGAACAAGAACTTGCCCCATTCGTCGGGTAGCGTGTTGCGCTTCACCTGAATCCACGGAATATACTTCGGCTGACGCGGCTTGCGCTGCAGATCCATGTTCGCTTCGGTCGGTGTGCGATCGTTCTTGCGGTTGTTACAGCGCATGCACGCGCAGACGAGGTTCTCCCACGTCGAAGGTCCGCCGCGTGACTTCGGTACGACATGATCGACCGTCATCAACCGGTCGCCCTGCTTTCCGCAATACTGACAGGTATGATCGTCGCGAATCAACACGTTCTTCTTCGTTAGCGCGACGCGTTGACGCGGGCGACGAATATAGTAGAGCAACCGAATGATCGACGGCATCCGCATCGCGAAATTTGCCGAGTTAATCCGCCGGTCGCGGTCGTGAACGATCTCGGCCTTTCCGGCAAAGATCATCTTCACCGCTCGCTGGAACGAGGTGACGTTGATCGCTTCGTAGGTGAAGTTGAGAACGAGGACCTCGCTCATCGCCGACCTCTCAAAAAAGCAAAAAAGCGAGACACGTCACGCATCTCGCTTTCGAACGTACAGCAGCCGGATATCGGTGAGCATCTGTACGAGCGCCAGGCGTTCGTCGCTACTCAACCTCTCCTTCACCCTTTCGAAGGCAAAACTCGCAACGTCGATCGCGATCTCCGCCGAGGGCGGATCGGCGGCGCGGCCGGCGGTTTCGCTGAGAAAGGCGTGGGCGGAGAGCATGAGCGTGGTGATGCTTTCGAGCAGCAGGCGGTCGACCGTCGGCATCTCTGCCCGGTCCGCCGAGTCATCCAGTTCCCGACTGGGCGCCTCTTGCTGCGACACGATAGGGCCCTCTTTCGCGGCCGCGCGAGAGCCCCCCTACGGGTACGGCCTTAGGGCGCGAGCATCCCCAAGAAATAGCGGTGAAGCCGCGGGTCGGCGCTCAGCTCGGGGTGGAAACTCGTGCCGAGCACCCGCCCTTGCCGCACCATCACGCCATGGCCGCCGAACTCGGCGAGTACCTCGACCTCAGGGCCGGCACTCTCGATCCAGGGGGCGCGGATGAAGATCGCCGGGAACGGCTCGGCTCCGAGCACCGGAATCGGCAGATCGACCTCCGCAGAGTCGTTCTGTCGCCCGAAGGCGTTGCGGCGCACGGTGACGTCGAGGAGCCCGAGTGTCGGCTGATCGAGGCCGACGACCGCGCGCGCCGTCACGATCATCCCCATGCAGGTTCCCCAGAGCGGCATGCCCGCTCGTACGCGCTCGCGCAGCGGATCGGCGAGCGCGAAACGATCGAGCAGTTTGATGACCGTGGTCGATTCGCCGCCGGGAATGACCAACGCCGCACAGGCATCGAGCGAAGCACGCGTCTTGACGGCGCATGCCTTCGCTCCAGCGCGTTCGAGCGCGGCGATATGTTCGTCGACGTCGCCTTGCAGCGCGAGAACGCCGACCTGCGGCTTAGACCCCACGCGAAGCGAGCAACTCGCTCTCGGGAACCTTCCGCAGATCGATACCATCCATCGCGGTCGCCTCACGCCCGAGCGAGAGCGAGGCCTCGACGACGGCTTGAGGATCTTCGTAATGCGTGGTCGCCGCGACGATCGCTTTCGAGAACGCTTTCGGGTCGTTCGATTTAAAGATGCCGCTGCCGACGAAAATGCCTTCGGCACCGAGTTGCATCATCAACGATGCATCGGCGGGCGTCGAAACGCCGCCGGCGCAGAAGAGCACGACCGGGAGTTTGCCGTTCTCGGCGACGTAGGTGACGAGATCGAGCGGCGCACCGAGATCGCGCGCGCGCGACACGAGCTCCTCTTTCGGAGCGACGGTGAGTTCGCGAATGCCGTCGCCGATAGCGCGCATGTGGCGCACCGCTTCAACGATATTTCCGCTGCCGGCCTCGCCCTTGCTGCGAATCATCGCCGCACCTTCCGCGATGCGCCGCAACGCCTCGCCGAGATCGCGCGCGCCGCAGACGAACGGCGTCGTATAATCGTTCTTCGCGAGATGGAATTTATCGTCGGCCGGGGTGAGCACTTCAGACTCATCGATAAAATCGACGCCCAATGCTTGCAGAACTTGCGCCTCGGCGATGTGACCGATCCGCACCTTCGCCATCACCGGAATCGTCACCGCATCCATAATCGAACGGATCAGTTCGAGATTGCTCATGCGCGCCACGCCGCCCATCGCGCGGATGTCGGCGGGAATGCGTTCGAGCGCCATAACTGCGACCGCTCCGGCTTCCTGGGCGATGACCGCCTGCTCGGGGGTCACGACATCCATAATGACGCCGCCCTTGAGCATCTGGGCCAAGCCGCGCTTGACTGTGAGGGTACCTTTCTGTTCCACCGGGTCGCTCCTATCGCAAGTTTTGGGTCGGCCCCTATCGTAT
>DAIBFU010000147.1:0-2662 GCA_027422105.1 Vulcanimicrobiota bacterium | reverse complement strand
GCTCCTCGCTAGACGCTCGCGGCTCGGACAAGCAATGTCAGGGTCCTCGCCGCTCGCTTAAGCGCTCGTCGGGTGCACGCAGGCTTCGCTCGCGCATGCGCGCTTCGTTCGCGTGCGCCGCCACTGTCACGCCTGGTAACGCTCGCGAGAAACTGACCCCTTTTCGCTACTGGGAAATTGACCCCCAGGGGGCTACTCTTGGCCGTTATCCGTCGTTTTCCCGTGCCGCTGGCGGGCCTTGAGCCGCTGGCTTTCGCCAGCGAACTCAAAGACCGCGCCATGGTGCACGAGGCGATCGATAACGGCGGTCGCTGCCATCGGATCGGGAAAGATATTCGTCCAATCGGTGAACGCGAGATTCGTACTGATCGCGACGCTCTGCCGTTCGTACCGGCGCGAGATGACTTGAAAGAGTAAGTCGGTCGCTTCTCGTTCGAAGGGAATATACCCAAGTTCATCGATCAGCATCAGATCGAATCGCTCGTATGATCGCAGTTTACGTTCGAGTTGTTCGTCGTGCTTAGCAGCGATCAAGCCCATGAGCAGTTCGGCTGCCGTGACAAAGATGACGCGATAGCCGCGCGTGCATGCTGCTAGGCCAAGCGCGAGCAGGCAATGCGTTTTTCCTGTTCCGGGCGGACCGATACAAATAACGTTGCGATGCCCGTCAACGAACGTGCAGTCGAAGAGTTCTAGGAACTTCGCTTTTGGCAGTTGCGGCTGCAAGGAAAAATCGAACGCTTCGATTGTCTTGATGACTGGGAAGTGCGCAGCGGCGATTCGCGCGCGCACGGCGTTCTCGTGACGTTTGCTCACCTCAAGAGCCGCCAACTGCGTCAGGTACTCGATCGGTTCGGCGATGTCGCCGCCCAATCGTCGGTAGTTTCCGAGCATGGTCGGCAGCTTGAGGCTGCGCAGATGCATTTCGAGTAATGGATGTTCGGTCATCACCGCCTCCCCTCTGCCAGCGTTGCGAGATCATACCGCGTGAGGTCGACGATTGGGCGCTGCATGCCATCGGGTGCCCGCAATGCAAGAATCGGTGCTGCCGGTGGCAGCGGCGTCGTGCGTTGACGTACCAGGAGCGCGATCGCCGCCGGGTCAAGCGTTCCGCAGATGAGCGCTTGCGAGACGCACTCGGCGACAACTTCACTGGAGTAGGTGAGCAGCAGGCGCAGAACGGCGACGAAGGAGCGCCCCGCTCTGGCGCGGTCGTGAGCTAACAAACGATCGCGCAAGGCTAGCAATGGCGCGGGAAGCTGGCTTTGCGCGATGATCTCCGCACGTTCGACACTGCGATGTTTATAGGCCAACAGTTCAATCGCGTGGCGGACGTCGAGCATCGTTTGGTGCTTACCTGTACAGCGTTTATGCTCGGCGACGACCTGGTCGCCGATGATGATCCGCACCTGTTCCTCGAAGAGTTCGAGCACCGCATCGCGATGTGCCCATTGCGTTGGAACCGAGTAGCGGTTGGTATCGCAGATCGCTTCGGCGAACTTGTTAATGCGGGCAATCCGACGAATGCAGGCAGCCGGAAGTACCGCTGGCAGCGGTCGCAACTTGGACTGTTCGCGAGCGAAGCGTTCACCGATAGTTTCGTGATGGACCGACGATTTGCGCGCTTCATCGCGTTGACAGAAGTATTCGAGCGAGCCGTTGAACTCGTCAAGACTCGCGCACTCGGGGATCGGACGAAACATGTTGTCTTCGATAAAGCCGTTGGCCCCCTCGACGCCGCCCTTCTCGTTGCCTTTGGCTGGTGCGGCGAACTCCACTTCGAGCGCCAGTCCACCGCAGAAGGTGCGAAATGCCTCGTTCTCTTCGCGATTTCTGCCGCGCAGAATGCGTGTGACCGCCGTCTTGGCGTTATCGAAGACCCCAACGCGAGGAACGCCACCGAAGTGCCTGACGGCGCCCAAGATGCCGGCGAAGAGCGCTACCTGATCCTCGCGCAAAGAAATGCGCGCAAAAAGCCGGCCGCTGTAACTCAAGCGGGCGACGAAAAGATGAACGACGGTGAGCGCGCCCGATACGATGAGTTTGACGGGCGTGAAGTCGAACTGCATCTGATCTCCGGGAAAGTAGAGCGCGCGAACGAACGCTTCTTTGCCAATGATTTCGCGACGACGATTGGCGACGTACTTGCGTAATGCACTTCCACTAATCTGCAGATCCGGATCGACGAATGCATGCAGCTGCGTGCCGATGCGGACCGCCGTTATCTTCGGCGATCGGCGGATGAGGTCATCGATGTGGTAACGGCACGCATCGAGGCGACTCGCGCGCTTCAGGGCCTGGCGCTGCGGCGCTTGCAACGAGCGCACGTATTTCTTGACGGTGTTCTTCGAAAGCCCGAGTTCACGAGCGATAAGCTTGACTGGCTCGCCATCGCGGACACAACGTAGTCGAATGGTTTCCCATGTATCCAAAGTAATCAACCTCCTTGGTGCTCCTCTTGGGGAGGGACTTATGTAGAAGCCCATTCCTTCGAGAGGAGCACCCTCGTTCTGCGAGGGGGTCAATTTCTGGATACCGCTAGGGGGTCAAAACCTCGGCGTCGTTACCAGCAATGCTAGGGTATCTGCGCAACACTCAGTTCGGCGCATTCTGCTACAACGTCTTTCACACTCTCACTGCGCCGTTCGCGCTCGGTGTCGCA
>DAIBFU010000146.1:0-2783 GCA_027422105.1 Vulcanimicrobiota bacterium | reverse complement strand
TGCCCATCTCTCGCAGGGTGCGCAGAACGCGAATCGCAATCTCGCCGCGATTGGCGACGAGGACTTTAGCGAACACCGGTCGCTCGCGTTTGGGCACGGATATCGTCGAACGTCAACTCCGGGTCGCGTGCGGCGAGACGCCACGCCGACGGCGATCGCTGCGAACGTTCGCGCGCCTGTGGCTGCGCCTGCGCGGTAAGGACGGCGAAGATCGCCGCCGCTTCTTCCTCGGTCGGGACGGCAGAGGTCACGCCGGTTTTTCCGGCGGCGGATACATCCCCATCGCGTGGAAACCCGCATCGACGAAATGAATATCGCCGGTAATCGCAGCTGCGAGGGGCGAGGCGAGATAGACCGCCGTATTGCCCACGTCGTCGGTCGTGACGTTGCGGCGTAGCGGTGCGGTCGCCGCGACGACATCGAGCATCTTCGTGAAGCCGCCGACCTGCCGCGCGCTCGCGGTTTTAATCGGTCCGGCGGAGATGCCGTTCACGCGGATGCTGCGGTCGCCGAGATCGAAAGCGAGATAACGAATCGATGCCTCCAACGCCGCTTTTGCGATCCCCATCAAGTTGTAATTCGGGACGATCTGCGTTGCGCCGAGGTAGGTCATCGCCATAATCGATGCGCCGTCGTTGAGATTTTCGCGCAGTGCTTGTACCAACGCGATCAACGAGTAGGCCGAGACATCGAGCGAGAGCGCAAAACCCTGACGGGTGGTATCGAAGACCTTTCCAACGAGGTCTTCTTTATTTGCGTAGGCGATGGAGTGCACGAGAATATCGAGCGATCCGAATTCGCGCGCGATGGCCGCGCTCATCGCCGCGATCGACGCGTGGTCGCCGACGTCACAGGGAAGGACCGGGCCGCCGCCGAGTTCGGCGGCGAGTTTTTCCACCTCATCGCGGACGCGCTCGCCTTGATAGGAGAACGCGAGCTGCGCTCCGTGCTCGTGCATCTTGCGTGCGATCCCGGTAGCGATCGACCAACGATTTGCGACACCCGTAATGAGGGCGCGCTTGCCTTCAAGAAGTTTCACGAGTCGATAGATAGCAGGGAGCCGCGCCTTCTCCCTGCCGCCGCACTGTGACGAGGGCTAGAGCGACGTTTGCAGCAGCGTGAATCCGCGCTCCTGGACCGCTTGAACCGCCCAGACGCCAGCGGGGACGATCGTTGCACGCGGGACGAGCCCTTGGCAAAGCCGGTTGTAGATAGTCGCGCGGGACTCATCGATCAGGGCGGAGAGCGCCACCGCGTAGCCGTAGAGCGCGTTATTACAGACGAACATTTGCAAGCGCGTCTTCGCAAGCAGCGCATCGATGGAATCGAGGTCGTCGGGACGCGAGCTGGCGGCGGAGTGAAGCCAGGGATTTCCCGAGCCGGGCTTGAGCACAGCGGGGAGATTCGTGCGTATCCAAGAGGGCAGCTTCGCGGCCAACGGAATCAGAATCTCGTTCCAGATATCGTCGTTGAATGCCAGCGCGATGCCGACGTGATAGAGTACCGCGACCGGATAGACTGCGGTAAACGCGGTGCCGAGCGATGCATATGCAGCCATGGTATTGCTGATTGCAAAGAAGACGTCCCCGTTATCGACGAGTTTCGACGCAAAAAGATGCCGGTGCGTTGCGGTCGCCCCGAGCGTGCTCTCGAAGGCCGCGAGATCGAATTGCAATGCCGGCATTCGCTTGGAGAATGCAACGAGGGTACTCGCTTCGGCACGAGAGGGCGCTTCCAAGAGCGGAGTGAGTGCCGCCAGAGCGGCACCGACGGCGAGAAAGTTCTTCCGCGAGCTGTTCATGCTGGGTGCGTTCGCGGTGCGGCGCGAGCAGCCTTTCGCATACTTTTCGGAATGGCTCACGTTTTATCGCGCCGAAGAGGCGCCCGATGTATCTGTTGTTATCGCGCTACACCAAACCGCTCGCCGAGGTCGATCTTCACGTCGTCGAGCATCGCGCCTTTCTCGACCGCTATTATGCATCGGGCGACCTTATCGTCTCCGGGCCGATGGAGCCGCGCGAAGGCGGAGTGATTATCGCCAACACGATGCCGCGCGAGCGCCTCGATGCAATGCTCGCCGACGATCCCTTCGTGCGCGCGGGCGTCAGCGAGTATAGGGTGATCGAATTTCGCGCCGCCCGCCGCCACGCCGCGCTCGCGGAGCTCGTTGCATTGGGTTAACGGCGCGCGGCGGCCTACAGCGGAATATTGCCGTGCTTGCGTTTCGGGCGTTCGACGCGTTTGTTTTCGAGCATCGTGAGCGCGGCGGCAACCGCCCGGCGCGTCGAACGCGCCTCGATGACGTCGTCGATGTAGCCGCGCTGCGCGGCAATATACGGGTTGGCGAATCGGTCGGTATATTCGTCGATATACTCCGCCATCTTCGCCGCCGGATCGCTCGCCGCAGCGATCTCGCGGCGAAAGATCGTTTTTACCGCCCCCTCGGCGCCCATGACGGCGATCTCCGCCGTCGGCCAGGCGAGATTGATATCGGCTCGGATGTGTTTGCTCGCCATGACGTCGTAGGCACCGCCGTACGCCTTGCGCGTGATGACGGTGATCTTCGGCACGGTCGCTTCGGCGTAGGCGTAGAGCAGCTTTGCTCCGTGCAAAATGATGCCACCGTACTCTTGTTCGGTTCCAGGAAGGAAGCCCGGTACGTCTTCGAACGTGAGGATCGGCACGTTGAACGCGTCGCAGGTGCGGACGAAACGGGCGGCTTTAATCGATGATTTGATGTCGAGGACGCCGGCAAGAACGTTGGGCTGATTGGCGACGATGCC
>DAIBFU010000145.1:0-2807 GCA_027422105.1 Vulcanimicrobiota bacterium | reverse complement strand
CCAGCGCGTCCAGCAGCGCATCCAGTCCGCTGACCTCGAAGCGCAGGCCGCGTTCGCCGCGCGCCAGCAAAAACACCCGGTCCAGCGTGGTGGCGGCGAATGCATGGAAATGGCGCAGCACGTCGCGCGCGCCGAGACCGCACGGGATGAGCCCCTCTCCTGCATGTGCGGCGAGCAATGCGCGCCAGATTGCCGACGCGCGGTCGCCGGGCAAAAAGAGTTCGAAGCCATCCTCGCCGGTATATCCGGTGCGCGCGAGCGTCACCGGTACGCCGTCGACCTTCGCCTCGGCGCAGAAATAGTATTTGACCGCCGCGAGATCGATGTCGACATGTTTTTGCAACATGGCGACTGCCGACGGGCCCTGGATCGCGATCAGCGCGGCGTCGCCGTGGAGGCTGCGCAGCCGCACGTCGCCGCTGCGGTGCGCATTGAGATGCGCCCACATTTTATCGGCGTTACCCGCATTGACGACGAGCAACCAGCGGTCGGGAAGGCGATAGAAAATCACATCGTCGTGCGCGCCGCCGTCGGCATTGCAGAAAATATTATACCGCGCTTGGAACGGTTTCATCGTCGCAACTTCGTTGATGGTCAGCCCATCGGCCCACGCCGCGACGTCATTTCCCTCGAGGATGAATTGCCCCATATGCGAGAGGTCGAAGAGGCCGGCACGATGCCGAACGGCGTCGTGCTCTTTGAGAATACCCGAGTACTGAACCGGCATGCTGAAACCGCCGAATGGAACCATGCGTGCATGCAGAGCCACGTGCTCTTCATAGAGCGCGGTCCGCCGTTCCGAGGTCATGCCTTTTGTTTCTCCTTAGGATCGGTGTTGAGGAAATTGAGTGTCGCATGGGCCACGACCGACTCGCCGCTCCGGACGAAAACCTCGCCGTAACAGATACGCCGACCGGCGCGAATCACGCTCGCCTCGGCGATGAGATCGTGCGGAGCAAGCGCCGGAGCGAGAAAGTTACATTGCAGCGAAACGGTCGTCGTGTTTTGCTCTCGCCCGTAGATCGAAGCGAGTGCTACGTAAAATGCGGTGTCGCAGAGGGAGACGATCGCACCGCCGTGCACTGCACCGGTGCCGTTGGTCACCTCTTCGCGAAACGGCATACGCAGCACCGCGCGCCCACGCTCGACCAAGTCGAGCTTGAGCCCGAGAACCGCGACGAAGCGCGACTTTTCCTTCTCCCACGAATGGAAGTGGTAGCGCGACGACTCACTGGACACGGGCGCAGTGTACTCCCAGCGCGGCTCCTCCGCTACGGCTTTTGTGCCCCGCCCAACGCCGCCATCGCTTCTTCATAGGCCCCGCGGAAGTTAAACGCACCTCCATGCAGCCATTGCGCGCCGTCGACGGCGAGCGTTGCGCCGCTGATCCACTGCGCTTCATCGCCGCAGAGCCAAAGCGCGGCGCGCGAGATATCCGCGGGCTCTCCGAGGCGCCCGAGAGGCACCGCCTTGCGGGCACGCTCTTCGATATCGGCGACGCTCCAAAGGTTCTTATCGGTTCCCTCGGTGTGAATCGGTCCCGGCGCAATGCAGTTGGCGCGAATGCCGTAACGCCCCCACTCCGAGGCGAGCGTTCTCGTCATCGCTAAAACACCTGCCTTCGCGCTCGCGGAATGAATCGCACCGGGTTCTCCGCTCCAGGCATACGCTGCAATAATATTGAGAATGCTTCCCTTCGAGGCTTTGAGCATATCGAAGGCGAGACGCGTGCAGTTGAACGTCCCGAGCAAAACGATGTCGACGACCGATTTAAAGCCGTTCGGCGAGAGTTGCTCGGCCGGCGCAATAAAATTCCCGGCCGCGTTGTTGACCAGTACGTCGATCCGTCCGGCGCGTTCGGCGATCTCCTTCATCACCGCTTCGATGCGCGCAACATCGCGCACGTCGGCTGCGAGCCCGAAGGCGCGGCCGCCGGCCGCCTCGATCGTCTTGACGACGTCATCGAGCTTCTCTTGGCGACGCCCGATCACGCAAACGTGCGCGCCTTCGCGCGCAAACGATTCAGCCATATCTCGCCCGAGGCCGCTGCCGCCCCCGGTAATGACCGCAACTTTGCCCTCATAACGAAGCCGGCTCATGAAAACGTCTCTCCTTGCGCGGCGAGCATCCGCCGCAGATAGAGTGGGAGCGAGAATAGACGACGGTGCGTCTGTTCATCGTAGAAAAAACTCTCGCCGCTCAGTTGCGCGCAATATGCGGCGATCTGTTTCGCGTCGAGTGCGGCGAGATCGACGCGATCGCTGCACGCCAAAAACGCCCACTCGGTATCGAACGCCGGCACGTGGTGCGAAAAACTCGTTACATGTCGGTAGTGGCGGCGCAGCGTGCGCGCCATCTTCGCATGCAACGACGCGTTGTGAAAGGCACTCGTGCTCGCTTGCAGCACGTAGATCCCGCCTTCGAGCAGGCGGGCCTTGATCGATGCAAAGACCTTTTCGTTGAAGAGAATGTTGCTTGGGCTATCTTCGAGCGGCTCGGTGAGATCGGAGATGATGACGCCGAAGCGTTCTTTGCTCTCCTGCATGAAGGCGAGCGCATCGCCGACGATCACGCGCGAACGCGGATTTTCGAACGCCCCATCGGCCCACTCCGGTAAATATTTTTTCGAGAGTTCGACGACGAGACCGTCGATATCGACCATCGTGACGCGCTCGACATCGGGGCAACGCAGAACCTCGCGCAACGTTGCGCCTTCCCCGCCACCGAGAATGAGTACCTCGCGGCGATCGGTCGCCGCGGCGAGCGCCGGGTGAACCAGCGCCTCATGATAGATTTTCTCGTCGCCC
>DAIBFU010000144.1:1832-2847 GCA_027422105.1 Vulcanimicrobiota bacterium | reverse complement strand
ATCGCCGCATCGCGCGCTTCATGGAACGCATCACCGAGGCGCGCACGCGCGAGGGCAATGATGAATTCCAGCGCCTGCTGGCACGCTACGAACAGGAGCAGAACGTGCCCGCGATCGAGATCGCCGCCGCGACCTTCGAGAGCTGGAAGCGCGAGAGCTTCGAGCGACGCGCCGACGTCCTCTTCCGTGCCGCCGCGTTGATGCGCGAGCGCCGGTACGAGTTCGATGCGCTGCTGGTCTACGAAGTCGGAAAGAACTGGGGCGAGGCCGAGGGGGAGACGACCGAGGCGATCGACTTCCTGGAGTACTATGCGCGCGAGGCGTTGCGCTACGGCGGCGAGCATCCGATCGTCCCCTTTGAAGGTGAACGAAACGAACTGCGCTATATCCCGCTCGGCGTCGGCGCGGTGATCCCGCCGTGGAATTTCGCGCTGGCAATTCTGGTCGGCATGACCTCGGCGGCGCTGGTGACCGGTAATACCGTCGTCCTCAAGCCGTCATCGGATTCGCCGGTGATTGCAGCGCGTGTGGTCGAGCTCTTCGAAGAAGCCGGGCTCCCCGCCGGGGCGCTAAATTTCATCCCGGGCTCGGGATCGGTGATCGGCGATCTGGTCGTCGGCCATCCCAAGACCCGCTTTATCTCGTTTACCGGCTCGAAAGAGGTCGGGCTCCATATCAACGAGCTCGCCGCGAAGACCGCGCCGGGGCAAAAGTGGATCAAACGCGTCGTCGCCGAGATGGGGGGCAAGGACTCGATCGTCGTTGCCGCCGATGCCGACCTCGATGCCGCGGTCGAGGGGGTTGCCGTCTCGGCCTTTGGGTTCACCGGACAGAAGTGCTCGGCATGCTCCCGAGCGATCGTCGAGGCCCCGATCTACGATGCGTTCATCGAACGCCTGAAGGCGCGCGTCGCAAAAATTTCGGTCGGCGACCCGGCGCTCCAGGAGATCGGCATGGGGCCGGTCGTCAGCGAGAGCGCCTTCAAATCGATCTCGAAGTATATCGAGATCGGCAA
>DAIBFU010000144.1:0-1823 GCA_027422105.1 Vulcanimicrobiota bacterium | reverse complement strand
GCTCCAGGAGATCGGCATGGGGCCGGTCGTCAGCGAGAGCGCCTTCAAATCGATCTCGAAGTATATCGAGATCGGCAAAGGTGAGGGACGCCTGCTCTGCGGTGGAAAGCCGATCGGCGACGAGGGCTACTTCCTCGAACCGACCGTGATCGTCGATGTCGCGCCCGAGGCGCGCATCTCGTGCGAGGAGATCTTCGGACCGGTTCTCTCGGTGCACAAGGCCCGCGATTTCGACCACGCGCTCGAGATTGCGAATAATACCGAATTCGGGTTGACCGGCTCGCTCTATACGACCGATCGCGCCAAGATCGAGCGGGCACGCGAAGAGTTCTTCGTCGGGAATCTCTACTTCAACCGGAAGAGCACCGGGGCGCTCGTCGGCGTCCATCCCTTCGGTGGATTCAATATGTCGGGGACCGACAGCAAGGCCGGAGGCCGGGACTACTTGTTGCTCTTTCTCCAGGCCAAGTCGATCAGCGAAAAACTTCGCTAGCCGCGGATGGCACGGCTACGATTGCTTCCGAGGGCGGATCGACGGGTCCGCCTCGGTCATTCCTGGGTTTTCTCCAACGAGGTCGACGTCGTCGCAACGCCCTTGCTCGGCCTCGAGCCCGGAAGCCTCGTGCGGATCGACGACGCGCGCGGGAATCCGGTCGGGCTTGCCTACGTCAACCCGCGCGCGCTGATCTGCGCGCGGCTGCTCACTCGCGACGTGCGCGCGAGCATCGACGTCGATTGGTTCGGGCGCCGCATCGCGCGGGCGCTGCAACTGCGCGAGCGACACATTCGGGCACCGTTCTATCGCTTGATCTACGGTGAGTCCGACGGGCTTCCGGGCTTCGTCGTCGATCGCTTCGGCGATCGGCTCGTCGTGCAGTTGAACACCGCCGGCGCGATTGCGCTGCGCGAGCCGTTCTTCGCCGCGCTACGAGCCGCGCTCGCCCCGGTGGGGATGCTGCTCCGCAATGCCGGGTCGACCCGCGAACTCGAGGGGACGCCGGTCCTCGACGAACGCATCGGCGATCTTCCGGCGGAGATCGAGGTGCAGGAGGGCGAGATGCGCCTCCTCGCGCCGTTGCTCGACGGGCAGAAGACCGGCTATTTCTTCGATCAGGCGGAGAATCGGGCGCGCCTTGCGCGGTACATCCGTCCGGGGGATCGCTGCATCGATACCTTCAGCTACGTCGGCTCCTGGGGGGTCGCTGCCGGGCTCGCCGGTGCCTCTGAGGTGACCTGCATCGACTCCTCGGAGCGGGCGGTCGAGTTCGCTGCGCGCAACGGCACCCGCAACGGGGTGAGGATCGATGCCCGCTGCGGCGATGCGCTCGTCGTCCTCGCCGAGCTCGCCGCTCAGGGGCGGCGCGCCGATCTCGTCATTCTCGACCCGCCGGCGCTCGTCAAGCGGAAACGCGATCTCGAACCGGGGGCCGCTCGCTACGCGGCGCTGGCGCGCGCCGCCATCGCGGTACTCGCCGAGGGCGGAACGCTGATCTCCTGTTCGTGTTCGCACCATCTCCCCGTCGAGCGACTGCAGCGCATCGCCTACGACGCGGCGCGCGATGCCGGAAGGCCGATGCAACTCTTGGGCCGCTTCGCCCACGGGCTCGACCATCCGATTCATCCGGCGATGCCCGAGACCGAGTACCTGAAGGCGTTGGTTCTCCGACTTTAGTCCGGCGAAAACCAGCAAAAAAAACATCTCCCAAACGCTTGACAGAGCTGGCCGCTATGGATAAGATATTGGCCGTTGACTCTGACGCCCCGCCGCAAGAAAGCGGTCGCAAGATCCGCAAAAAGGCGGTGTGGCGCGGGTTCGATCCTTG
>DAIBFU010000143.1:0-2865 GCA_027422105.1 Vulcanimicrobiota bacterium | reverse complement strand
GGATCGTCGTGCGGCTCTCGATCGACGTCCTCTTCGGCGTTCCGTCGATCGTGGTCGGCTATTTTCTCTACGTTGCCTTGGTCGAGACGCTGGGTTGGGGCTTTTCGCTCGTCGCCGGCTCGCTCGCGCTGGCGATCATCATGCTTCCGTACGTCTATCGCGCGGCCGATCTCGCTTTTTCGGCGGTTCCGCGCGATCTCGTCGAAGCTTCGGTCGCACTCGGTGCGCGCCCGCTAACGACGTTTCTTCGTGTCGCGTTTCCGTGGGCGCTTCCGGGAACGCTGACCGGGTTGCTGATCGGTGTTGGTATCGCCTTAGGCGAGACCGCTCCGTTGATCTACACCGCCGGTTGGTCGAATTACATGCCGACGCTCGCACCGACGCATTCACCGGTCGGCTATCTTACCTACGTCGTCTGGACCTTTATCAACGAACCGTTCAAAGAATCGCATCAACTCGCGTATGCGGCGGCGTTTCTCTTGATGATCGGCATCTTCGTTACGAACTTCGTCGCGCGCGCCGCAGTGGAGTACTGGGCCTCGAGAACCCGCTCGCACGCTTGAGGTCGGGACGCGAAGCGAGCGACCCAGCAAGGAAAAGCACGCCCGGCCCGGTACGTTGCCCGGGTAGGAGAATGCGAATCGTGCCCGTCAAGACGAATCTTTCACCGGGAGTGCTCCACGAGGTTCCGACCGATATGGAAGAGGCGCTCACCGCGAAGAGCGGCATCGCTGCGCTCTGGAACGCGCTTACGCCGATCCAGCGCAACGAATGGATCTGCTGGACGACGATCGTGAAGAAGCCGCAGACGCGCGTCGAACATATCGCGCGTCTGCTCTCCGATCTCGAAAACGGTAAACGACAGCCGTGCTGTTGGCCGGGCTGTCCTCACCGTCGCCCCAGCGCCACAAAGTATTTCCGCAAGAAATAGCTTGCGCGCTGCGACGCCTCGCTAGCGGTGTTTGAGGAGCGGTGCGAAGCCTTTCGGCGGGTGATTCTCGCCGGGAATATGCACCGGAGTGATGCCGATGCTGCGACAACTCCACGGCGACGGAATGCGGTCGACGACCTGCATGGGAATCTCCGCCGCGCTCGCCGGTAATGCTGCTTTCGTCCCGGCAAGGCGTTGCGGATCGAAGGCGCCCACGAGATTGCTCAGCGCCGGATTCGTATCGCGAGGGCCGAGCGGCAGATAGGGCTTCTCGTCCGGAAGTGATGCGAGTGCCGGTAACTTGAAGAGCGTCCCGAGAAACTTCACGAACGAGGCGTGGTCGGAGGGCGCGTTGACGATCGCATGCGCGCGTGCATACGGCGAGATGAGGATCGCGGGAACGCGGGGGCCGTCACCGCAGGCATGTCCGTCGAAACAACGTTCGAACTGCGGCGGCGGCACGTGATCGTAGAAGCCTTCGGAGTCATCCCAGAAAATGAAGATCGCCGAGCTCTTCCAGTATCGGCTTCGCGCGATCGCATCGACGACTTTCGCGACCATCGCCTCGGAGATCTGTGAGTCCGAGTAGCCTGGGTGATCGTCGTCGCCGCGGAATCGCGCCTGTACGCGCGGATTCTTATCGGCGGGCTTCAGGCCGAAGGGATTCTTTTTTCCGCCTTTGATAATAATGACGCTCCGGTTGCCGAGCCGCCCCTGCGATAGAGCGGGAAAGAGCGCCATGAGATCGTGCACGCCGCGCCAAAAATACGGATTTTTTCGCAGATACCCGAAATATTGTAAGGCGTTGTGGTGCGGAATATAGCCACCGCCGAGATTCGTTGCATTTGGATGTGTAGCGGCCGCATATCCCTCTTGATACCAACCCCACGGAATAGCGGGGCGCCCGCTGCGAGCGATCGCCGCGATATCTTCGCGTACGCCGTGGTTGTCGCGTTTCGCTTCGACCGCGCGACGCTGCGCCATCGTGAGAAAGATCGTCGCGTAATGCTGATCGTACTGCACCTTGCGGGGGTTGGGTGGGCTGCCGGGATACGGGCCGAACGGCGGCTCCGCGTCGTCGACGATCGGCTCTCCGGGGCCCTTCGAGTTGCGTGCGACCTGTTCCGATGCATGGCGCGCCCATTGCGTCTCCCCGGTCTGCGCCGCGATGAGATCGATGTTTCCCGGCGTCGAAGGTCCCCACATTCCTTGAAAAAAGTGATCGTAGAGCGCGAAGGTGTGCGCGTAATACCAAAGATACGGAATGGTGTCACAATCTTCGTGGGCCATCGTCAGCAAACCGAGCCGTTCGGCATTGCTACGTGTATAGCCGTGCGCAAGAAGACCGGATTCCTCCGTTGCAATGTAGCGATTCATGCGGCCACCGTCGGCTTTCGCGAGGAGCGCCGGCCGCGAATGGTCGGCATCGGCGGTATCGGCGGCGGTGATGCGAAAGGGTGTTACCCATTGGTGTCCGATCGGGTCGTACTGGCGAAACCCATGTTTTCGCGCCGAAGGAGACGCGAGATTATCTGCGCCCGGAAATGTTCCGAAGTACGAATCAAACGATCGGTTTTCCTGATAGATTACAAAAACATGTTTGACGCGCGAACGAAGCAGCGAATCGAGGGATGTCTTTTGTCCCGATGCGATGTGCTCCGATGCGCCTGCGGGCGCGAACGAACACAACATGGAACAACCGATAATGAAAGCGACGAGACGGCGCAACGGGACACCTCCGCGAGCGAAAACGGCAATGACGGTACCATCTATGGTGCGGCTTTTGCCCTTGCGAGTCCTGGTCTTTCATGTGAAAAAAGACCCGTTTTTGCGGGATTATTTTCGTCGATCGTTAATAACGATTATGAACCTCAAGGTTGCTTAAGAGAGTGAAGGAGATCCGCCGATGATCGAGATGGAAATGATTCGTGAGA
>DAIBFU010000142.1:0-2873 GCA_027422105.1 Vulcanimicrobiota bacterium | reverse complement strand
TGAGGCGGCGATGCTGGCGTATGCGGCCGAACGGGCGCGCCTGTACAGAGCGAACGGCTATTATACGGATCGCGCCGTCGGGTTCTGTCTCTGTTTGCCGAAAATCTTGATCGATGAGATCGGTGGTTTCGACGAACGATTCGGCGTCGGAAATTTCGAAGATGACGATCTCTGCATGCGCGCGCGCGCGGCGGGATATAAAATCTTCGTTTGCGAGGACGCCTTCATTCACCACTTCGGCAGTCGCAGCTTCGTCGCAAACAACGTCGATTACGGCGCGACGATGCGGGAGAATTGGAAATACTTTGCCGCGAAGTGGGGATACCCGCCGGCCTTCCCCGAAAATGGCTACGATCCGCGCCCCGGCTACTTTAACGGGTTCGACCGGGCGCTGCATTTCGCGGCGCTGCCCGCAGCTTCGAGCACCGAGGAGCCTCGGGATGAACAAACGAGTGCGCTTGCGTCGGCGACGGTACGATTTCTCGCCGACGTCGCCGACGACGATGCAGCATGGGAGCCGGTCGGCCGCTTCGTTCGCCGCTATGTGCGCGCTTTCCGCGCCGAGGATCACGTTCTGCTGACGTTGCGCCTCGAAGCCGGGTGCGACCCGGCGACGATCGAGCGCCGAATAGAGCGAATCCTTTCGTCAGTGAATATATCCTCGGATCTCTGTGCCGACATCGAAGTGATCGACGTTGACGACGAACTTGAGGGGGAGTTGCGTACCATCTCGATTACAGCGCTCGCAACGCAGAGCCCGAGTGCGCTCCGGCGACTGATCGAGGAGGAGCACGCGTGAGGTTTCACGACCGCCATCGACGATTTGCGCTCGTTCCGCGCCCCGGGTCGCTCGTCGGTATCGATGCGTCGATGCTAGCGTTCGCCCGTCTCGAGCCGGGCTGGTCGCTCACGCAACGATGCGCGATCGATCTCGGCTTTCGCCGTGACGACCGTTGGTTGATCGCCCACGGCTGCGAGGTCGAGGTCGCCGGATTGCTCGAACGGGAGAGCAGCGTCGTGCTCTGGCCACTCGATTTTCGCTCGCTCGATCGGCAGTGCGCCGACGGAATCGAGCAACGGATTTTTCCCTGGCTGCGCGTGCAATTTTTCAACCGGCGAGCGCGCGAGGAGAGCCTGGAGATTTTCGATCTGCGCCATCGCAGCGAGGTTCTGCGCGCGCGAGAGATGCGGTTACTCGGAGTTGTCCCCTATGCTGGGCTCTACGAAGATCTCGCGCCGTATGCATACGCGGCACGCCATATTCGACCGGGAAAACATGCCGCGATCGTCGATCCACGCGGTGCAGTCGGGGCGCTTTCGTTGGAGCGATCGGGGGCGGAGGTCGCTCTCGATCTCGGCGAGGTCGATGCGGTCGCCTTTGCCGCGCGGTGGCTCGATATCGATGCGAAGCCCGTCGATCGCGCGCGCGTGTACGACGTGACTGTCGCGCAGCACGCGGCCGATATCCCTGCGGCGCGCGTACGCGTCTTGTGTGACGGCGGCGAGCGTGGAGATACCTCGCTGCCGATCGTGCTCTCGTTGCCGCCGGCGATCACCGTTTCATTCGATCCCGACGATGGACCGACGGCGAGCACGCTCGGTATTTCTATCGTTGGAGATGGCGTCAGCGCACGGCCCAGCGTGCTGCACGAGCCTGCGCCGCAGGGCGGCTCCGCAGGGCGCATTGCGATGCTCGTGCGCGAAGATGCGTTGACGAATCCCGACGCCGATACTGCGGCGATGCGCGTGCTTGCGCGCCGGCTCGAACGGGAGGGTTTCGAAGTCGGGATCTTTCCGGTCGGCGCGCGCGCCGATCTCTCGGCATACGATCTCGTGCATGCGTGGGGCAGCGAGGTCGCTGCGGCCGCACTCGTGCTGTTGCAAGCGCTCCCAGCGATGCCGCTGGTCGCCTCGCTCGCGATCGACGACCCGCGTGGTGAGAGCTTCTCGGGGCCGAAGGCGGCAAAAGCGGTCTATGGGAACGTCAACGACGCGGCGATGTTCGATCTCTATTTTGCCGCGCTCGGTGCGCGCGCGCTCTCGATCGAGAATGCCGCACCAGAGCGAGAGTTTGATCCACGTCCCGCCGCCGAGGCGGCCGTGCGGGCGCTGCTCGAGCGCTGCGACGTCGCCCTGCTCTCCTGCCCGGCCGAGGAACAATTGCTCCGGAGTCGCTTCGGCTGGGCGGGAAGCACGATCGCCGTTCCCGCGCTCGCGGAGGGCGCTCCGCGCTGCGAGGACGCCGAGGTACTTGCGGGTGGCGAGGAGTTCGTACTCTGCGATCTTCCGGTCGAGGGGCGCTCGAATCAGATCGCACTGGCCCTCGCGGCGAAGAAGCGCGGTATCCCCGTCCTCTTTACCGGCCCGGTGCTCGACCACCAGTGGTTCCAGAGCCTCATCGAGGCTCTGGGGGTCGGCTCGCTCTGGATTCCGCAGCGTCACCTGAATCTCGCGAACCATGCATGGCTGCGCGCCCGCGCGCGGGTCGTCGCCGACTGCTCGTGGGCGGGGCGCGGAGCCCATAATGTGGTCGCCGCCGCGGCAACCGGCGCCTTTCCCCTGCTCTCGAGCTCCGGGTACGGTCGCGAGCTCTTCGGCACCCTCGCCGAGGTGGTCGACCCCGGGGATCACGGAGCGATCGAGGAGGGGCTCGTACGGGCCTGGGAGCGCGCCCCAACCGAGCGGGAGCGCCTCCGCTCCCACGTCCGGGTCGCCTTCGACCAGACCACCGCCTTTATCGCCTGCGTCACGGCCTATCAGCTCGCCGGCGAGCGGGCGCAGAGCCGTCGCTCTGCTGGCTAAACTGCCCTTCGTACGACGCCGATGATTAGAGAAGAGTACTCAAGGGGGTTTTCACATGGATGTCACGTCTG
>DAIBFU010000141.1:0-2919 GCA_027422105.1 Vulcanimicrobiota bacterium | reverse complement strand
TCGCGACGCATCCGAGCAAAGAAACGACACCACCCCGGCTACATCCTCCGGGGTCCCCGCTCGCCCGAGCGCCGTTTTGGCGATCAAAGCCTCGCGGTACGCTGCCGGCATCGAGGCGGTCATCGCCGTCTCGATGAGTCCCGGAGCGACACTATTCACGCGGATATTCCGCGAACCCAGCTCCTTGGCGAGCGAACTGCCCAGCGCGAGGAGCGCCCCCTTCGAGGCGGCATAGGCACTCTGCCCCGCGTTTCCGGTGATCCCGACGATGCTGCTGAGCAAGACGATGCTTCCCGAGCGCTGCTTCATCATCGGGCGCGTCACCGCCGCACAGAGGTAGAACGCCGATTTCACGTTGACATCGAGCAACTGGTCGAGCTGTTCGGGTTTCATGCGCATCAGCAATGCATCGATCGACTGGCCGGCGTTGGCGATCGCAAAATCGATTCTACCGAAAGCTTCCTGCGCGCGTAACACTGCAGCATCGACTGAAGCGGCATCGGCAACGTCGGCGACGAGGATCTCGATGCGTGCGTCGGCGCGGACGGAACGACATGCGGCGGCGCTCTCTTCCAGCGCCACGGTATCGCGCCCCACGAGCGCGCAATCGGCACCGTTACGAACGAGATCGACGGCGATGGCCCGGCCGATGCCGCGGCTTGCGCCGGTAACAATCGCACTGCGCCCTGCGAAGATCACGCTTCGACCTCCGAAAGCAGGCGCGCTTCGAGGCGCTCGACGCCGCCTGCATCGCTAACGGCGATCACCTCAGGCGCATTCGGCATACGTTTCATCATCGGTGCCAACACGGCGCTTGCACCGAACTCGACGACGAGATCGAGCTTGCATTCCAGCAGCCGGATCGCCGTTTCGTGCCAACGCACTTCGTGGACGATCGAGGCAACGAGGTTCTTCCGCATCTCGTCGGTGCTGCGATAGGGTTGCGCGTCGACATTCGAGATGACGTCGACACGGTCGGGCATGCGAAACGATGCAGCGTCGACGGCGTGTTGGAAACGCGCGACGGCAGGCTCCATCAACGCCGAGTGCCACGCACCCGAGACGTTGAGCGGAACGACGCGTTTCGCTCCGGCGACGAGCGCTGCTTCACCCGCTGCAAGAACACCCTCGAGATCCCCCGAGATGACGATTTGCGCCGGTGCATTAAAATTCGCCGGCGAGACACGCAGCCCGGTCTGCTTTTGCGTCGCATCGGTGACCGCGCGAACTGCTGCCGCATCGAGACCGAGGATCGCCGACATGCCTCCCGGCGCAGTCGCGGCAGCTGCATTCATCGCTTTTCCGCGTTCGTCGACGATGCGCAGCGCATTCTCAAACGAGATCGCGCCGGCGATAACGAGGCTACAAAATTCGGCAAATGAATGCCCGGCCGTCGCAACGATCTGCGGCGCGAGCCCGCGTACCGCGGTTGCAAGCGCAAGATTCGTGACGAAAATCGCCGGTTGACTGTACTGCGTCTCGCGCAACCGCTCTTCGGGGCCCTCGCGTTGCAGCGCGAGCAGATCGTAGCCGAGAATTTTTTCCGCACTTGCGAAGATCTCTGCGGCTGCGGGGTAGCGCTGCGCGACATCGACGCCCATGCCCAACGTCTGCGAACCCTGTCCGGGGAAGACCGCTCCGATGCGCAACGCACTCATGCCGACCACCGCCAGGTCACCGCGCCCCACGAGAGCCCGCCGCCGAAGGCGACGAAGACGATAACGTCGTTGTCGTGAACGCGTCCGGCCGCGACGGCCTCCGAGAGCGCGATTGGAATCGACGCCGCCGAAGTGTTCCCGTATTCGTGAATGTTGATCACGACGCGGTCGGGGCCCATGTTGAGATATTTTGCCGCCGTATCGACGATGCGTTTATTTGCTTGGTGCGGGATGAGCAAGTTGAGATCGTCGCGCGTGAGATGCGCTTTTTGCAACGCCACATCGGTCGCCGCGATCATCTTGGTCACTGCGAACTTAAAAACTTCGCGCCCCTGCATCGAAAGAAAGTTCTTGCGTTCGGCGAGTTTCTCGGCATCGATCGGGTTGCGCGAACCACCCGCTTCAACGAAGAGCAATTCGGGGCGACTGCCGTCGGATCCGAGCTCCGAAGAGAGAAACGAATCTTTCTCCGATGCCTCGAGGACCACGGCGCCCGCTCCGTCACCAAAGAGAATCGCCGAGCCGCGATCTTCGTAATTCGTAATCGAGGTCAACGTCTCGGCGCCGATGAGGAGGATGCGCTTGTAAACGCCGCCGCGAATGAGCGCCGACGCCGTCGTAAGGCCGTAAATAAAACCGCTACATGCGATATTAATATCGAATCCCGGCTTGTCGACGCCGCCGAGCCGCGAGGCAACGATGCAGCCGGTCGCCGGGAAACTGTAATCGGGCGTCACGGTCGCGACGATGAAACAATCGATATCGCTCGCTTCGAGCCCGGCATGCGCGAGCGCTCTGCGCCCGGCCGCAACGGCAAGATCGCTCGTCGCTTCGCCGGGGGCGACCCAGTGGCGCCGTTTCATTCCGGTACGCGAGACGATCCACTCGTCGGAGGTATCGAGCCAACCCGCGAAATCTTCGTTCGTGACCACGCGTTCGGGCGCATAATGCCCGACGCCCGCAATGCGAACTCCGGTCAACGACACTTAGTCGTGTGTGTGGCCGGCGTGTTCGTCGCGGACTTCAACCACCGTGCGGCCGTCGTATGTTCCGCAATGTTCGCACACGAAATGCGGACGCTTCGGCTGGCGGCACTGCGAGCAGGCCGTCGTCGTCACCGGGTTGAGCTTCCAGTTCGCGGCGCGACGGCTACGCGTCTTGCTGCGAGGGGTTTTCCATTTTAAGTTCGCCACGTTTTTCTCCAGTTTCGCACGAGCATGCGCCCGAGTTCTTATTCATCCCGCAGACTCCACAGAGCCCC
>DAIBFU010000140.1:0-2960 GCA_027422105.1 Vulcanimicrobiota bacterium | reverse complement strand
CGCGAATCTCGTCGCGGTGCGCGCGATCGTGAGCGAAGACGGCATGACCGCCGATTGGGCGCGTCTACCGCACGAGCTCCTCGCCCGCATATCGACCCGCATCGTCAACGAAGTTTCCGGTGTGAACCGTGTTGCATACGATATTACCTCGAAACCACCGGCAACGGTGGAGTGGGAGTGATGCGCGTCCTGTTGGTCGGGAATGGTGCTCGCGAAGATGCGCTCGGTTGGCGCATCGCGCAATCGCCGTCCTGCGAGGCGCTCTTTACGACACCGGGTAACGCGGGGACAGAACTCTACGGAACCAACTGGAATCTTGCGGTGACCGACGCGAAGGGGATCGCCGAACGCGCGCTCCAAGAACGAATCGATCTCGTCGTGATCGGCCCCGAGACGGCGATCGCCGCCGGCGTCGCCGACCGCGCACGCGAGCTCGGCATCTCGGTCTTCGGTCCGAATCGTTCGATCGGGCGTCTGGAGAGTTCGAAGAGTTTTGCCAAGCGCTTCATGGAACGCAACAGCGTTCCAACGGCGCGCTATTCGGTCGTACATACGCTCGACACGGCGCGCAAGGTGCTCGCTTCGTGGGGCGAGCGCGGCGTCGTGGTGAAAGCCGACGGCTTAGCCGCAGGCAAAGGGGTTGTCGTGACCTCCGGCCCTGCAGAAGCAGAGGCACTACTCGCTAGTTGGTACGGCGAGCGAGCGATTCCCGGCGGCGGCACCGATATCGTTCTTGAGGAGCGTCTGGTCGGGCGCGAGCTCTCCGTCTTTGCGCTCTGCGACGGACGCGCGATGATGCCGCTCATCGCCGCATGCGATTACAAACGCGCCGGCGATGGCGATACCGGACCGAATACCGGCGGTATGGGCGCCTACTCTCCGCCGCACGGCTTTCCCGAAGGCTATATGGATATCGTGCGCGAGCGGATCTTCGCGCCGATGCTGCGGGGTTTGGCCGCTGAGAACGAACGCTACGTCGGCGTGCTCTACGCCGGCCTGATGTGGTGCGCCGATGGCCCGCAGGTGATCGAATTCAACGTGCGCTTCGGCGATCCCGAGACGCAGGCGATCGTGCCGCGGATCGGCGGTGATTTTGCTGCGTTGCTCAAATCATGCGCCGAAGGTGCGCTCGATCTCTCGGTCGCGCACGTGAACCCCGAACCCTGCGTCGGTGTCGTCTTGGCGAGTTCGCGGTACCCGCTCGAAAGCACGCCGATTGCGAATCTTCCGGCGCAGGTGAGGCTCCCCGACGGCGTGCGCTGTTTCTGGGGCGGCTCGCGCCTCGTCGAAGGCACGGTGAGCAGTCCGGGCGGGCGCGTACTCACGGTGAGCGCGGTCGGTGCGACGCTGCATGAAGCGCGCGAACGCGCCTACGCCGGCGTGCGGATGCTCCGCGAACGCTTCGGTGATGTCGACCTCACCTTTCGCACCGATATCGCGCAATTTTAACGACGCGAGGCTACGTGTTCCCGGCGTTCCGATAGGCGAGGAGCAGATCGCGCCGCGTGAGGATGCCGATCAAGGTTTCGTTCTCACCCAAGACGGGAAGCAGCGGCGTATCGCTCTCCGCCATCAACGCTGCGGCGCGGTCGAGCGTATCGGTTGGTGCGAGCGCGCCGGGGTGCAGGTGGATGATCGAGCGGAGCGGCTCGGCTCCGCGCCGTTCGGCGACTGCGCGGGCAAGATCGAGTGCGGTCACGACGCCGATGAAGCGCTCGCCGTCGCAGACGGGAATCGCCAACTCATTTTCGTCGCGCTCTTCATTGATCGCATCGGCGATCGTTTCACCAACCTGCGCGACGACCGGAGCCTTGCGGGTATAGGCCGCGACCGTGAGACGGGTAAAGAAGCCCGGATTGCGCGCCTTCTTCCAGTCGATGCCGCGCCGCAGCAGTTTCTGTTCGTAGACGGTAGCGCCGAGCAGACGACGCCCGAGCAACGAAGCGATCACTACGGTGACCATCAGCGGAAGAACGATCGTGTAATCGCTCGACATCTCGAAGACGATCATGATCGCGGTGATCGGCGCCTCGGCGGCGGCGGCGAAGAGCGCCGCCATCGCGACGAGACCGTAGGCTGCGGGCGGGCCGGTCCAGAGCGGAAAGAGCCCGTGAACGACCCGACCGTATGCATCGCCGAGAAATGCGCCGGTAAAAAGCGAGGGCGCAAAGACGCCCCCCGAACCACCGCTGCCGAGCGTAAGCGAGGTTGCCAGCGGCTTGAGCGCGGCGAGGAGAAAGGCGTGCGGAGCGGCGACGTGCTCGTAGAGCACCTGTTGGATGGGGCGGTAACCGACGCCGAAGACCTGCGGAAACCAAATGCCGATCGCGCCGACGCAGGCAAAACCAAGCGCACCCTTCGCCCATGCCGGGAAGCGCGCAGCGTTGAAGCGATCTTCGACGGCGTAGAGGAGCTTGACGAAACCGGTCGCCCAGAGGGCGGCAAGCACGCCGAGCACACCGTAGAGCAGGAGTTCCAAGGGCGATGCGAGTTGGAACGCGGCGGCATTGAACGACGGATGGTTGCCTAAAAACGCGCGACCGACCACCGCCGAGATAACCGAGGAGACGACGATTGCGGCGAAGGAGCGCGGTGCAAATTCGCCGAGGATGACCTCGGCGGCGAAGAAGACGCCGCCGATCGGTGCATTGAAGGTCGCGGAGATTCCCGCGGCTGCGCCACAGGCGACGAGCGTTCGCACGATCGATGCGGGCGCACCGACCGCCTGACCGACAACCGAACCGATCGCCGAACCGATCTGCACGATCGGGCCCTCGCGCCCGCAGCTCCCACCGAAGCCGATCGAGATCGCCGAAGCGATCGATTTGATCGCGATGATGCGCGGCCTCATCACTCCGCCGCGCAGAGCAACCGACTCCATCACCTCGGGAACGCCATGCCCCTTCGCTTCGGGAGCGAAGCGGACGGCGAAGGCGACGGCGGCGCAGCCGCCGATCGCG
>DAIBFU010000139.1:0-3050 GCA_027422105.1 Vulcanimicrobiota bacterium | reverse complement strand
TCTCCATTTTTTTGATGCGAATTGGGCCTCAAGCCCAACCAAATACGATTTCGAGGCGTTCTTAACAGATACAGAGCGCGGCAGCCTGCCGACCTCTGACACCATACCATGCTCCCGATGGGGGCATAAGGGAGCAACGAGCAATGTCCGACAAGCGCGAACCTCAGCCCAAAGCCCCCGGCATGTCGGTCCGCGAGGCCGGCAAAAAAGGCGGGCAAACCGTCAAAGCCAAGTACGGCCCGGAATTTTACGAGGCGATCGGCCGCAAGGGCGGATTAGCGACGAAGAAATCGCACGGTCATGCGTTCTACGAAGAGATCGGGAAGAAGGGTGGCAAGAAAGGCGGCGAAGCGACCCGAGATCGTTATGGAGCGGATTTTTACGAACGCATCGGACAAAAAGGCGGACAGCGCGTTAAAGAGCTCATCGAACAGGGCAAGCGCGCCGCAATCGTCGCCGAGGAAGAAGAACGCGCGAGCTAGCCTGCGCGCGCTCGGTATTGCATTTGCACTCGTAGCAACCGCGGCGGCGACGCTCTTCCCCGCACCGCCGCTGCGTGCCGTCGTCATCGCCACTCCGCCGCCGCGGAATCAGATCGCTTCGGCACTCCGAGGCAACGGCGCTCCATCGACCTCGCTGTTTTTCGCTCTCGACGATCCGCTTTCGTCGGTGACTTCGCAGCGCGGCGAAGTCGTGCGTGCGCATCTCATCGAGCCGTTGCGCGTCGACGGCGTGACGCTTGCGCCGGCGGGGAGCCCGGAGCGCATCAAAGTACTCAACGTCCGCGCGGCAGCGAGCGGCGACGTCTACGGGTACGTCGATATTTTCTTCGAGCCGCTCAAACTCGCCGACGGCAAAGAGTTGCCGTTGGTCGCCCCCTCCGCGCGGCTCACCGTTCACACGACGATCGGGCATGAATCGACGGTCGGGCTCGAAGACACGGTCGCCAATATTCTTTTTCCGCCGCACGTGCTCTTCGAAGCGTTTCGGCGCGGCCGCAACATCAATCTCGAGAAAGGAACGCAGGTGCGCGCCGAGGCTGCTGCGCTCGTGACCGTCGTCGATGGTACCGCGTTCATCGCTACTCCACCCCCGCTTCCGGTTCTCTCCGCAACTCCCGCGGCGGCTTTTACGCCGATCCCGTTGATGACGCCGGCGCACCCGCACATCGATCGAGCGCATCCGACGCCACGACCGACCGCATCGCCGACACCGACGCCGACGCCGACATCGACCCCGACACCGGCATCGGCACCCACCTCTTCACCCGCTTGAGAAAGGGCTTCCCCATGTTCCGACGCCTCGCACTCGCGTGCGCCTCACTCGCACTCGGTATCAGCCTCATTGGAGCGGCGCCGCTCTCGCCCAAGCCACAAGGGAGCGAAATCGCTTTCGTCCACCGCATGCAAGCCGATCTCGCTCAACGCTTCGCAACCATTGCCGACGCCCGGCGCGCAGGCTATTTCCGGTATACCAACGAGGACAATACCGGAGCGATCAGTTACGCCAATCTCCATTGGCTTAGCACCGGTCCGGCGCATCCGAGCCAACTCTGGTACGACGTACACGGGCATCTGCTCGGAGCCGATTTCTCGGTTCCGGTCGGAGACTCACCGCATGCTCCCAACCTTTGGGGTGTGAACCCCGCTCGTTGGATTCACATTCCAGCACACTTTCACTGGGTAGCGGTCGATGCGATGGGTATGGACTCCTATCACGCGACCTCGCTCAAGGCCTTCGTTGACGCAGGCGGCGACCCGCTCTTTCCCTCCGCATCGACGTTGGTGAAGATGGGGAAAGTCCAGAGCGCAAGCAGCGTGAAGCATCTCTTCGAATACCCCTCGATCTGGGATCTCATCGTCTGGATTACGCCGAATCCCAACGGGGCCTTCGCTGAAAAAAATCCGCTGGTGCATCCGACGAAGAACGCCGGAATGGGCGGAATGTAGCGGCGTTTAGTCGCCCTGCCAGTAGTCCTTGAGGACTTTCCCGCGCGAGGGATGGCGCAGCTTGCGCAGCGCCTTCGCCTCGATCTGGCGGATACGCTCGCGCGTAACGCCGAACTCTTGGCCGACCTCTTCCAACGTCCGCTGGTGCCCGTCTTCGAGGCCGAAGCGGAGCACCAAAACCTTTCGCTCGCGATCGGTGAGGTGCTGGAGAACGTCGGCCATTTTTTCTTTGAGCAGCATCACCGAAGCCGCCTCGGCGGGGGCGATCGCTTCTTGATCTTCGATAAAATCGCCGAGATGCGAATCTTCTTCTTCCCCGATGGGGGTCTCCAGCGAGATCGGATCTTGGCTGATCTTCATGACCTCGCGCACTTTTTCTGCGGTGAGGCCCATCTCGCGCCCAATCTCCTCGACGGTCGGCTCGCGCCCCAATACCTGTAAGAGTTGGCGTGAGACCTTCACCAGGCGATTGATCGTTTCAACCATGTGGACGGGAATGCGAATCGTGCGCGCCTGATCGGCGAGCGCGCGGGTGATCGCCTGTCGAATCCACCACGTCGCATAGGTCGAAAATTTATAGCCTTTGCGGTAGTCAAATTTCTCGACCGCTCGGATCAGCCCCATATTGCCTTCTTGAATGAGGTCGAGGAAGAGCATCCCGCGACCGACATATTTTTTGGCAATCGAGACGACCAACCGCAGATTCGCTTCGGTCAATTGACGTTCGGCGAGCGTTGCGTCGGGAGTCAACGTGCGGCGAACGCGTCCGTTGGCTTTTTCGGCGAGTATCCCGGCCTCGATACGCATCGCTAACGAACGCTCTTCTTCCATCGTCAACAATGGCACCCGGCCGATCTCTTTGAGATACATGCGAACGGGGTCGTCGAGCGAGAGCGTATCGGCGATGACCGCTTCAGCGACGTCGGCCTTGCTCTCTTTTTGCTCGTCGACGATTTCGACGCCGGCGGCGGCTACGTCGTCGAGCAGTTGCTCGAGGTACCGCAAGGTGCTCAACGTGCGCCGGCGGTGGTTCTCGTTGAACTCCGGCATCACGTCATCCCGTGGCGCGCGCGGCGCGAGCGCGAGCGCGAGAGGCGGCCT
>DAIBFU010000138.1:0-3094 GCA_027422105.1 Vulcanimicrobiota bacterium | reverse complement strand
TGACATCGAGCTCCGGTTGCGTTGCGGTGATACCGAGGTCGGGGCGTGAGATGCCGCGAATTTTCTCGACGACCGGCAACACCTGATCCTTGGCGATCGAGTAGAGTTTGGTAAAACTCGGCCCGTAGATCTGAATGTCGAGATCGCTCTGGCCGCGCGATATGATGTTCGAGACGATATCGACGGTGTGCCCAAACGAGAGCAATCCGGGGATACGCTGCAGTTTTTTCTGCCATTGCGCTACGTACGCCGCCGCCGCATCGCCGACGACATTGGGCTTCAGCGTCACCGAGAGCGTCGCCTGATTGGTCACCGGAAGCGCGTTGAAGAGCCCCTGCGTGCCGACGATGATGCCGACATTCTGTACGCGCGGATCGCGCAGCATCGCCTTTTCGATTTTTTGCACTTCGGCGTTGGTGATCGCGAGTGCGGTGCCGTTGGGGGTGCGCAAGAAGAAGCGCACGTAGCGCGAGTTCGAGGGTGGGAACGTTTCCGTTGGAATGAACCCGAGTTTCACGATGCCGAAGGTCGCGACGACGAGCAACAACGCGATGCCGGCGACGAGTCGCGGCCGGTCGACGGCGTGGGCCAGGAGCGACCGATAGCTGCGCTCGAAGCGCGCGTACTGCCCTTCGAAACGCGCTGCAAAGCGTTTGAACGGATCGCGCGAGGGGCGCCCGTTCACTGAGCCGTTCGCTGGTGCAGCGTCGCCGTGTGCGGCGCGATCGTTTCCGGCGAGTGAGCTAAGCATCGGCACGGTCGTCACCGCAACGAGCAGCGAGAGCGCGACCGCGAGCATCACCATTACCGCAAACGGGGTGAAGATGAGGCCTTGCAGCCCCGGAATTAAGACGAGCGGAACAAAAACGGTGATGACGGTGATCGAGGAGGCGATCACCGCGGTGAGAATCTCGCTGGTTGCATCGATCGAGGCGTTCTTCGCGTCTTTGCCCATCGCACGATGGCGCGCGATATTTTCGATCACCACGATCGCATCGTCGACGATGAGACCGACCGCAAGCGCAAGCCCGCCGAGCGTCATCACGTTGAGGGAATAGCCCATCACGTAAGCGCCGAAGAGCGTGCCGAGGACGCTGATCGGTAACGAGATGGCGACGACGAGCGTCGAGCGCCACGAATGCAGAAAGAGGAAGATGACGAGCACCGCCAGGATCGCGCCGTAGATCGCCGTGTGTTCCAGCGCGTTGACGGCTTGGAGGATGAAGGTGCGCTGGCCGAAGACGATGCCGATATGCATGCCCGGATAGCGCTTCTCGAGCTGCGCGATCTTCCCGTAGATGCCGGCAGCGGTGGCGACGATATTCGCATCGGGTTGGGCGTTGATGGTGATGCCGAGCGCGGGCCTGCCGTCGAGTCGCTCGAAACTGCGCTGCTCTTCGATCGCGTCTTTCACGCTTGCGACATCGCGCAAGTAGATCGGAACGCCGTTCTTCGTTGCGACGACGATATCACCGATCTGCGCGGCATTCTTGAAGAGTGCGTTGGTGCGGACCTGATATTCGTTCGTGCCGACGCGAATGATGCCGGCGGGTAGGTTGACGTTCTCCTGGCCGATGCGGCTGACGAGTTGGTTGAGCGAGAGCCCGTTGGCGGCGAGCAGGCTTGCGTTGGGCTCCACCATCACGGCACGCTGCTGATCGACGCCGATGCTGACCTGCGCGACGCCGTTGACGGCGACGTGTTCGTCCAGGCGATCTGGTTGGTGAAGAGTGAACCGAGATCGCGCAGCGAGTAATTGGGATCGGTGACGTACCCGCGGATGACCGGCAGTGAATTCGCGTCGAATTTGAAAATCTGGGGCTGTTGCAGCGTCGGGTCGTTCGGAAGTTGGTTGCGAATGCGATCGATCTGCTGCTGAACGTCGACGGCGGCGGTGTCGAGATTCGTGCCGTAGTGGAAGGTGGCGCGCACCTGGCTCTGCCCCTGCTCGCTCGTCGAGTTCAGCATCGCGATGCCGTTGACGCGGCTAACCGCGTTTTCGATGGGGCGCGTGACGAGCGATTCAATCTGGTAGGGGCCGACGTTGGGGTAGTTGACAGTGACGGTAATGACCGGGGGCGAGAAGCTCGGCAGGAGCGCGACCGGGAGCCGCGGGATCGCAAAGATTCCCAAGACCACGAACGCTAAAGCGATCATCGAGACGGCGACGCGGCGGTTAACGGCGAAACGAGCTACACCCACAGGGAAACAGTTTCGCCTCTCTCCCTGGATGGGCCCTGAGGGAATTCCCGCCGAGCCCTTGACGCTGGGAGGCTTTCGCGTGATAGACTCTTGGGGTTGTCCGGCGGTGCCATCAGGCGCCGTTCCACTGCTCGCCGCCACGTTGCGGGGGGCCACCATACGACGGGCGCTCGCCTGCCGAGGTGTCCGAAGAAGGAAAAAATGAACGACTACGAAGTGACTTACATCTTACGTCCCACGCTGGAAGAGGCCGATGTCGCGGCGCGCGCGGAAGCGATCGCCGAGATCATCAAGGGACAGGGCGGCGAGATCGTCGCCACCGAAAAGCTCGGCAAGAAGCGCCTCGCCTATGAGATCGACGATCTCCGCGAGGGCTCGTACGTGACGATGCAGTTCCGCTCGACCGCAGCCGCCTCGCACGAACTCGAGCGCCAACTCGGCCTTCACGAAGATGTGATGCGCGCGCTGGTGGTTCGTCTCGATAAGCGTATGCTTGCCGCGATGGCCGCTATGGCCGCCCGCGCCGCCGCCCCCCAAACCACCGAATACCCGAGCGACCGTAACTAAGCGCCCCGAAGTGCCAGGCACCTGGCACAGGAGCGCGAGAGAATCGCTCGTACACGTTGACTCGGGGCGCACGACGCCCCGAGCGAGGGGAGATGCATCATGGCCGGATCGTACAATCGCGTTATTCTCGTCGGGAACCTGACCCGCGACCCCGAGCAGCGTGCGCTGCAGGGCGGCAAAAGCGTGACGAAGTTCTCGTTGGCGGTCAACAACCCGCGCAATAAAGAAGAAGTCACCTTCGTCGATATCGTCGCGTGGGATCGCCTCGGCGAGACCTGCAACACGTATCTCAAGAAGGGCAGCAACTGTCTCGTTGAAGGGCGAC
>DAIBFU010000137.1:0-3106 GCA_027422105.1 Vulcanimicrobiota bacterium | reverse complement strand
TCGGTTCGACGGATTTAATGCGAAAAGGTTCGATAATCGACCGGGGCATCGTGGCTCCTTTTGCGAAGAGAGATCGGCAGATGGCAACGAAAATCGTGCAAGGTTTCGAGGGCCTTCGGGCGCTCGAGGGCAGCGAGCTCCTCTCGGCGCCGTGGCTGCGGATCGACCAGCGACGGATCGATGCGTTTGCGGCCTGCACCGACGACCGGCAGTGGATTCATATCGATCCGCTCCGCGCTGCGAACGGGCCGTACGGCGGCACGATCGCGCACGGCTATCTCGTGCTCTCGCTCCTCCCGGTGCTCTGGCATCGCAGTTGCAGCATCCGCGGAACGGGCGCGGTGCTCAATTACGGGCTCGACCGCGTGCGGTTTCTCGCTCCGGTGCGCTCCGGGGCGCGGGTTCGCGCGCGCTTTGCGATTACGAGCGTGCGCGCCGTCGCATCGGGCTTGCGCGTCGCCCTGCGCGCAACGATCGAAACCTTCGGCAGCACCGAGCCGGCCTGCGTCGCCGATGCGATCTTTCTCTATCGCACGGCCGTGCCTACGGACGCGCAAGAAGCGCATTCCAGCGGCGCAGATCGCAGATCGAGCGGCGCTCCTCGCCGGGCTCGGCGAGCTTCCAGCGCGCGATAACCTCGCTTTCAATCTCGGCAAATCGCTCGACGAGCGCTCTGTTGGATTCTTCTTCGAGCGCCTGTTCGATCGTAACGAAAATTGCGTCGTTCTCGCGCGCGATGTGATCGCGCAGAAACGCACCGAACGCCTTGAGCTCGGGAAGCCCCGACTCGCCGCGCCCACGCGCGCAAAGGACGGCTCTCACCAAGAGACGCCCCTCGGTGTGCTGCTCGCTTAAGAGCAATGCAAAGCCGCTTAACCACGGGTGTTCGTCGGTCGTGCCGAAGAGCGCGCGCTCTTCTTTCCCGTGATGGTTGGCGTCGATAAATATCTCTACGAACGCCAGCAACTCGTCGATATAGCCGGCCGGCATTTCGCTTTCCTGGGAGCAGCGCCGGTCGAAATGGTCGAGAACTTCCAGTATGCGGCGATGCTCGTCACGGAGAACGTCGAGCGCTCCGCTCACGCAGCGCTCTTCTCCATGCGCCGTTTCGAAAGGAGCGCCGCACCGAGTGCGCCGGCCATCTCGGGCTGCGCCGCACAATGAATCTGCACCCCGAGCGCCTCTTGCAGCGCGCGGATCATTCCCGCCTGATATCCCATCCCGCCGACGAGCGTCACCGCTTCTTCGATGCCGATCCGTTTGACGAGCAGCACCGCGCGTTCCGCGAGCGACTGATGGACGCCGCGTAAGATGTTTTCGCGCGATTCGCCGCGGCTGACGTGGTTGATAATCTCCGATTCGGCGAGCACGGCACAGACGCTCGAAATCGCGACCGGGTTTTCACCGTGCATCGAAAGCTCCCCGACCTCGGCGAGCTCCGTCTCGAGATATTTTGCGGCGCGTTCGACGAAACCACCGGCGCCGGCGGCGCATTTTTCATTCGATTTGAATTCGCGCACCCGCCCTCCGGGTGCAATTTTTACCGCACGCGAACTCTGCGCTCCGATATCGAGCACGCAGCGCGTATCGGGGAAGAGCGCGGCCGCGCCGTAGGCTGCGGCGGTGACTTCGGTGAGTTGGAGATCGCGCTCGGGATAGCTCGATCGGCCGAACCCGGTCGTCGCGATATAGCGGAGATCGCCGCGCCCGGCACCGATGCTTGCCAGCGCTTCGTCGACGGCACGGTCGACGAGTTCGATTAACGGCGGACGCGTGCGCGTCGCCCGCGCGACGAGCTGGCGCCCCTCGCGATCGACGAGCACGACTTTCGTAGTGCGCGAACCCAGATCGACTCCGGCGATAATATCCATTCGTCTTCTCCTTTACGATGCGGCAGCGGCCGACATGGCGTGTTCGAGCGCGAAGACCGCCGCGCCGATCGCGCCCATATAGTGCGAATCGGGGCTGACGTTGAGCGGCGCGCCGAGCTTTTCTTCGAGCATCTTCACCATGCCGACGTTGAGCGAAACTCCTCCGGTGAAGGTATAACTCGGTTTCAACCCGACACGCCGAACCAAGGCAATCGTTCGCGCGGCGATCGCGCTGTGAATGCCGCCGAGTATATCCTCGGTTTTCTTGCCCTGCGCGACGTACGACATGATATCGGACTCGACGAAGACCGTGCAGACGGTCGAGAGCCGGACCGGGTTGCGCGCCTGCAGCGAGATCGCACCGATCTCATCGAGCGAGAGCCCGAGCGTCTCGGCGGCGGTCGAGAGAAAACGCCCCGTTCCCGCCGCACATTTATCGTTCATCACGAAATCGACAACCTCGCCGTTTTGAACGCTGATGCCCTTCGCGTCCTGTCCGCCCATATCGATGACCGTGGAGGTCTCGGGGAAGAGCATGCTCGCGCCTTTGGCGTGGCAGGTAATCTCGGTAATCTGCAGATCGCCGAACGAGACTTTGAAGCGGCCGTACCCGGTTCCCACGACGCAGAGCACGTCTTCGCGCGCGATGCCGCCGGCGGCAAGCACCGCTTCGTAGCCGCGCTCGCCGGCGCGCGTGATATTCGCGCCGGTATCGGTGAGCGCTCGCGCGACGATTTTCTTATTCTCGTCGATGATGATGCACTTGGTCTGGGTCGATCCGACATCGATCCCTGCTGCGTATTTCATACCGTTGCTCCCTCTCGCGCCGGGCGATGAGCGATCGATTCGAAGAACGCGTCGATGCGGTTGCGCATCTGCGCCTCCGAAAAGTAGCGCGGATCTTCAAGATCGGATTCCACCAATAGGGTGGGGATGCCGCGCTTGGTGAAGTACTCGCGCATGTCGCCCTGCCCGGCCGAGAAGAGGCGGCAGCTCTTCACCGAGTGGATGACCAGCGCGTTTGCATTCCATTCCTCGAGATAACGCTCGATCTGTTCGTAGCGCTGGAGGAAGTTGCGATTGGTGAGGTTCCATTCCAAGAGATGGCGCGCGATCGATTCCAGCGGATGGTCGGGATCGTGCGTGAAGCCGAACTCCCAGAGCCCGCCGACGGTGGAATACGTCGAAGCGACCGCGACGGCGTCCCAACGCGAGAACATATCGCGAAACGCGCG
>DAIBFU010000136.1:0-3172 GCA_027422105.1 Vulcanimicrobiota bacterium | reverse complement strand
CGCGCCTCGATACGCTGCCTTCGGCAGCTACTCGGCGTGACAAACACTACTCGGCGTGACAAACACTACTCGGCGTGACAAACACTACTTGCCGGGTGCGATCGTGCGTTCGATGAACTCGAAGAGGCGCGCGGCCGATGCTTCGACGCTCTCGCCGGTCGTCGTGAGAACGAGTTCGGGGCGTTCGGGGATTTCGTACGGTGACGAAACGCCGGTGAAGCGCTCGAGCTCGCCGGCGCGCGCGCGGCGATAGTGCCCTTTTACATCGCGTTGTTCGGCGGTCGCGAGATCGCAATCCACGTAAATCTCCGCAAATCCCGCGGCACATGCCTCCCGCGCGCGCTCGCGGTCGGCGGCGTACGGCGAGATCAGCGCGGTGATTACTGCCGTGCCGGCGTCGGCGAGAATTCCCGCGAGCGCAGCGGTGCGGCGAACGTTCTCGCGGCGCTCCTCTTCGCTGAAACCGAGGTCGACATTGAGCGTCGTGCGCAGCGTATCGCCGTCGAGAACGTACACGTGCCGCCCGCGGTCGAACAACATGCGCTCGACGCGCATCGCGATCGTCGATTTCCCTGCACTCGGCAGCCCGGTGAGCCAGAACACGTACCCGCGGTGTCCGTTGCGCGCGCCGCGCTCCTCGCGCCCGACGTTGGAGTGCGCGGCGACGACGTTCGTTGCGCCTTCGCCGCGTGCAGCCGAAGCGAGTGCGCGAACTTTTCCGCCCGCGACGATGCGCCCCTCGTCGAGCAGAACGAAGCGCGAGATACTCGATGCAGCAAGCGCGGGATCGGCGGCGATCGTTTCGCGCGCGACCAGCGTTACCGCGGCAACATCGCCGGCGGCGACCTCCTCTGCGGGGCGACCGCGTCCGTCCTCCGGATCGAACGTCTCTTCGACGCGTGCGATCGTTACCGCGATCTCGCGGGTCCCCAAACGCATGCGCAGATTCATTCCGGCGCGCGCGGGGCGCTCGCCGAGCCAGAGCAGCGCCGCGGAGAGCGCGTGCCCGACCGTCGGGCTGCAATCGTCGTGCGTCGCGACTGCGCCGCGATCGACGAAGATGCGTTCGTCAAGCTCTAACGCGACCGCCGCGCCCGCCGAAGCGCTCTCCACCTCGTCGGGCCAGCGCAGAATGCGCGCGACGCGCGCGCTCGTTCGCAGCGGCCAGAACGTGAGCGCATCGCCGCGGGCGACGCGTCCGCAGTCGACGCGTCCGACGATCCAGCGCGTTGAACCGCGGCGGTAGATATCCTGGACGACGATGCGCAGCGGTGCCGCCGGATCGCTGCTGCGCACTTCGAGCGCTTCGATCTCGGTAAGCAGCGTGCGGCCGCTCCACCATGCCGTGGCGGGGCCGGGGCGCGCGAGATTCGCCCCTGCGCGTGCAGCGACCGGAACGATTGCGACCGGTGCAATTCCGAGTTCGCGCAAAAACGCATCGGCCTCGGCTGCGCGCTCTTCAAAGCGTCGTTGCGGTTCGGCGGAGAGATCGAGTTTGTTGATCGCCACGATGACCGACGTGAAGCCGAACCACTGCAAAAAAAGCGCCTGTCGGCGCGTCTGCGCGGTGATGCCTTCTTCGGCGGAGATGACGAGCACCGCAGCATCGACCTCCGATGCCCCGCTGACGAGATTGCGAATCAGTTCGCGGTGCCCGGGCGCATCGACGAAAACGATCTCACGATTCGGTGTCTTCAACCAAATGCGCGAACTATCGAGCGTGATCGCTTGGTCGCGTTCGATCTGAAACGCATCGAGCAAGAAAGAATACTCGATCGGTACGCCGCGTCGTTCGCTCGAGCGCTCCATTTCATCGATCTTTGCTTGCGGGACGTAGCCGCAGTCGAGCATCAAGCGCCCGAGGATCGTCGATTTTCCGGCATCGACATCGCCGAACATCACGACGCGTAGCGCGCTCACATGTACCCCCCGGCGCGCAAGCGTTCGAAGGCGTCCTCGCTCTCGGCGTCCATCGCTCGCCCGGCGCGCTCCGGTTCGCGCGTCGTCGCTAACTCTGCAATAATTTTCTCAAGCGAGTCGGCATCGCTCTCGATCGGAAAGGTAATGTTGCTCTCGCCGAGCGATCGGTAGCGTTTCCCGTTGCGCGCGAGATAGAGCGGAACGAACGGAATCGCTTCGGCCTGGGTGTAGCGCCAGATATCGCGCTCGGTCCAATGCAGCAGCGGATGCACGCGAACGTGCGCGCCGTCGGGAACCTCGGTTGCGTAATAATCCCACAACTCCGGCGGCTGTCGCTGCGGATCCCACGATCCGTCGACGTTGCGCGGGCTAAAAATGCGCTCTTTCGCGCGTATCGCTTGTTCGTCGCGGCGAATGCCGAGAATCACCGCGCCGTAGCGTTCGCGTTCGAGCAGCGCGCGCAGGCCGGCGGTTTTGCGCGCCGCGTGGCGCGCTGCCGGCGGCAGCGCGGGGTCGACGCTGCTCTCGGGGGGGCAGGGCTCGTTGAGCACCGGAAGCCGCCACTCGCGCACGAGGCGATCGCGGAACGCATAGACCTCCGCGAATTCCATGCCCGTATCGAGCAGCACCAACGGAAACGGCACTTCACCGAGAAAGGCTTTGCGCACCATCCAGAGCAGTGCGGTGCTATCTTTTCCGATCGACCACAGCATCGCTACGTTGTCGATGCGCGCAAGGGCTTCGCGGAGGATGAAGATGCTCTGCGCTTCGAGCGCTTCGAGATCGTCGGGAAGTTGCATGCGCGCCATTACAGCGCGCAGCCTTGGCCTCTATTGCGCGCCGCTCCCCCTTCGTCGTTGCTCGCGGCCTCAAAAGACCGGGCATGCGGCAGGTGGCCGAACGGAGCCCCGGCTATCGATGGGGGCCAAAAAACTGTGTGAGGAGAGGAGCAATAGAATTCTTGTATAACCTCAGAAGTAATGTCGAGGCGCCTGAAAGCACTCGGCTGTCGTTGTCAATTTGAGGAGATCGATCGATGCACTGCAAGACTCGCTGGGTCTTTCTTGTAGTTCCGTCGCTGCTTGCGGCTCTTGTCGGCTGCGGCGGCGGAGGAGGCTCGGGCTCGGCGACGCTGCCGCCCCCCGGCGCATCGAGCGATTCGACCGCGACGTCATCATGTGCCGCAAGCGCCGCGAGATCGGCTTCGGACTTCATCCAGATACCGAATCCGGCGAACGCCGCCGCGTCGGCG
>DAIBFU010000135.1:0-3201 GCA_027422105.1 Vulcanimicrobiota bacterium | reverse complement strand
GTCAGCCCGAGTAGCGCGAAACGCGTATCGAGGGCGACGGCACCGCCTCGATACGGGCGCTGCGCGCCCTACTCGGCGTGACAACCTATCGCTACTCAGCGTGACAACCTATCGCTACTCGGCGTGACACGACGCCACTAGTTGAGCATCGAGACGGTTTCGCCCTTATCGTCGAAGGTGAAGCGCGTTTCGAAGAGCTCCGAACCTTCGGGGCCGACGACCTTCGACTGGATAGTGAGGCGATGGAGCAATTTGTCGCCCTGCCGCGCGAGGCCGGAGTAGAAATACTGCACCAGCGGCGTCACGTTCTCTTGCAGCGGCGCCAGGCGACGGCGATCGACCAGCATCTGCAATAACCGCCGCTGCAACGCGACCGGAATCATGCGGCTGGTTTCGTCGGGCGTTAACCGCACCGTGACGAGCTCTTCTTGCGCTTTATTGACTTCGTCGACCGGCTTATCGGTGGTGTAGCGAATGATCGCATCCCAGTCGTCGGCGGCGATGCCGGTAAAACGCATGCCGTAGCGCCAGACCGATTTGCCTTGATGCGTAACGGTATCTTTCCACACCGCGACGGCACGCATGCGAATTAAGCGCGATTCAATCGACGCATAGACTTCGAATTCGTCGCGACCGACCGGTTCTTGCGTAATCAAACAGAGCCCACCGCCGCTGATATCCAAACCGATGGCGGCCTTTCTCGTAGTGCCGCCGTCTGCCGATACCTGCGCCTTGTAGCCCTTCCGCTTGCGCGGATAGCGCCTGCGGTTCGCTTCCTTGCCCGTGAACCACGCGAGGAGGTCGCCTAACATCGTGCTGCCCCTTTACGACGCGCAGCCTGCCTGCTACCTCTGCCCGCGCATTTTTTCTACACGTTCGGAAAGCCGGGTGGCGATAAAGCCCGCGACCTCGCTGGGAAGCGTGCCGCGGCCGAAGCCGGCATCGTAGCCCATCTCGGCGGCCATAAGGTTCGTTACACGAGGCCCACCGCAAATTAAGACTACCTGGTCGCGGAGCTCCTCGGCCTCTAAAAGCTCGACCAGCGCGGTGAAATTCTTGACGTCGCTGCCCTTCTGGGTGACGACCTGCGAGGCGAGCAGCGCGTCGATCTGCCGCTCTTTGGCGATGCGCACGAACTCTTCGACCGCGACCTGGCTGCCGAGATTGAAGGTCTCGAACATCTGGTAGCGTTCGAGCCCGTAATCGCCTTTATAGCCCTTCATGTTGAGGATCGCGTCGATGCCGACGGTGTGCGCATCGGTGCCGATGCAGGCGCCGGCGACGCGCACTTTGCGCCCGAGCCGATCGCGCACGAGCGCGTCGATCTCTTCCATCGACATCGCATGCGCCTTCGCCGAAGGCGCGGCGATTTTGCTTGCATCGATGCTCTGCGTCGTGCTGCCGTACACGACGAAGAACGAAAAGCCGGTCGCGATGCGCCGCCCTTCGACGACTTGCACGTCGGCGAAACCCATTTTCGCAACGAGTTGGCGTGCCGCTTCATCGGCGGCTTCGTTCCATTCGATCGGCAACGTGAACGAGAGCTGCACTTTGCCGTCGTCGAGCGTATCGCCGTAAGGTTTCACGAGCCCGCTCTTCCCGATACTCATGCGCGTAACGCCTCCTCGAACGGATTGTAGTAGCTCTCGGCGCGCGCGAAGACGCCGTCGTAGCCGCGCCCACCGTCGGGCGGCCGCTTCACATCGGCGAAGACACCGGCGGCGATGGAATCCATCAATCCGCGCGCTTCGACTTTTTCGAGCAGATCGCGACATTCGCGCAGCACGTCGCGCGCGCGCGTCTCGATGCGCCCGTCGGGCTTAAAGGAGATCTCTTCGCCGAAATGGCGCGCGGTATTCATCACGTAGCGCGCATTTTCAATCGCAAGCGCGCGATCGCCCAGGAACGGCGTGTGAATCGCCTCGGTGAGCATGCCGCAGAGATGAATGGTTTGCTTCGTCATCACCGAGGTGAGATTGAACATCGCGTCGATGAGGTGCCCTTTGAAGATATCGCCGGTCATGTGTTTTGTCGGCGGCATATATTTTAAGGGCGCATCAGGGAAGATCTGCCGCGCGAGCTGCGCCTGCGCGATTTGGAAGAGAAAACCGTCCTGCAGCGCGGGGTCGATTTCGTAGGCATCGCCGAGGCCGATCTGCCGATCGGGCATGCCGGCACGGTGCGCAAACTCTTCGTTGATGAATTGCGATGCGAGCACCGCCGGCGCTTGCTCCACCGCATCGGCGGTGGTGAGATAGTTATCTTCACCGGTGTTGATGATGATGCCGGATTTTGCGTTGAGCATGCGGCTGAAGTGTTGATCGACGAAGGTGCGTTTCATGTTGATATCGCGGAAGAGAATGCCGTACATGGAATCGTTGAGCAACATATCGAGCCGCTCCAACGCCGCCATGCTCGCGATCTCGGGCATGCAGAGGCCGCTGGCGTAATTGGTAAGCATGATGTAGCGCCCGAGTTTTTCACCGATCGCATCGAGCGCTTCGCGCATGATCGCGAAATTCGCTTGCGTGGCGTAGGTGCCGCCGAACCCTTCGGTGGTGGGGCCGTAGGGAACGAAATCGAGCAGCGATTGCCCGGTGGAGCGGATGACGGCGATAATCTGCGCGCCCGCTTCGGCGGCGGCGACGGCGGCGGTGCGGTCTTCGTAGATGTTGCCGCTGGCGACGATGACGTAGAGCAGCGGCGGCTCGCCCTGCGGCATGCGTTCGAGTGCGGAGCGGCGCTCCTCGCGGCGGCCGGCGATGCGTTCGAGCGTCCGCGCGACGTGCGGCGCAAGCGCGGCGCGGGCGGCGGCAGCCGGGGTAGCGGCGTAGGCGGCAAGCGAGGTGCGCCCGGCGGCGATCTCGGCGGCGAGCGCGGTGGGATCGAGCCCGCTCTCGGCGAGCCCGCGCCCGAAGGCGAGGGCGACCCCTTCGGCGCGCTGCTCCGGCGAGAGGCTATCGACGAGCAGGTTGGGGAGCGGAATCTCCTCGCCGTTCACGCCGTCGACGCCGAGCAGGCGCAGCACCGAGCGCTCGACCGCGACGGTCGAGTGCGCGTCGATGAACTGGCCGACCGGGCCCGCGATCGCCGAAGCGAGCTCGCGGCACCGATCGACGATCCCCTGGTCGATCCGCAATTCCATAGCCCGCCTATCTTACGGGCGCACCGCGAGTTTTCCTTAAAGACCTTTGTCTTCGA
>DAIBFU010000134.1:0-3230 GCA_027422105.1 Vulcanimicrobiota bacterium | reverse complement strand
ATCGCTTCGACAGGATCGCTTGTTTCGTGAAGTCCTGCGGTATCGATGAGTACGAACGGAATGCCGTCGATGGTTGCGCGGGTGATATCGAGTGCGCGGTCGATCGCAAAATCGACGCAGAGGCGCCCGGTATCGAGGCGGACGGCGCGAACGCCGCGCGCGCGCCCGGCGGCGTAGGTGAACTCGGTGATCCCGCCGATCGCCGCGAGCGTCCCGGTGCGCGCATCGAGCTCCGATCGGGTCAGCGATTTGCCGAAAAGGTCGGGCATGAGCGGCGGGCGCCTTTAGTGTTGCTCGATCTCGAGCAGCGCGAATCCGCCGGCGTCGATAATCACCGGAATGCCGTCGACGATCGTCTGTTTTTTGAGGTGCCCGAGGTCGCGCCACGTATTCCAAATGGTGGAAAAGAGACGTACGGAATGCCGCGCTCCCTTGATTTCGCGCAACGATGCCGCCGTCGTGATCGCCTGTTCGCTGGAGTTGCCGATGAAGAGCAGCAGCGCACCGTCTTTAGCGAAGACCACCAGCGTCACGCGCGGATCGGTGACGATGCCGATCTCGGTGAGGTCCTTTTCGTAGCGCGCGATCGGCGATTCCGAACCGAGTGCGGAGGTGGTAAAAATTTGCAGCCCCTCGGGCATACGCACCGCCACCCAAGCGATGTGCTCGCCGCGAAACGGCACGTTGACCGCCGTGAGCCAACGCCATTCCGCTGCAAGGCACGGGTCGATCGTTGCGTCTTGTCCGCGCACGTTCAAACCGCCGGCGCCTTCGATAGCGGCCCAGAGATAGCGCGGCGCATCCCAGGGTGAGAGCATCATCCCCTGGTTCACGAGAATCTCTCCGTGGAGCCATTCCGAGAACTGGCCGGGAACGGTATTGTTGCGACGCGGATCGCTCGAAAAATGGCGAAAACTCGTCGAGAGTGCCTTCGCCATGAATCCCGGATTATATTTTGCCGCCGCAAAAGCATACCAATAGGTTACTGCGACCCAGACGCCGCCGAGCAAGCCGTAACCGTTGATCGGTCCGTAAATGAGGTCGCTGCGGGGCACCGTTCTGATACCGGCGGTCGTCCAAAACTCCGCATCGCTGAGGCGCGCGATGATGCGTGCGGCACGATCCGGCGGTGCGACGCCGAAGAGCACAGGGAAGATCAGATCGGCGGTAACGTCGCTGCGTTTCGCTCCATCGACATCGATATTGAGATAGTAGAGATCGTTGGCCGGGTTCACGAGGTGCGTGTTGATCGCTTTATAGAGATCCTCTGCGGATTTCTTGAAGCGCTTGGCGGCGGGCGCATCTTGGAGCAGGGTCGCCATTTCGACCAGCGCTCCCAACGCGGCATAGCACTCCGCATTCACCTCCGTCGACGCGCCGCTGATCCGATAATCTTGGATGACGTTGCGCCAGCCGATGATTCCCCAATCCGAGGTTGCCGTCGCCGTGCACCAAACGAGGCCGTCGTCGTTGCGTTGCGAGAGCATATAGTCCATCGCGCGGATCGCGTGCGGGTAGCACTCTTGAAGAAAGTCCTGATTCCCGGTCACCGCATAGTGATGCCAGAGCGCAATAACGGCCAGCGGTGTGTTGTCGTTGACGTTGAGGGAGTAATCCTCCCACTTGTCATTGCGAACGTCGTAGTACTCCACGATTTTTCCGTTCGGCTCTTGCAAACGGAAATAGGCTTGGAGCGAATCGTGCGCGAAATCGTGATTGAGATAGTCGGCGCCGAACGACATCCAGGCGGTGTCGCGCCCGACGCTGTTATTACTGCGGGTGGGATCGTTGACGAAACACCAGCCCGTGGGGGCATACGTTTGAACGCGTAGCATGTTGGCTTTCGCCCAGAGTACGCCTTGGTTGACGTCGTGACTCGGCGTGCGCAAAACCGACTGCGTCAGGTAGTTCCAGTAATAGGTCGAGGTTGCATGCAGCGCTTTTTTGCCCGATGGGCAGCGTTTGCGTGCCTGGGCGAGATCGGTCGCGGAGACCGGGGAGAGGACGCAGATGAATTCCAGCCAACGCTCTTCGTTCGGTGCGAGATCGATCGCGGTATGGAGCGCTCCGACGGGGTCGGTTCCGAGCGTGACAACCGAATTTGAAAGCACGCCGGGTGATTCGTGCGCAACGAGCCTCGCGCGGTCGGAATTGGTATCCCAACTCGTCGCGGGCGCGAGCGTGGCGAAGAGACGTACGTGGGACGGGACGCTCTGGTTCCAAACGCCGCTGCCGCCCAGCTCGGCGTCGAAACGTACCTGAACGTCCTGCGACGTGTTGCCGCGCAATTCGCAAAAACCGTAGGCGTCGAACGAGACGGCGCTCTCGGCGGTGTTCTTGAGGTGCAGGCGATAGTAGACCGCCGGCGGTGGAACCGACGCGGCTTCATGGCCGCCGTCGTTATAGGCAAAGACCTGCTCGTGAACGTGGACGCCGTTGTCGAGCTGGTAGATATAATCTTGGCGCTCGGGATGGATGTGAAATTCGCCGCCGTGGCGCGTTAAGCGAAGCGTGCTACGTCGATCCCAAAACGAGACGCCGAGCGCGCCGAAATAATCGAAGCCGGCATCGGGGCTATAAATTTTGGCGATCGCTCCGGTCGGTTTTAAGACGACGGTGCAACGCGGGGCGCCTAACGTACTGCCCTGCGCCATTTGGTCGTCGTCGAGGATATAGGCAAAGCGTCGGCTGGCGGCGCTTCCGCTCGAGGGGTCGGCGATGGGGTCGACGGCGTCGTATCGCGTCATTATAACGAGCCCGCTTGGCGCATCATGCCGCCGTCGATCACGACCGTCGTCCCGGTGATATACGAAGCGGCGTCGCTACAGAGCCAGAGTACGAGCCCGGCGACCTCTTCGGGCGTACCCCATCGATGAAGCGGAATTTCGTCGAGTAGCTCGGTATCGAGTTTTTTATCGGCGATCGTCGCTGCGTCCATCGGCGTATCGATCGCTCCCGGTGCGACGTTGTTGACGGTGATCCCGTGCGGTGCAAGCTCGACTGCAATCGTGCGCGCGAGCATGCGGACGCCGCCCTTCGAAGCGCAATAGGGCGCGTTCGTCGGCGCGGCAACATCTTCGTGGATCGAGGAGATATTCACGATACGGCCGCCGCGCGCTTGCGCGATCATCTGTTTTGCCGCCGAACGGCTGCAATAGAATGGGCCGCTGAGGTTGACGGCGATCTCGCGCTGCCATACCTCATCGGGAGTATCGACGAACGGATAGCGC
>DAIBFU010000133.1:0-3284 GCA_027422105.1 Vulcanimicrobiota bacterium | reverse complement strand
CGACGACGTCCAGGCGGGAAGCAAACCGGTACGGTTGGCATTCGAAGCCGAACCCGAACACGATTTTCTTCCGCGTCTCATTACGACACCGCAAGCAACGGCGTACCTGAAGATCGCCGAGGGATGCGACCACCCGTGCACGTTTTGCATCATTCCGCAGTTGCGCGGCGGCTTTCGTAGCCGCAGCGAAGAATCGATTCTTGCCGAGGCGCGGGCGCTCGCAGCGGCGGGAACGCGCGAACTCATCTTGATCGCACAGGACACATCGATGTGGGGGCGCGACCGGGGCTATCGCCGCGGAGGGCTCGCCACGCTGCTCGAACGCTTGCATGAAATCGACGGCCTCGAGTGGATCCGCCTGCTCTATTTGTATCCGGCGACGATCGATAGCGAACTGATCGACGCGATGGCGCGTTTGCCGAAGGTATGCAAGTACATGGATATGCCGCTCCAACACACGCACCCGGAGGTCCTCCGGGCGATGTTGCGACCCGGTAATGGAGAGCGCTATCTCGAAATCATCGAGTCCTTCCGCGAACGCGTTCCGGGCATGACGATGCGCTCCACCTTCATCGTCGGTTTTCCCGGCGAACGCGAGGAACACGTCGCGTATTTGGAAGAGTGGATCGCTCGCGCCGGTCTCGACCGCGTCGGCTTCTTTGAATATAGTTCGGAAGAAGGAACGCCGGCCTCGGAACTGGGTTCGCGCGTACCGGTGCGCGAACGCCGGAAGCGGCTGTTGCGCCTACGCGAGGCGCAACGGGTTGCTTCTGAAAAGGCGCGGCTCGCGCGTGTCGGCACGATCGAGCGCGTGTTGATTGAAGAGCGTCGTACACTGCGTCGCGCAGATCCGCTGCGTTCCCACCTGCCCGCGACGGTGTGGTGCGGGCGCTCGCAAGGCGAGGCGCCGGGCGTAGACGGCGGCGTCTTCGTCGCCGGGGATTTTACGCCGGGAACGTTCGTCGACCTCGAACTCACCGCGGCGACCGCATTCGATTTTGCCGCACGCACCATAGCGAGAATACCCGCACATGCCTGAAGAATTTATTCCGCGCCCACGGCGAAGCGCTCCCCCGTCGTCCGAGCCCCCCGCATCGCCGCCGAAGCGTCCTTCGCGGACGGCGCGACGCGTCGCGGTCGTGGCCGGATTGGTTGTGCTTTTAGCCGTTTCAACCGTGCTCGGTTTCTCGATCTTCAAACATGAAACGCCGCTACAGATTTTAGGGGATGCGTTAATCCCCTCGCCACAGCAGGTCTTCGGCCGGCCGCAGCTGCGCGTGCTCGTCGTCGGCCTCGATTACGACTACACCGATAACGATCAACCCTTTTCGGCGCAAGCTCGCAGCGACGTCATTTGGGCGGTCAACCTCGATCTCGTCAACAAGCGTATTTTCGAACTCTCGGTTCCGCGCGACATGGTCGCCACGATGCCTGACGGAAGCCAAGCGAAGATCAATCAAGCGCAGGCCGATGGTGGCGTGGCGGAAGCAGAGCAAGTGGTTTCGCATTGGCTCGGCATCCCCGGATTCGACCGGTACGTGATTTTGCGCATCAATGCGACGCGCGAATTAATCGATGATATCGGTGGTGTTACCGTCGACGTCGAAAACAGCGATCCGAAAGATAAGAGCCCCATCAACTACGACGATAACTGGGGACATCTCCACATCCACTTAAAGACGGGCCTTCAACATTTAACGGGCGCGCAGGCAGTCGGCTACATGCGCTATCGCCACGACTGGTGCGGCGACCCCTGTCGCATTCGCCGGCAGCAAGAAGTGCTCCACGCGTTGGCGGCAAAGTTAGAGCGCGACAAATTCAACACGCTTCTGCATGCCGGACAGCTCGTGAAAACGATGCTTGCGAACGTGCAAACGAACTTTTCGAAAGCCGAGCTTCTTTCGCTTGCGCATTACTACGTCGGGATAAAGCCGTCGCAGATTATCGCGCACCAAGTTCCCTACGTCGCGAATGTCTATCTTCCCGGATACGGCGATGCCATCGTGCCCGACAAAAATGCGCGCCGTCGACTCGCCGAATCGATGTTGATCGCGCCGCCGTCGCCCGCCCCGACCGCAGATCCGGCAGCGCTCGCCGCGATTGCACCCTCTTCGCTTCGCGTCGATGTCGAAAACGGCAGCGGCATCGATGGCGCGGCTGCTGATCTCGCGCGAATTCTCAAGGCCGAGGGATATCGCATCGGCAAGGTGGGGAATAGTGCGTCGTATCACGATAACAGCGTCGTGCGCGCGCATTCCGCCGTCGAATTCGCCGGAGATAAAGTAGCGGCCGGGCTACCCAAGGCGATGAAAAACGCATTGCTCGTCGAGTCGCCGGTTGCGGGTACGACAAGCGATGTTACCGTTATCATCGGTCGCGATGACGGGCTCGCCGTGCACGCGCTGCCGAGTCCCGGCGCCTCCCCGACGCCGTAGGGATATCGTCGTGCGGCCATACGTTCGCATCGCCCTTGCGGTGCTGGTAGTTTTCCTCGGTATCGAGGGAGTTCGCTGGTTTTTACGCGTCTCGAAGCCGCACCCGACGCTGATCGAGCCGTCGACGTCGCTCCACCGGGCGATCGGGAAAGGCCCGTTGGTTCGGGTGGCGCGCGTCGTGGAGAAGCTCGAACCCGCTCCACGCAGTAGCGGCGAGCGTTTGATCGCGCTCACCTTCGACGACGGTCCCTATCCAATCTATACGCCGATGCTTCTCGATGAGCTCGAGCGCTTGCACGTGCGCGCGACCTTTTTCCTGATCGGGCGCGATGCCGGCTGGTGGCCGCAGATCGCTCGACGCATCGCCGTCGACGGGAACGAAATCGGCGACCACACGCAGACGCATCCCGATCTCGACCACGAGACGCCGACGCAGGTGCGACGCGAACTTGTCGAAGGCCGCAACACGCTTTTGCGTATCACCGGCGATCGCTCCGCAGCCGCGCTCTTCCGCCCTCCGCATGGTCGCTACACCGCCGCGACCCTTCGCGTCGCGCAGGCGTTGGGGATGAAGACAATCTTTTGGAGCGACGACCCGGGCGACTGGCGCGAGCTTACCGCGCGTGAGATTGAAACACACGTTGCCGCCCACGCAACCGAGCCGGAGATTCTCTTGCTCCACAGTGGAAAGCGCACGACGGTAAAAGCGCTGGAAAAGATCGTACCGGCGTTCCGACGCGCAGGGTACCGTTTCGTGACCGTCGGTGAGATGCTCTCGCTTCTGGGTGCCCGACGCGTCGAAGGCGCTCGACGACTCTCCGTTCCCATTTCCTACTTAAAGGAGTAACC
>DAIBFU010000132.1:0-3384 GCA_027422105.1 Vulcanimicrobiota bacterium | reverse complement strand
CGAGGCCGGAGTTCCCGGGCTCGATATCACCGCCTTCTATAAAGACGGCACCGAAGCGACGAGCAACGAGACGCCGTTCTCGAAGACCGGCACACCGTTAACGCCGAAGAACCTTTTCCCGGGGCAGGGCATGACGGTCTATTATGCGATCGTGAACATGCCGAAACCGACGAAGGCGAATCCGTTGGTCAAATTATTGCTGCGATACACCGCCAATAACGACCCCGGTTATCCGCCCGTCTATCGCTTGCTGCATCCGGTTTTTACGCCGTAACATGCATCTGCTCGCTGCGGTCGCGTTGAGCATCGTGATGAACGGCACGATTACGGTGCACGTTCGTAATCCCGATACCGGCGAAAACGGCGTGTACGTTCAGCGCGTTCGCAATGCGCGCGTGACGATCGACCGCGGCATACTCCAATTCGAAGCACCGGCGATCTACAAAGTGCGGGAGAACGCGCCGCCATGCACGGGAACCTTCGGCGATGCGACGACGCCGATCGCCGGTTCGATCTTCCTCACGCGCACCGCTCAACAGGAATTTCTCGGAACGTTGATCGCGCCGGGGCAACTCCTCGGCGAGGGCAGCGGTTCGGCGCCGACCTGCGGAATCGGATTCGGCGGCCGATTCCCGACCGGGCACGTCGCCCCGCCCGCGCTACCCGCGCGCGCCGGAAAAACGACGACGTGGAAATTCACGGTTCGCAACGTTCGCGATGAGACGCCCGGGAGCGATGCGATCGAAGATTGGAGCGTTGACCTCAGCTTTGCCGCGCGCCGCTAGTCTCCGCACCCTCAAACGCGATCTCGGCGGAAAACGCATGCACGCAATCACCGCCGACCTCGACCTGCGAAATATGGTTCTCGTCCCACGATAGACGCGCGTGCAGCGTGCTCGTTCTCCCGATCCAGCGCCCCTGTTCGATCTCGACCTCGCGCCGCTCCGCACCGAGCGCACCGGCAGCGGCGAGAAAAGCGAGCATCGGCGCAACCGCGCTTCCGGTCGCGGGATCTTCGCCGACGTCATCGGCGATGGCAGCAACCATCCGCACCGAGGCTCGCCCCGCCTCGTACTGTACGACGAGGATGTTTCCGTCGGCGATCTCTCGATCGCAGTGCGAGCGGAGCTCGCGACGATCGAGTTCGATCTTTGCCGCCGCATCGATGCTCGCCACGCGAACGCACAAGAACGGCCCCGACCTGCGAACCGAGCCGACGATCTCCGATTCCGTGACGCCGAGCGCCGCCGCAAACGAGCGATCGCCAAGCGGCGTACCGAGGCGTGGAAGCGGCGGACGCATCCAGAAACGCAATCCCTCGCGCCGAACCGGAACGAGCCCGATCTCCATTTCGAAGGCGAAATCGACGGCATCGAGCAGTCCGAGGCGGTGCAACGTCCATGCCGTACCGATCGTCGGATGTCCGGCGAACGGTAACTCGCGCCCCGGAGTAAAGATGCGCACACGATATGCGGCGCGCGGATCGCGCGGAGGGAGTACGAAGGTGCTCTCCGAGCAATTCATCTCGCGGGCGAATGCCTGCATCGTCGCACTCTCGATGCCGTCAGCGTTTGGAACGACGGCGAGCGGATTACCGCCGAAGAGCCGATCGGTAAAGACGTCGCATTGGTGAAATGCGGCAATCCTCACTTCGTGCAGGGCGGCCCGCTATAGCGCATCACCGCGACGTTGCCGCTCCGTGCGATCACGCGCGTTGTGCGGCCGAAGCTCGGTTGCGATGCGACCGAGGTGCCGGTATAGAACACGAAGGCGCGCGGTGCGGTGCAGACGACGTCGCGCAGGGTCGGCGTGTTGACGCCGACGTCGGCATTAAAGAGCGCGAGAAGCGCGACCGGCGGCTTCGTGTAGAAGAGCAACGATCCGCCGCCGACGATGCCGCCGTCGACGACGATATCGCCGGGGCGGCGCAGCGCATCGACGATTCGCGCGAGGCGCGGCACCGGTTTGAAGAGTTCCGCGCGCGGCAGCGCGACGAGACCGAGCACGTCGACCGCCACCGCCATCGCCAGCGCCAACGCAAAAGGTGCAAAGGGAGCTGTCGCCCTGCGCATCAGCATCGCCACCATCGCAATGCCTCCCAGCGCGATGGTCACGCCCATCGCGATCAATGCCGGGCGCAACACCGCGAGCGGTTCGCCGAGGTGATTGTCGCGAGCGAAGATCGCCACCGCAATCGCCAATAATCCGATCACCAACGGCACGGCCAACGTTGCGACGAGCGCGGCGCGAACGCGAGAGCGTTCCAGCAAACCGTCGAGATAGATCGCGCAGATCACGGCGATCGCCGGAAACTCCAACGCAATATAGTTGGGTAACTTCGTACGCGCGAACGAAAAGAAGAGCAACGGCACGACCGCCCAGCAAAACGCCAGGCGCAAGACGCGTGCCCGTTCGTCGTTTTCGCCGAGTCTCAAGCGCGAGATTCCGCCGAGGACCGCGCTGGGCAATAACGCGATCCACGGGAAGAACCCGACGACGAGTACCGGCAGATAGTACCAGACCGGCCCCGACTGGTTCTCGATCACGCCGGTGTAGCGACCGATCGTGTAGTGGCCGATGAGCGTAACGACCGAAGCGAATCCGGTGCGCATGACGAGCGCGATGAACCACGGCGCGACCGTTGCCGCGAAAGCAAAGGCTCCCCACCACCACGTCGAGAGCCGCGGCCACGAGATGCGTTCGACCTTCACGCTCCAAAATGCGTAGGGGAGCAAGACGATCAATGCCACCACCGGCGCGACCGGGCCCTTCGCTAAGAAGCCGAAGCCCGCAGCGACCGCGCCGAAAATATAGTAGCGGCGTTTGCCGGTCTGAAGGCCGCGAAACCACCAGAATACCGTCATGGCGACCGCGCAATCGAGCAAGGCATCCATGATCGCGAGCCGTCCGATAATCGCCTGCATGAGCGAGCTCGAGAGAATCACCGCCGCGAAGACGCCGACGCGCGAGCCGAGTTGGCGTGCGACCGCGTAGCCGGTCATCGCCCCCATCGCGATGGTCGCCAACGCTGCCGGAAGGCGCATCGCAAAAGAGGTGAGCCCGAAGAGCTTCACGCAGAGCGCCGCCACCCAAAAGTAGAGCGGCGGCTGAACGAACCACGGCAGGCCGTTGTAGTGCATCACGATCCAGTCGTGGGTGAGCAGAATCTCCCGCGCCACCTCTCCGTAGATCGTCTCGCTGTTGTCCCAAAGGGTGCCCGCTCCGAGCCCCGGCAGCACCAGGAGCGCCGAGGCGAGCGCACCGAGAAGCGCAGCGCGAGTGGGACGTTGCATGCGCGGAGCAGAGTTTCGCACGGCGGTGCGGAATCCATGCCGCATCATGTCGCTTCCGCTCTCCCTTCGCCTCGCGGGGCGACTCATCGTG
>DAIBFU010000131.1:0-3544 GCA_027422105.1 Vulcanimicrobiota bacterium | reverse complement strand
GCATAGTCTCGGCGATTCGCCGTCCGCACGAAAGCGCCCGGCTCCCCGACGAAGGGGCGGGCGATCACTCGGTTGACGGCATGCGGGGCGACCAACATCGCCCGTGCCCGCTCGCACCAGTCGTAGAGCGTCGCCAACGGCACGATTCCCTCGTGCGCCGCGACCTGGAAGACCGAGTCGGCGGAGGTGTAGAGGATGGGGCGCCCGGTCGCGAGGTGCTCGGCCCCGAGTTCGGCGATGATCTCGGTCCCCGAGGCGGGTTTGTTGGCGAGCGGCGCCTTGCCGACGATCGCGGTAAACGCCTCGATCACCTCGGGCGGAAAGCCGTCGGGGTAGGTTGGGAAGGGCACCTCGGTCACGATGCCGGCCATCTCCCAGTGCCCGGTGATGGTATCCTTGCCCCGGCTCTGCTCGGCGAGGCGCGCCACGCGGGCCGCCGGGGTGGCGGTGGCGGGAAGGCCTTCAAGCGCGGTGAGGTTGCCGAGCCCCCAGCGCTGCAGGGTCGGCAGGTGGAGCCCGCCGATCGCCCGCGCGGTGTTGCCGAGCGTGTTCGCCGAGGGAGCGTCGCCGTACCCAGCGGCATCGGGAAGCGCGCCAACGCCTCCCGAGTCGATAACGAGAATTACGACGCGCGACATAGCACGTCCAGCCTTCGAGTTGCTTGCTCGCTTGCCTTCATTACGTTCTTATCTTACCGAAGTGCCGGTAGCGCAAAGGTTGGAAGGGGATGAGGAGTCGCGGGGCGCCCCTCGATACGGGCGCTTCGCGCCCTACTCGGGGTGACAGCGAATGTTGCCGCGGGCTGGAAACGATCCCGCTGCGGCGAAACCCCGGGCGAATGCCTCGTCGCTTTCTAGCAATCGCGCTCTTCCTGTTGCTTCTCGTCGCCGCTCGCGCGGGTGCGGGCGCTACCGGCATGGCGATCGATCCCATCATCCACCTCAGCGCCGACCGCATCTCGTTTTCGTTCGACCGCTATACCATCGACGCGCGCGGCCACGTCGTCGTGCGCACGAGCAACGGCCTCGTGATTCGCGGGCAGAGCTTCTCGATGGATCTCAAACTCGACCGTTATCTGGTCGCCGGGCACGTGACGCTGCAGGCGGGCGGGCACACGCAGCACGGCGCCGCGGTCTCGGCCTATCTGCAGTTCAACCGGCTCTACGTCGTGCCGATCACCGGGGAACCCGACCGCTGGACGTTCATCGATAACGATCTCACCAAGCCCTATAAGGGGCTCATCATGCCCGGCGACGTTTTCTATTTCGCCGATTTCGGTTCGAAGCGTCCGTTTCTCACCGCGCGCGCAGCGGTGATTCGGCCGCTCCATTACGTGCGCTTCGAACACGTCACGCTGCCTTTTCTCGGCGCACCGCTGCCGCTGCCGACCTATTACCTCAATTTTTCCGCCGATCCGAACTTAGTGCAGAACTCGCTCGCCGGCGCGACCTACGATCTCACCTATAATTTCGCCGGCAACGAGCACGCCATCTCGGCGCTTCACCTGCGCTACGATTCCATCAACAAAGGCTACGTTTCGTTCGAACAGCATTTAAGCGGGCGCAACGGTTATGCCGTCGTCTCGCTTAATCCGGCGACGCGGCCACAAAAATATTGGAATACCGTTCTCGATTATCAACCGAACCAACGACTGAGCATTCGCACCTTCACGCAACTTTTCACCGACCAGACGTGGCTACACAGCCCACGATCGGCGGCGCAGTGGTCGGTCGCGACGCTCACCTACGCGCTGCCGAAATCGTTCGTGCAGCTCACCGGATTTCAGACGAACTATCGGCTCGTCAATAATCCGACCGAGTCGAAAAACCACCCAGACTCCCTACAATTCACGGCGACGACCTTCCCGCACCAGGTCGGAAAATTGCCGCTCTTCGAATCGATGAATTGGGGCTTCGGCTTCAACCACGATTCCTACGGCGCCTACGGCAACGGCGGCCTGCAAAACTTCGGCGGTTACACCTACACGACGATCTGGAACCACTCCTTCGGGTTTACGCTCTATACGCCGTCGCTACGGCTCACGCATCACGTCCCGGCCTCGAAGATGTACTACTTCAACGCTTCGTACACGCATTCGCGGCAGTATTTTTCCGTGCCGCATTTTATCGATATGCAGACGACCTCGGCCTCGATCAGCCGGCAGTTCTCCACCTCGATCGGTGCCTATCTCAACTATCAAGTGCAAAATGTCGGCGATATCTATAAAGTCGGTGGATATGTGCCCTATACACCGGTGATCAACGGCGTCTCCTACCCGAGTTTTGCAGCCTTCCGGGGCATCGCAACCTTCCGCACGCTCTCGCTCGGCATCAACGGCTCGCCGGATCCCGCCTTTAACTGGACGATTCTGGCGCGCGCGCACCGCGATTTTCCCAAACCTGAGATCGGGCTCTTCGCGTTTACGCCCTATAACGTCCTCGGCAACATCACGCCGCCCGCGCAGCTCGGTGAGCCGCCCTACGATATCACCGCGGATCTGCGCTTCCGCGTCGCCCGCCACTTGAACCTTGAGATCCAGCGCTCGTACTTCTTCCACTATGGTACGATGAATTGGAGCCCGACCTTCTTCGTGCAGTTCACACCATGAAACGTATTCTTCCGCTCCTCGCCCTTTCGGCGCTGCTGCTGGCAGCGGCGGCCGCCCCTACCGGCCTGCATATGACCGGGCAGGTGCTCGATTTCGAGCGCGGCTATATCTTCCTCACCACCGGCGACGCGTTTCAACTCGCCGACCGGGTGCGCATCCTCGATGCGAAGAGCCTAAAACCGACGGCGAAGACGCCCGAACCGCAGGATTTTGCGCGCATTTTCTTCGATGATTTTGGGAAGGTGGACGCGATCGAACTCTCCGGCGCACCGTTGCCGATCGAGACACCGCCGCCGACGCTCCAAAAATTCGTCGTTGCGCTCTCGACGCCGTTCTCGCTGCCGACACCGACGCCGAACCCGCATGCACACCCCGATCAGTTTCATCCACATTTCACTCCCGGAAAGATCGTCGCCGTGACGTTCACCGTTCAGGTGCCGCCGAACACGCCCATGAACGCGCAGGTCTATATCACCACCGACGCCAGCGACTGGAACCCGCAAGCGATCCTGATGCATCGCGTCGATGCGCTGCATTTTCGCGTGACGCGCAAACTCGCATCGGGGACCGATTTCCGCTATCTCTACACGCGCGGTTCGTTGCAGACCGTCGAGCGTGCTGAGAACGGCATGGCGCGCAAGCCGCGCACCCTACTCATCAGCGATGCCGATGCGCGCGCGGTCGGCGATATCGTCTATCGCTGGGCTGACGATTCCAGTAACGGCATCACCGCACAGCCGAACGCGATGCCTACGCAATTCAATCCGGCGCCCTTCCCGAATCTTCCGCCGGGGGTTCCGACGCCGCGCCCGTAAACGGCTACTGCAACGAGCCGCTCAGGGTTGTCGTGGTCGCGGCGCCCTGCGTATTGCGAGCGATCACGAGAATCGAGATCGGCCCGCGCACGAAGAACGGATAATTCGGCACCGTGTAGTC
>DAIBFU010000130.1:0-3570 GCA_027422105.1 Vulcanimicrobiota bacterium | reverse complement strand
CTGATCCTCGGCGTCTTTCTTACCACGGCGATGGGGCTGATCTACCAATTCATTCCGGTCGTCGCCATGACGCCGCTGAAACTGCAGCCGCTCTGTTATCTTCATCTCGCGCTTGCGGCCGTCGGCACTGCAACCATCGTCGCAGGCTTTGCCGGCGGCGATTTTTCCGTCGTACGCGACGGCGGCTCGATCTTCCTCATCGGCGTATTGCTCCAGGGCGTGGTCGTCGCGGTCACGTTGCGCGGGCATCGCCCTCCGGCACCGGCGACGGCGGCGGCGTTCTCGCTCCTTTGGTTGCTCGCGACCATTTTCGTGGGGCTGTGGAGCGCGCAGCGCATTCTCGACGGTCGCGAAGTCGGTGCGGTCGCGTTTTCGCACGCGCTCATCGGGATCGTCGGCTTTTTCGGAACGCTGATCGTCGGCGTCACGTTGCGCCTTTTGCGCATGTTCGAACGCTTCGATATCGAACCGCAGGCGGCGTATCTTGCGAGCGCAACGGGAATCGCTGCCGTCCTCGCACTGCTCGCCGTCTTCTTCGCCCCGCGCTTCGTATTTCTACCGCCCGCGATCGCCGCAGCCATCTTTCTTTTTACGCTCGCACGCGTTCTGATTTCACGGAATCCGGCATATCAACGCGAGACCCTACTTTACGCGCTTGCATCCGGGCTCGGTGCGATCGCCGCCCCGATTGCGCTCGCCTTCGGGAACAGCGCGCTCGCGGTGATCCTCGCGCTGTGGTTTTTCGTCGGCAGTGCGGTAGTCGGCTATTTACAGCGGATCGTGCCGTTTCTTTGGTGGATTACGCGGTCGCGCCGCGAGGGAACGCGCAATATTCCCACGCTCGGCGAAATGAATCACTCGGCGCTCGGATATGCGATCCTCGCGCTCTGGCTCCTCGGCGGCACACTCTTCATCGGCGGCCGTCCGCAACTCGCGGCCGCTGCCGCGCTTTTTGCGTGGGCAGGATTACTTGCCCAGCTTGTACGCCCATTTCTGTTGCAGAAGAGCACGGCAGCGCCCGCTTAACGGCGCTCGATCACTCTACAGAGAGGTTCCGAAGCCCCCGCGTCCACGTGTTCGGACAGGATCGGAATCCCCGAAAAGAACGCCGTCATATTCGGAGAATAGTACGACATGGGCGGATCACTCAACCGGTCGCGTTTCGTTATTCTGATGGAACCAGACTCACAGAGAATTCCGTCATGGATTCTGCGCCTTGCCCCTAGGTACACCTAACTATACATCGAGGAGCACTTTTCATGCGTCGAAATCTGAGTTTTTATCGCACGTCTTTCCTGCTCATCGCAACGGTTCTGCTAAGCAGCTGCGGATTCAACCCGGGCTTAGCCGGTAAATGGGTCAACACGAACCCACAAGCGTTAAAAGGCTGCCTTTCAGGCGTCCCCGCATCGATGGACTTCGACAATAAGAACATGGTCGTCACCATGTCGTACGGAGGATTCGATTCCTTAGTTGGCATCTGCTCTCTTGATTCGGGATCGTACCCATACACCTCCACGAGCAACACGATAACGATAAGAGGACGCGTCTTATACTTCAACCTGAACGGAAATGAACTCGAGGTCGGTGGCGGGCCGACTCTCTCCGACAAATTAACGTTCAAGAGACAGTAGTGGACTCGAACGGAACAAGATGAACGAATCGACACGCCCTTCGCGCTTTGGGGAGCCGAGCGAAAACGCGCTCCCCGATGATATTGCCGCCATCTACGCAAAGAACCGAGAACGGATCGGCTTCGTACCGAACGTTTTTCGCGCCTATGCGCAACGCCCCGAGCATTTTCGGGCCTTTATGGCCTACCACGATGTCCTCATGCGCGGCGAGAGCGGCCTCACGCGCTTCGAACGCGAGGCGATCGTGGTCGCGGTCTCCAGCGAGAACCGCTGTCAATATTGCATGACGGCGCACGGTGCGGCGCTTCGCGTGATCGGTAAAGATCCCGCGCTGGCCGAACAGATTGCGAACAACTGGCGTACCGCCAACCTCGGCGAACGCCTACGCGCGATTCTTTCTTTTGCGTCACGCGTGAATGAACGCGGATTTGCAGCCACCGACGCAGAGATCGAAGAGATGCATGCTGCCGGTTTTTCCGATAACGATATCTGGGATATCGCTGCGGTCGCGGCCTTTTTCGGTTTCTCCAACCGCATGGCCGGAGTGATGGATATGCGACCGAACGCCGAGTTCTACTCGATGGGGCGGTAAGCGGTGCCCATCGCGACGATCGACGCACACCACCCGAGCCCACCAAAGGCTGCAGCAAGCGCGACCGGCGCAGCATAGCCGGCGAGCAATCCGGCGAGCCCGTAAAGCACCGCGCTCTGGAACGCCACGAAGGCAAGCCAGGCTGGAAACGGACGTGCGATGCTTGCGAGATGCGCATCGAGCATTTGGCCGATCCACCCCACGAGTACGACGTATCCGAAGGCGTCGCCCCACGGGTGACCGAGGAGGATGCCGAGTCCGAGCGCGACCGCGACGAGCGACCAAAGAATACTCGCGACCACGAATGCGCGCTGCACCGGTGCGCTATCGGCGCGCGCTACGATGTCGAGTGTATCGACGGCATACGCAATCGCAGCGATCGCCATCGCCGCGGCTCCAACCCACATCGTTGCGTGCGAGTCGGCGCCGATACCGATCGCCAGCACGATCGCTCCGGCCATCCCCAGTGTCCCCACCACGATATGCGCGAAGAGCAGACGCGACCGTACGTTGAAGAGCAGTCGCAATGTCCGTGCCGAGACGCCGTAAATAAGCAGCGTCAACCAGCCAAGCAGCGCCAACACGCCGTGTGCGCGCGCAAAACGATCGAACCACGCGGGAATCGCCGGTGCCGTCACCGCTCCGGCCAGCATTGCGCCGAGGAACGCCACGGCGAGCAGCAACAATAATGAGAGCGCAAATGCGCGCGCAACCGCGCGTTCGACGCGCTCACCGCGCCGCGCGGCTGCCAGCGACCAAAGCGCGAGCGCGACGTAACTCAACACGGCAACAACCAGTATGCCGCCGACCGCCGGAACCGCGCGCACGTCGGCGAACCAGGCCATCGGGAACGCGACCGCGCCGAGAGCGAAGAGCGCGAGAGCGAGGTGCTGGAAACGCGGCGCTCGCCACGAAACGCCGGTCGCCGACGGAATCAATGGGATCAAGATCGCCAACGCGGTAAGGGTAATCCAGCCCAGGGCGACAAGGTGAATCCACGCAATCGCGGCGTCGCTAAGCCCGAGGACGCCCTGCGAGGTCGCAATCCAGAAGAGCAGCAACCACGCCGCTCCGTGCGCGACTTGGCCGAGCACTGCAGCCCATCGGGGTGCGCCGGTCAGCAATGCGCGCATCGCTAGCCGATCGCCGCGGCAAAACGTGCCGCGTCGATATTCCCACCGGTGAGAATGAGCCCGACGTTTTTCCCGGCGACTTCGAGCGCTCGCACGCCATGCGCATGGCGCTGCGAAGCTGCTCATCGGTGACCGTTACGATGCGCACACCGTGCGCGCGTGCAATTTCGAAGGTCAATTTCCCCGGGGAGGTCGTCTGCAACCCATCGGC
>DAIBFU010000129.1:0-3612 GCA_027422105.1 Vulcanimicrobiota bacterium | reverse complement strand
TAACAACTCCTCGTTGCCGCACGCGGGCAGGAAGCGGTCGGGCGGCACGATGCGACCGTCGTCGTCGAGCAGCCGCGCCAGCGCCTCCACCTTGCGCAGTTCGCCGCTGCGCAGATCGGCGAGATTTCGCCCGCGCATCAGCTCCATGATGATATACGGATAGCCCTCGTCTTCGCCGGCATCGAAGACCGCGACGATGCGCGGGTGATTGAGCCGCGCCATCGCGCGCGCCTCGCCGAGTAAACGCTCGATCGTGTCGCTCGATCGTTCGATTAAGACTTTAACGGCGACTTCGCGCCCTAATTTTTTGTCGAGTGCGCGATAGGTATCGGCAGTACCGCCCCGTCCGAGCAGTTCGCCGATCTCATAACGCCCCGCGAGAGTCCGTCCTTGGAGTTCCACGCTATCGTCCCTACGCCCTAAAATGCATTCCGATAGTGCATCACGCGTTCCCCGTCGATTGCAACGACGTCGAAACGGACGCGTGCGTGCGGCGCGACGACTTGCGCGTAGTCGGCGGCGATGCGACGGAGGGTCGCGCGCTTGGAGCGACCGACGGCTGCGAGCGCCGAGCCGAAATCGGAGCTTTCACGTCGCTTCACTTCTACGACAACCAAAGTGCTCCCATCCAGAAAGAGCAGGTCGACTTCACCGCCGGGCAACCGGAGGTTCCGAGCGAGTAGTCGGTACCCGGCATTGCTTAGCAACCGTTCGGCCAGCACCTCCCCGGCGCGGCCGAGCGAATTCGTCCGCCGACTCATGGGCGCTGCAGGGCCGCTGCGACCGGGGCGAAGCTCCGGCGGTGGTAGGGTGAGGGGCCGTAGCGACGGAGGGCGTCGAGGTGCTCCGGGGTGCCGTAGCCCTTATGCCGGGCGAAGCCGTAGCGAGGGTCGAGAGCGTCGAGCTCGCAGAGCAACTCGTCGCGGTGCTCCTTGGCAAGGATCGAAGCCGCCGCGATCGCGGTGCAGCGGGCATCGCCCCCGACGATCGACTCGACCGGCAGCCCGAGGCCCGGGAGCGGCATTGCGTCGACGAGCACGATATCGGGGCGCAGGAGCGCCGCTTCCAGGGCGCGGCGCATCGCGAGCTGCGTCGCGCGGTAGATATTGAGTTCGTCGATCTCGGCGGGGCTGGCGAGCCCGAAACCGCAGGCCGCGGCGTGCTGACGGATCTCGCCGGCGAGCTGGGCGCGTCGCTTGGGGCTCAGACGTTTGGAATCGTCGATTCCCGAGATCGGCAGGAGTGCCGTGAGCACCGTGCAGGCGGCGACGACGGGGCCGGCTAGCGGTCCACGCCCCGCCTCGTCGATCCCGGCGATCGCGCGAAAGCCGCCGCGACGGAGTTCGCGTTCGCGCGCGGCGAGTTCGCCGTCACGCGCGATGCGATCGCGCTCGCGCGTCATGCCCGCTCCTCGGGCGGTCGTTCGAGCGAGACGCGGCCGAAGGCACCGTCGTTGAAGCGGCTGATGTAAGAGCGCGCCGCGTTGTGCAGGTCGAACTCGCCGCCTTTGCGCGCGAAGCCGCCTTTGCGCGCGAACTCCGCGAGCGTCGGCACCTCGTCGAGCCCGATGCGCGCCGCCCAGGCGGTGAAGCGTTCGACGATCTCCTCGGGATCGTAGCGTTCGACCGGAACGCCGCCGCAGAGCGCAAGGTGCCACTGCGCATCGGCGTCGGGAATCTTGGGTACGAGAATCCCCGGCGTATCCATCAGTTCGACGTTCGGTGCGAGCCGGAACCACTGCAGCGATCGCGTGACGCCCGCGCGATTCTGCACCTTCGCTGCGGCACGTCCGAGCAGCGCATTGAGCGCGGTCGATTTCCCCGAATTCGGAATGCCGACGATCGTCGCGCGCGCGGTTCCGCGAACGCTCTCGGCGAAACGCACGATCTCGTCGCGAACGAAGCTGCAATCGCGGCGGCTGCGCGCGTTGAAGGCGACGGCTTGAATTTTCCGCTCGCGAAAGCGCTCGATCCACTCCTGCGTGATTGGCGGGTTTGCGAGATCGGCGCGCGAGAGCAGCAGCATCCGTGGTTTCCCGGCGAGCAGTCGGGCGAGATCGGGGTTTGCACCGCTTCGCGCAACGCGGGCATCGACGACCTCGATGGCGAGATCGACGAGCGCAAGGCGCTCCCCGAGTCCGCGCATGGCTTTGACCATGTGCCCCGGGTACCACTGAACGACGCGGTCGAGCGGATCGCTCATAGCGGCCCGAAGTGCGAGAGCGGCCAGAGGATCCACCATGCGCGCCCGGTCACGTGCGACTCGGCGATCGGCCCGAAAAACCGTGAATCCTCGCTGTGCGCCCGATCGTCTCCGAGTACGAAGAGTTTGCCGGGCGGAACGACGATCGTCGCCATCGAGCGGGAGTCGTGGAATCGGACGAAGGGTTCATGGATGCGAACACCGTTCACGAAAACGGCGCCGTTGTCAATACCGATGCGATCGCCGGGAAGGGCGATGACGCGCTTGATATAGGTTTCGCGGCGCGAGATGTCGAGCGTGAAGGCGACGATTTCGCCGCGCCGGGGCGGCGAAAAATTCCCGCTGAGGCTCTCGGTGACGACGATCGCCCCGCTGGGGATCGTCGGCGCCATCGAGATGCCGTCGACTTGGGGAATACGAACGAAGATCGTGGCGAGAACGATGGCGAGAAGAGCGATCGACTCGCCGAGAAAGATCGCCACTCGGCCCACGCGTTCCCACACGGGAAAAGAGATTTTTACCCCGGGAGAATTCTTGCCTGCGAGAACGGCCAGAAGATGAGAACCGCGCGCCCGGTAAATGATGCCGGCTTGCCCGCGCGCGGGCCGGAGTAGAAGCGTCCGCTATCCTGGGCAAAGCCCCAAATATGCGAATCCTCGGAGTCGTTGCGATTATCGCCGAGCATGAGATAGCAGTGCGGCGGAATACGGTTCGGGGCGAGCCAATCTTTGCGTGGCGGAATATTTGCCTGCGCCGGATCGAGCGCTTGCCAACCGTAGCCGTCGTTAACGTAGATATCGTAGTTGCGGATCTTTAACGAATAATCCGGCGGCTGCGCGATGTACGGTTCTTTCACTGCAACGCCGTTGCGAAAGACGGTGCCGCCTTTAATTTCGATCGTATCGCCCGGGCTACCGATGACGCGTTTGATGAAATCGTCGGGGCTTGGAAGCGGCGGAGGAAAGACGGCGATATCGCCATCGTGCGGAGGGTGAAAGCGGTATTCGAATTTATCGACGACGAGCAGATCGCCGATCTGTAGCGTCGGCAGCATCGAACCCGAGGGAATGAAATAGGTGCGGCCGATAAACGAAGTGACGAACCACGCGGCGGCTCCCGCAAAAATAAAAACGTCGAGATACTCGCGAGCGATCGTCCTGCTCTTCCCATTCGTTCCAGCGATAACCGGACGAAGCGAAAAAATAGCGCGTACGACGATGAGGATGAGGACAACAATAACGATGAGCTGCGGAGTTATCATGCGTCTTTCATTCGAGGCTAAAGAGTGCGAAATGCGAGAGCGGCCAGACGACGGCGATCGCTTGCCCGACGATATGGCCCTTCAGCGGCAGAAAGCCCCAAAGGTGTGAATCGTCGGAATAGTTGCGGTTGTCGCCGAGGACGAGCGCG
>DAIBFU010000128.1:0-3640 GCA_027422105.1 Vulcanimicrobiota bacterium | reverse complement strand
GCGACGCTCGTCGCCGTTGCCTGCTTCGACGACGGGGTCGCGCTTTTCGATGCGCGCAGCCTCAGTGCATTGGGCATCCTTGCCACCGGTGGATCGCCGAGCGATCTCGCGACGGCGTTCATCGCCGGCGGCTCGGCGCTCTTCTCGCGCCCGACGATCAAGCGCCTCATGGCGAACGCTCGTGATCCCTATTGGGTCGGCGACGTGCATTGGGGCGAGAGCACGGCGAAGAACGAGCGCGCCAATATCTACGACACCATCCGACGCCCGCGATTTTTAAGCCCCGGCGAAGCGATCGCCGAAGGATTCGATTCCAACACCAACGAGAAATCGCGCGGGAATCTGCGCGTCTATCGCTGGCCCAAGAAAGGCGAGCGCATCATCATCGGCTGCGACGTCGGCGGCGGCGGGACGCAGACCCGCGACGGCGATTACTCGACCATCCAGGTCGGCGTGGCGAACGACCTCGAACGCGACGAGGTGGTGATGACCTGGAAAGGACGGCTCGGGCCGCTAGCGTTCGGGGAGGTCGCCTCGGCGCTTGCGTGGGGGCTGCGGTACATGGTCGGCGATGCCGCGCCCGCACCGCTGCTCGCGCCGGAATGGACGGGGCCGGGAATCTCGATGTGCACCTATATCGACACGCGAAAACTGTACCCGTTTCTCTATCGCTATCAGGCGCCGGGCGTGCACGGCCTCCCAAAGACGAAACATATCGGTTGGGAGTCCAACGCGAAAACCAAGAAACTCGCGGTTGACTACTGCCTGCGGATGATCGAGCGCGACATTATCGACCTGCCCGACAAGGAAACGATCCTGGAAATGAGTTCCTACCGGCAGCTCGACTCCTTCGGCGACGAATCGAGTTTCGGCGGCGCGGCGGGGCATCACGACGACCTCGTGTCGGCGCTCCAGATCCTCTGCGCGGTCATTCGCCTCAACGCATCCCCGGTTCCGACTGATGAGCCGGCGGAGATCGTTTCGATGGCCGATGAGTCCGGCGACGGGCTCTCGCCGTGGAATCCGTTCGAGGATACGCTCCCGACGCTCTCGATGCCGATGGCGAACGACGAGTATGCCGACGAGAATCTGTTTTGGTCGGGCGAACGCCTCTATGGTGAGTAGGCGCCTTGACCAAGGTAAACTTTTGCATGGGGGTCGCGTTGCTATACTCGCACCCATGAAGATGCAGCGCGGCTACCGATCGAGCGTCGACCGCGGCGAGGCGTCCTCGTGGGAGAAACGGGCGTGCGCGAAATGCGGCACCGAACACCTCGCTAAGGCGCTTGCCCGCGTGCCGCTCTGTTTTGATTGCCGCGAGCCGTCGCCGTTCTGCGCCAACGTCAGCATCGAGGTCGGCTGCGAGAACTCCTCTGACCCGCGGCGCATCGCCGATGGGTCGGCGCGCTTCAACGCCGGACTGCCCGGCGTGAGCACCGAGATCGGCAAGCGTCCCGATGGGAGCGCGGCACTTTCGTATCGCCCCATCACCAACGATGAACTCGGGACGGCCCGCGCTCGCCGCGAATACGCGAAGCGCGTCGGGCTCGAACCACAAACCGCAAAAGTTAAGCGCGCCCTCGGAGGAAAGTAGATGCCGCTCATCGCTCAACAGCCCGCGCCGATTCTCTACCTCTCGGGGCTCGTGTCGGCCTTTACGACCTACGCGACCTATGAAGCCGCGCAGGCCGCAGCCGTCGCGCTCTCCGCAGCGAACAGCGGCGCCCCGGTGCTCACGGCGCGCGTCATGGAGCACGCCGACGGCGGCAACAATACGCGCTTGAATCTCGTGAACTCCGGCTCGCCGTCGTTCGTCGTGCAGCTCGCGTCGGGAACGACGGTTGGAGCGCGCGAAGCCGCGCGTACCGCAGCGATTGCGACCTCAGCCGCGAACTCAGGCGCAAGCGCGTTCGTTGCGCGCGTGTTCCAGACGTGCGTTGGGCCGTAGTCCGTGGCGCTCACGCAGCATACGGGCGGCGCTCCGGGATTGGTGCGCTACGACGAATGGTCGTCGCGGAAGCGCGACGAGGCTCGCGCGGGCTCCGATAGCGACGACACGCCGGAGTTAACCGAGCAAGAGCAAGAGCAGTTCAAGATTCTGCGCTACTGCGCGAATATCTATCGCGATGCGCGCAACGCTCGCGAGCCGTACGAAACTTTCGATGTTGCATGGCAACTCTTCATCGGCGACGTATGGTCGCAGCGGTGGCCCGCGTGGCGCGCACGCATCACGATCAACAAGATCCGCGCGTTCATCACGTTCATGCAAGCGGTGATGACCGACAACAAACCACGAAACTCCGTCGATCCGCTCGTTGAAGGCTCGCAGGATGCAGCCGACCTGCTGCGAAAACTCGTTGACCGCGATTGGGACGAGAATAATATGCAGCTCAAAATCTCGACGTTCGTTCTCTATGGGCTCATTTGGGGGACGTCGTTTATGAAGGTGACGTTCGATCCATACGCCGATGGAGGACGCGGGAAGCATATTGCAACGCCGGTGGTGCCGTATCGCATTTATACGAACCGCACCGCGACCTGCATCGAAGATGCCGAATATATCATCCAGGTTGAAGATATGACGATGGGGTGGGTACGGCGAAACTTCCCGAAGCAAGCGCGTGCAGTCTCGCGCCTGAAGGGACGCACGGCAAGCGACGGCGAGCGCGACCGCGATTACATTCGCGAAGGCGAAGGTTCGGTCGGCCTCAAGATCAGTTCGGCGCAGAACGTCGACGGGAACATCGTTGCGCCGCAGTTCAAAAACCAGCCGAGCGAGTACGCCGAAGGCGACGATGATACCGTCGAGGTCGCCGAGTATTGGCTGCGCGACGATACGCTGGAATCCTACGAGCGCGAAGTCGTCGAGAACGGCGTGGTCAAGATGCGCCCGGTGGTCGGAGAGAACGGGCAATACGTTCTCGAACAGGTCGGATCGCAACTCGCAACCTCGGAGATCGACGGCTCATCATTCCTCGCGCCGGTGATGGCGCCGAAGATGCAGCCCGTGATGGAAACGGCGTGGCGCGCGAAATACCCGAACGGTCGCCTCGTGCTGATTGCCGCGAACAAGGTTCTTCTGCGCGATATTCCCAACCCGTATCAGACCGATGGCTTCCCGTACGCCATGTGGAAAGATTACGACGTCGGCGCGTTTTGGGGGCAGGGCGAACCGCTCGCGCTCAAGGACTGTGCGATTGCCGTCAACCGCATCGCCTCGCAGGTGTTCGAGATTCTGGAGAAGGTCGGCAACCCGAGCTGGAAGATGCTCAAGGGCGGCGGCGTAAACGCGCAGTCGATCAAGAACAAACCGGGATCGATCATTCCGATGGACGATATGAACGCGCTCGCGCCACTCGATAAACCGCCGATCCCCGGCGAGTTCTTCACGCTCTTCAAACTCGTTTCTGACGCGATGGGGGAAGTCTCCGGCATCAACGAAGCGGTGCGCGGCGGCTTGCCGGCGGCGAATACCGCCTTCGCGACGATGGATCAGTTACAGGAATCTGGCGCTGCTCCGATTCGCTTGAAGGTTCGCAACCTCGAAAGCGGTATCGCGCGCATCGGCAAACTGCGCGTGCAACTCATTCAGCAGTTCGACCGCGGGCAGCGTCCGCTGCGGCTGCGCGAGGAAACGCTC
>DAIBFU010000127.1:0-3666 GCA_027422105.1 Vulcanimicrobiota bacterium | reverse complement strand
AGCCCGAAGACGCAGCCTTGAGGGATCTCGAGGTCGATGCCGTCGACGGCAGCGAGGTTGCCGTAACTCTTGCGAAGTCCGGCGATAGAGAGTGCGTTCATGGTTCCTCCGGAAGCCAGCGGTCGAGGGCGTTTTCAAAAAGGTCGGTAGCGGTGTCGCGATCGAGGCCGAGCGATTTTGCGGTTCGAACCGCGCTATCGATCTCGCCGCGTGCGACATCGCGCCCGGCGGCGATACTCGCCGCACCGGCGCTGCCGTTCGCGCGGACGAAGGAGCCGCGCCCCGAAGCGGTCTCGATGACGGCCTCATGCTCGAGGTCGCGATAGGCGCGCGCGACGGTGTTGGGGTTGACGGTGAGGTCGAGGGCGAGCTGTTTGACGGTCGGCAGCTGCTCGCCGGGGGCGAGCAGACCGAGCGCAACGGAGCGCTTTACCTGCTCGACGATCTGTAGGTAGATCGGGATGCCGCTACGGGGATCGACGGTAAAGATGACCGGCATCGCGTCCTTTCCAGCGCTTTCGCGCTCGTGCTGTTGTACTAGTTCACTAGTACGATAGCACGACTCCCGACGAGCGTCAAGCCCGGCCGCCGATGGGAGCGGGGCCCGAATCCGGCATCCCGTCACCCCCGCACATGAGGATGATCGCCAGGGAAGATCAAACGGTGTTTCGATTTGCGTAGGAGAGAATGAAACCTAAAATACTTTTTATTTGGATCTCATGCTTGCTACTGGTTGCGATGGTTTCGTTGCTGCCGCAGGACGTTCAAGCGAGGGATTTTTTTGACGCCGGATTGATCCACGACCGATTTTGCCTTTCGGGGCGTCAAGCAGCATCCGTCGCTCAACATCTCTCGCCGACGATAAAAAATAGAATGAGACTCCCACAACCTGGAACCACGGCGCAAATATCAGAGAACGCGCCCGCAATCGCCTGCATCACATCGCCCGCGCACGAACGAGTCGCTCTCGGAAGCGCAATTCCAACAACCCTCGCATTGGCATTGAGCGATGTCGAAACACACCAAGTGCATCACGGAACTCCACGCGGATTAACTTTTTTCAATGGGAATGCAAGCGTTGTTGTGTATCGATACGATAACGCCTATGCGATCGTTTCAATTTCGAACATCCCGCTGCACCCTACAACTCTCGGTTGTAACCACGAATTATCGTTGCGGATTACCATACAGACCGGCAACGTGGTGCCCTTCGACGGCTGTGTAGAGGTTCACAAACACATCCTCCCGTCATTTTCTCAGTTACCGCCGATATAACGACGAGAGCGATGCCGCGGTACTGCGCCGAAGTCATGGTTCCGGGCTTCCCTCGTCCTCATTCACCGCGACGACGCGAAGATCGGGAAAGGCACGGCGATAGAATGCTGCATCCCGCGTCACGAGCGTTCCGACGGCGCACGCATGCGCCCCGATCAAAAAGTCCGCGATAATTCTTCGCGGTGTGTCCCCGCCGGCGGCGCGTCGACGACGAGCGAATGCAGCATAGGCACGCCCGGCCTCGCGCCAATTCTCGATCGCGAGTTGGAGATCGATCGCAATATGCGCCGCGCGCAGAGCTTCGTCGAGCTCGCCTGCCGTGCTCTGTGGACGCGCATGGAGTTCGGCGTACACGACCCCGCAAATGACGAGCCCGCCGCGCTCGCCCGCGCGCTCGACCGCTCGCAATGCGCGTTCCGCGCATTCCGGCGTGCCTTCCTCGATAGCGATAATGACGTTGGTATCGAGCGCGATCACGCGTCGATGTCACCGCGCATCTCGCGCAACTCCGCATCGATCGCTTCGGGCGATCTCCCCTCCCCCCGGCGCTTCCGTCCCAGAAGGGGCGCGAGGCGTTCTCGCACCGAGGGCGGTCGGAGCACGATCGAGCCCTCCTCGCTCACCTCGAACCCAAGGACGTCACCCGGGCCGACATTGAGCAGCGCGCTCACCCCTTTCGGCAACGTCATTTGATTTTTGCTCGTAATCCTTGCTCGAAATTCCTTGTTCTTCATCCTTACTGTATTCTAGGTCGATGCCGCAGGTCGGTCAACCAGCCGCCCGCCGCAAAGGAGGCCACTGCATCGCTAGGTAAGCCTAGCGTATGAGTGATACGCCCCTCCCAACTGCCGCGAGCAGCGCGGCACTCACCTCGCTTGTCGGTCGGGTCGGCATCGTGACCGGGGGCGCCCGCGGCCTCGGCGCGGCGATGACGAAAATGCTCGCCGACGATGGCGCGACCGTCGCGATTCTCGGCCTCCCCTCCGACGAACCACGCGCGCAGGAATTGCGCGGCACGCTCAACGGCAGCGCGGAGCGCGTCGTCTTCTATGAAAGCAACGTCGGTGAATACGAGCGGTGCGTCGCAGCGGTCAACGATGTGATCGCCAAACACGGGCGCATCGATTTTCTCATTAACAACGCCGGCATTACCGCCGATAAAACGCTGCGCAAACTCAGCATCGAGGATTGGAACAAGGTCCTGCAGATCAATCTCTCGGGACCGTTTTACATGACGAAAGCCGTCATCGAACAGATGCTCTCGCAAGGCTACGGACGTATCGTCAACATCAGTTCGGTGATCGGTCTCACCGGGAATGTCGGTCAGGCAAATTACGCTGCGGCGAAAGCCGGGCTGTTGGGCCTTACGAAAACCGTCGCGTTGGAGATGGCCGGTCGCGGCATTACCTGCAATGCGATCGCTCCAGGTTTCATAAAAACCGAGATGGTTGCAGCGATGCCCGAAGCCGCGATCGCCGCCGCAACTTCCAAAACACCGATCGGACGCATGGGCGACCCGACGGAGATCGCGCGCACGGTTCGTTTTCTCATCGACGAAAAAAGCGCATTTATTACCGGCGCAACCTTCAATATCAACGGGGGGATGTTCATGTGATCGGCTCTATTCCGGTTGAAGAATTTCAGTACGCGCTCGACATGAGCGGGCTCGACCCCGCATCGCTCGGCGACGCGCTCCGTGCGGTGATCGCCGACGCGATGGCCGACCCGATGCGCATGACGACTTGGATGACGACCTTGGCGATGACGCAGCAGAGCATCGGCATGAATATGCTGCGGCGCATGAGCGGTGAAAGCGTCGATGCGGTGGCGACACCGAACGACGGCGATAAGCGCTTCGCCGACCCCGCGTGGCGCGAGAACCCGATGCTCGCCGGAACGCTCGAAGAGTATCTCTCGCAATCGCGCGCTTCGATGCAACTCATCGAAGGGTCGCGTCTCCCTGAGATGACCAAACGCAAGGCGCGTTTTGCGATGCAGATGCTCATCGATATGTATGCCCCAAGCAACGTGCCGTGGATGAATCCCAACGTCATTAAAACCGCAATGGAGACCGGCGGCCAATCGTTGCAGCAGGGTCTCGCCAACTACATGGACGATTTGCAAAACAACAAAGGCATGCCGCGCCAGGTCGATACGAGCAATTTCAAACTCGGCGTCAACCTCGCCGCGACGCCGGGGCGCATCGTCTATCGCAACGAACTCATGGAATTGATCGCCTACGAACCGCAGAGCGCGACCGTGCATAAAACACCGTTGCTTTGCAGCCCGCCGTGGATCAATAAATACTACGTGATGGATCTCGCGCCCGGGCGCTCTTTTGTGGAGTGGGCGGTGCGCCACGGTCACCAAACGTTCATGATCTCGTATCGC
>DAIBFU010000126.1:0-3673 GCA_027422105.1 Vulcanimicrobiota bacterium | reverse complement strand
CGCGTTGGTCGTCGTTCGCGCGACGGTGAAGCGGGCGAAGAGCGCGGAGGCGAAAGCATAACCATGGCGCAAGTAATCGATACGAAGGGCAAAGTTCTGCGCGACGAAGCGACACCGTCGTTTCTTGCCGGCGCGAACGAAGGCAAGGGGCACGTCCTCTACCGCGCCGTCCATCGCGAATTCGCAAACCCCCGTGCCGGCACCGCTTCGACGAAGAAGCGGGACGAAGTTTCGGGCGGCGGCCGCAAGCCGTGGAAGCAGAAAGGAACCGGGCGCGCGCGCCAGGGTTCGACGCGTTCCCCGCAGTGGCGTCACGGCGGTGTGGTTTTCGGACCCCAGCCGCGGAGCTACGTCGAAGATCTCAATAAGAAAGAGCGCCGCGTAGCGTTCCTCGCCGCACTCGCACAGCGTTTCACCGAAGATGCGGTGACTTTACTCGATGCCGGTGATTTTGCGCTGACCAAAACCGCTCAGGCCGCAGCGCTGCTGTTCGGCTCTGCGAAGGCGGCAAAGGCCGGCCCGCGCACGCTGGTCGTCTACTCCGGCGGCGAACCGAATTCGGCCGCGCTCGCGCTGGTCTGTCGGAATCTCTCGCGCGTCGGCGTGACGCACGATGGGGCGATCGACGTAAAAGACCTCCTGCGCCACGAGCGCATTATCTTCACAACGGCGGCATTTGCTGCGCTCAGCGCGCGCCTGGCTCCGAAGGAGAACGCATAATGGACGCACGCGATATCATCCTCTCGCCGCGCATCACTGAAAAGGCGATGGCGAATTCGCTCGGGCATCAGTACACGTTCGTCGTGCACCCGTCCGCAACGAAGACGCAGATCCGTCATGCCGTCGAAGAAATCTTTTCAGTCAATGTTGAGAAGATCAACACGATCAACGTGCGCGGAAAATCGCGCAGCTCGGCGCGCCGCGGTATTCGTACCGAGGGCAAGCAGAGCGATTTCAAAAAAGCCGTGGTGACGCTGAAGACCGGTCAGAAGATCGAACTCGGCGGCATCAACTACTTCGAGCAGTAACGGAGCCACGCAATGCCGGTTAAAAAATATAACCCAACGAGCCCGGGCCGCCGCTTCATTACGACGATGGATTTTTCGGAGCTTTCGAAAGTTGCTCCCGAAAAATCGTTGCTCGAAGTTGGAAAGAAACACGCGGGACGCAATAACAACGGCCATATCACGGTTCGCCACCAAGGTGGTGGTGTGCGCCGTCAATATCGTCTGATCGATTTCAAACGGACGAAGGACGGCATCCCCGCGAAGGTCGCAACGATCGAATACGATCCGAACCGCTCCGCTCGCATCGCCTTGGTGAAATATCGCGATGGTGAGAAGCGCTACGTTCTCGCACCGTTGGGCCTGAAGGTCGGCGATACGATCGAATCGGGCGCCGCGGCTGACATCAAAGTCGGCAACGCGCTGCCGATCGCCAATATCCCGGTCGGTACGGTGATTCACAACATCGAGTTGCGCCCCGGACAGGGTGGGCGCTTGGTGCGCAGCGCCGGCGTCAGTGCCCAGCTCATGGCCAAAGAAGGTGAGTACGCTCAGGTGCGTATGCCTTCCGGCGAAGTGCGCAAGATTTTGGTCGTTTGTCGCGCGACGATCGGCCAACTCGGCAACATCGAACATGAGAACCAGGTGATCGGTAAAGCCGGTCGTTCGCGACACATGGGCAAGCGGCCCAGCGTTCGCGGTATCGCCATGAACCCGGTCGACCATCCGCACGGCGGTGGTGAGGCGCGTTCGACCTCGGGGCGTCCGCCGACGACTCCGTGGGGTCAGATGACGATGGGTAAAAAGACGCGGCGCAATAAGCGTACCGCGAAGATGATCGTTCGGAAGCGGAAGGCATAACAGATGGGACGTTCGTTAAAGAAGGGTCCGTTCGTTGCGGATCATCTCCTCGCTAAAGTGGAACAGCTCAACCAGACGCGCGAAAAGCGTGTCGTCAAAACGTGGAGCCGGGCCTCGACGATCGTTCCGACGATGGTTGGGCATACGATCGGCGTTCACAACGGCAAAGCGCACGTGCCCGTGTATGTGACCGAAAACATGGTCGGCCATAAGCTCGGCGAATTCGCTCCGACGCGCCACTTCAAAGGGCACGGCGGCGATAAGGCTGGTGTGAAGTGAGTCAAGAAACGCAAACGCGCACCGAAGCCGTCGCGCACCTGCGCTTCGTTCGTATGGCGCCGCGGAAGCTGCGTCGCGTTGCCGATGCCATTCGCGGAATGAGCGTCAGCGAAGCACTTGCAACCTTGAAGTTCGCGGGCGTCTTTGCTGCCGAGCCGATCGAGAAGCTCGTTCGCAGTGCGGTCGCAAACGCCGGGAACAACCACAGCATGAATACCGACGAGCTGTATATCGCCCGCATCACGGTCGACGGCGGCCCGGGCGGACGATTCACCAAGCGTCTCGATCCGCGCGCGCAAGGGCGTGCGTATTTCAAGCGTAAGCGCCTCTCGCATGTCACCGTGGTCGTGAGCGAGAGCAAACCGCAGAAGGCACGCTTCAAGCGTCCTGGTGCGTCGGTTGCGTTGCCGAAGGCGACGCGTCGTCCCGCTCCTGCGAAAACGACCGCGACTGCAAAGGCAACGGAGTAACGATGGGCCAGAAGATTCATCCGGTCGGAATGCGGCTGGGCATCACGCGTACCTGGGATAGCCGGTGGTTTGAAAAGAAACACTACATCGACTGGCTCCACGAGGACGTTGAGATCCGCAGATTCTTCGAGAAGAATTGGCAGCGGAAGGCCTCGATCAGCAAGATCGAAGTCGAGCGTCGTTCGAACCAAGCGCGCGTTATCGTCAATACCGCGAAGCCGGGTATTATCATTGGCAAACGCGGCGTCGGCATCGAAGAGATCCGCAAAGACCTCGAAAAACTTACCGGGAAGGCCGTCGCCGTCAATGTGATGGAGATCAAGGTCCCCGAACTCGATGCTCGCTTAGTCGGCCAGAACATCGTCGACCAGCTCGAGAAGCGCATTGCGTTTCGCCGAGCGATCAAGCAGGCGATCATGCGCACGATGAAAGCCGGCGCGCGCGGCGTGAAGGTTCAGGTTTCGGGGCGGCTCGGCGGCGCGGAAATCGCACGCACCGAACGCAGCTCCGACGGCAAGGTGCCGTTGCACACTCTGCGTGCCGATATCGATTACGCAAACGTTGAGGCGTTTACGACCTTCGGTCGTATCGGCGTCAAGGTCTGGATCTATCGCGGAGAAGTTTTACCGGATGGAACCCGCAGCGGTCCCACGCGCGGCGAGCGCTCGGGACGCGAGCGCGGGCCCCGCACGGGCGGCCGCCCCGGTGCTTCGGGTCGCACCCCGCGCCCGGCACCGCGTGCTATCGGTACCGCTGATGCAGCCGAAGGCGTTGTCGCCGCGGCCGATCCGGTGATCGTCGATACCGTCGCTCCCGACACGGAGGCAACGCAGTAGAAATGTTAACCCCTAAACGAGTGAAGTGGCGCAAAGTTCAGCGCGGTCGTATGACCGGGCGGGCGACGCGCGGTAGTTCCTTGACCTTCGGCGATTTCGGTTTGCAGATTCTCAGAACCCAGTTGAGACAAACGCGCATGGCTCGCAGTATGGCCTCCTATGGCATGTCCTGTTTCCAGCAAGTAGGCGAGATCGTCCCACGTCATGTTGCGGCTGTATTCCG
>DAIBFU010000125.1:0-3693 GCA_027422105.1 Vulcanimicrobiota bacterium | reverse complement strand
GAGCGAGGTGCTGCAGGGGCAGCGTATCGTCAAAGCCTTCGGACGGGAATCCTACGAAGTCGAGCGCTTCCGCGAACGGAATGAAGATTACGTCACCGCATCGCTGAAGATGTCGCAGTTCGTGCTGACGCAGCCGATGGTCGTCAGCACGATTATGATTCTCGCGGTGACCGTGGTGATCTGGCTCTCGGTGCGCGAAGTCTTGGTCGGGCATTTGAATGTCGGTGGGGTTTTTACGTATTACCTCTTGCTGGTGAATCTCGTGAATCCGCTCAATCGCGTCGCGGCCTTCGTCGGCGATATCAACCGCGCGATCGTTGCCGTCGGGCGCATCTACGAGATCGTCGATCTGCCGACGGAGCCCGTTGGGGCATCGAGCCCCGGCGCCGTACCGACGATCGCCGGGCGCATTACCTTTGAGAACCTCCGCTTTTCCTACGCAGAGGGCGAGAGCCCCGCGCTCGACGGCGTGAGCGTCGATATCGCACCGGGGGAGATCGTCGCGCTCGTCGGCCCCTCGGGGGCGGGAAAGACGACCTTCATCAATCTCGTGCCGCGCTTCTACGAGCCGCAATCGGGGCGCATCTCGATCGACGGGCACCCGCTCGAAACGATTCCGCTCGCGGTCCTGCGCGCGGCGATCGCGATCGTCCCGCAAGACCCGCAGCTCTTCCGGCGCAGTATTCTCGAGAACATTCGCTACGGTCGCCTGGAGGCCGATGAAGCCGCGGTCATTGACGCAGCGCGCGATGCGAACGCCGACGAGTTCGTCAGCGAGCTGCCCGACGGCTACGCGACCGAGGTCGGCGAGCGCGGCGTCCGCCTCTCCGGCGGGCAGCGCCAGCGCATCGCGATCGCTCGCGCGATCCTGCGCGATCCGCGGATCCTCATTCTCGATGAGGCGACCAGCGCGCTCGATACCCACTCCGAAGGCTTGATCGAGTCGGCGCTCGACCGCTTGCTTCCCGGGCGGACGACGTTGATCGTCGCGCATCGCCTCTCGACGATCCGGCGTGCCGACCGCATTCTCTACTTCGCCCACGGTCGCATCGCCGAATCGGGGACGCACGAGGAACTCATCGCGCGTCGCGGGGCCTACGCCGCGCTCTACGAGGCCCAGTTTGCCGATCGCGGTGCGTGAGCGAGCGGTCGGCGGGACTCAAGTTCCTCGTCGCGAGCGCCGATAGGAGAAGACGATGGCAGAGATTCCAGGGCTCTCGTTCGGTTCGACGGTCAACGTCCTCAAAGAGGGTTTGGCCGGGGCTGGGCTCGAGCAGACGCAGATCGCGAATAATATCGCCAACGTGAATACGCCGAACTATCGGCGCACGACGACCGATTTTAAGGAATTGCTCGCCGAGTCGTTGGGAACGCCGCCTTCGACGACGGAATTGCCGATGGAAACGAACAACGCGCGACAGTTTGCGATCGGTGATGCGACGCCGCCGAAGCCGTTCGACCCGGTGCCGATCGTCGATACCGGAACGCAGATGCGCGTCGATCGCAGCAACGTCGATATCGATCAGGAGATGGCGCATCTCTCGATGAACTCGGGCTACGCGCAGGATATGGCAAAATTACTGTTGCAGCAGTACAACCGATTCTCCGAAGCGATCAAGGAACAACCGTAGCATGGGCTTTTACACTTCAATCGATATCAGCGCCTCGGGGATGTCCGCCGAGCGCTTGGCGATGGACGTGATCGCCAACAATATCGCGAACGCCAACACGACGCTGACGCCTCAAGGCGGCGCGTTCAAACGGCAGTTGGTCGTATTCGCGCAAAAACCCGATGCGACGACGAAATCGAGCAGCGATCCGTTCAATCCGTTTCATACCTCGAACCCCGGTCAGGCCGGCGTCGAGGTCCTCGGCATCACGCAGGATCAGTCGCCCGATCGATTGGTCTTCGATCCGGGGAATCCGCAGGCCGACGCACGCGGATACGTGCATTATCCCAACGTCCAGGTCGTCAAAGAGATGGTCGATATGATGGCCGCATCGCGCGCCTATCAGGCCAACGTCGCGGCGATTAAAGAGACGCGTTTGATGAACAGTGCCGAGATCGGCCTTCTCAGCTAGCGGTTCGTAAGGAGCTTCACATGGAAATCAAAAGCTACGCCGATGCCGTGAGTAAGGTACTTCCGGGGACCTTCGTTCCCGATATCGCGCCGGGAAGCGGCGGCACACCGGGTGCGAGCCCCGAGATCGCTCCGGTCGGGGGTGGTTCGTTCAAGGATGCCGTGAAGTCGTTCCTCGGCGGGGTCAATGAAAAGATGGCGACCTCCGATCAGCTCACCACCGAGCTTGCCGCCGGGAAGATTCACAACAGCGAGAAGGTCATCACCTCGGTAGAGGAGGCGAACCTCGCGTTTCAGTTCACCCTCGCGGTTCGGAACAAACTCTTGAGCGCGTATCAAGAGATCCAGCAGATGCAGGTCTAGCACCCCCGAGGGCGCTCGATGGAAAAAGAGGCGGCTAAAATGCCGCCTCTTTTTCGCCGATAGAAGAAGTAGACGCGGCTGGACGACCTCTCGCACGGGGGCGGGGCCGCGGGTTGAGCCCGACTGATTGACGGCTCGACCATGAACTAAAACACCGAGTCCGTGCGGAGGGTCCTTGTATTGGTACGCGGTCTCTATACCTCTGCGAGCGGGATGCTCGTCGCCCAGCAGCTCGCCGATGCGGTGGCGAATAACCTCGCCAACGTCGACACGAACGGCTTTAAGCAGACGCTGCTGGAGATTCAGTCCGCCCCGACGCTCGACATCTATCGTTTGCAGACCGATCCCGGTCCGCGGACGGGGAAGAACGCCCTGCCGGGCGTTCCGGTCGCAGCGCACGTCGGCCAGCTCGGAACCGGCGCGTGGATCTACGACACGCCGGAGACCTTCGCGCAAGGGCCGCTCCAGGCGACCGGTAATCCCTACGATCTCGCGCTCGGCGGTACGAATGCATTCTTCAACGTGCAGACGCCGCAGGGGGTGCGGTACACGCGCGACGGGCAGTTCACCGTCAATCCCAACGGCAATCTGGTGACGACCGACGGCAACTACGTCCTCGGCCAGAACGGCCCGATTCAGGTGCAGCAGCAAGAAGGCGCGGTGACGGTCGGCCCCGACGGAACGGTCTCGCAAAACGGCATCACGATCGATCGCCTTGCGCTCACGCGCTTCAACAACCTGGTTGACCTGCGCAAGCAAGGGAACAATCTTTTCGTCAATACCGGGAACGCACAACCGCAAGCGACCGCCGGCGCGACGGTCATTCAAGGTTCGCTCGAAAAGAGCAATGCGAACGTCGTTCGCTCGATGGTCGATCTCATCGTCGCCGAGCGTTGGTTCGATTCGAACTCCAAATCGGTAAAAATGCAAGATCAAGCTACTCAGCTGGCGATCCAAGACGTCGGCACCACGGCATAGCGGAGAGAGGAAACTACCACCATGATGCGAGCGCTCTATACGGCAGCCAGCGGGATGATCGCCCAACAGTACAACATGGACACGATCTCCAATAACTTAGCGAACGTCGATACGACGGGTTTTCGTCGCAACGTCGCGCATTTTCAGGATCTGGTCTACCAGCAAATTCAAGCACCGGGTGCGCCGATCGGCGCCTCGATCGTTCCGGTCGGTCAGCAGGTCGGGCTCGGCGTGAAAGTCGGTTCGTCGGAGAAGGTCTTCACGCAAGGCT
>DAIBFU010000124.1:0-3740 GCA_027422105.1 Vulcanimicrobiota bacterium | reverse complement strand
CGGTGCGTAGGCGCGCGCCGAGGTCATTGCATGGAATACGTCGGCGACGGCGACAACGCGGGCTTCGAACGGAATCTCGTTCCCGATAAGATGGTCGGGATATCCCGATCCGTCGATGCGCTCGTGATGCGATCGCACGGCGCCGGCAAAACGGGCGATGAGCGCCTCTCGCGCGACGATCTCCTGGCTATCGCGGGCGTGATTCTCGACGATACCGTGTTTCTGGGGGGGTAGCACGGTACCGTCGAGAATGTTTTTCGGCAAATGGATCTTGCCGATGTCGTGAAGGCGGCCGACATTTGCGCAATCGCGTGCGACGTCGCTGCTGCAGCCCATTGCGAGCGCGATGCGCATGGAGAGCGATCCCACCGCGTTGGAGTGCGCGGCGAGATCGGGACTCACGATTGCAAGTGCTGCGATCGTGCCGTCGATATAGGTGCTTTCAGAGGATGCTCGGTGCGATTCGATCTCGCGGAGTTGCAAATCGACGACGTTCCGCAGATGGTCGAGCCGTCGTGTGACGAGCGATCGGCCATGCGGAGCGACGCTACGGAGGTAGTCGGAGATCGCGGCGTCGAGAAGATGAGCGATATCGAGGCGTGAGGCGGCGTGCGTTTCACGCGCCACCCACGAGACGATGCCGGCATCATTCCCATCGCGCGCGACGCCTTCGATGCGCTTCCCTAAATCGTGGAACGCAGCGTTCAGGTCGGGATAACGCTCCCGCAAGACGGGCGGGCGATGGGCGATCACGTTCCGGTACCTAGGTTAGCCGACGATGGGCGGATAGATCGCGACGATGATGGTGGTGATGGCGATAATTGCGGCGGTCATGAAGTTCTCCTCAGCATGGAAAGGGTGAAGAATCGACCTCATGGTAACCGGCGTGAAGTATCTGCGTATATAGTCCAAATGGAGTAGAACGTTGCGCGCTGCGCTTTTAGATATAACGGCGTTCCTTCGCGATTGCGAGCGCTTCGATGCGGCTCGATGCACCAAGCTTGCGGAAGATCGAACGGAGATGCGCTCGGATCGTCGCGACGCTGCGCTCGGAGCCCTCGGCGATATTTTTCGGCGATAAGCCGCGATTGAGGGCGCGCACGATCTCGATCTCAGCCTCGGTGAGCGCATTCGGGCGCTCGGTAGAAGAAGGCGTGGCTCTCGTCGAGGCAAATGCCGCGCGCAGTAGCCGCGCAAAACCAATCCTCCCCGCAGACTCCAAAGAATCGAGCGCTTCTTTTCGCGCGCCCTCGGAGTGAGACGGCGCAGCGAGAGCGAGCGTTCGGGCGGCATCGCAGAGAACCCGGTCCCATGTCCTCGTCACCCGTTGCGGCAGGTGTCGCAGCGCGAGGCTTGGGCGCCCCGCAAAAATTTCGGCGATCGCGAGGTGCGTCCGCGCGACGACATCGAAGTTGCGGTCAATCGCGGCTTGTTTTTGCGTCGCGAGCTTTGCTTGTTCGATCTTAGAAACAGCCTCGTCTCGTTCACCCGCAAACGCAAAAAACATCGCGGCCGTAGCGACGAGAGCACGCGCCTCCGACGTATTGTGAATCTCGCCGATGAACGATGCTAACCGTCTCGCCGCCACCGAAAAGGCTTTATCCCACCCAAGTCGCGTCGCAGTTGCAAAAGCGTAGAAGAAGTCGCTGCGATAAATTTTGCCGACGCTTGTTACTGTCGAAGCGATCCTCTCTGCTTTTTCCGTATCGCCGACCTCGATCGCTATCGAAAACTGAAGACGTCGCGCGTGCTCGGCGATCTGGCGATTCCCGTCTCGTTCCGCGCTCGCTTCCATAGCCGCTGCGTATTGAAACGCATGGTTCAGGTTGTCGTGAAAAGTAACGGAAAGGGAGGATAAAACGCTATAGAGCATACTCTCGAGCGCGTAGTCGCCCAATCGTCGCGCGAGATCGAGCGCTCGCATCGCAATGCGTTCGGCATCAGCGGGGCGGTCGCAGTGGAATGCGACCCAGGCCGCGCGCATCGAGACGCGGGCGACGAGTGCCTCTTCGCCTTCGACGCTGACTTCATCGAGCGCGGCGCGCACTTCGCGCCAGGCATCTTCGAGATTGCCGGTGACCACCATCGCGAGCGCGTGAATGCTGCGTGCGTCGGCGCGACTCATCGCGCTGCCTTCGTCGACCGCAGGGGCGATCGTCGCGAGTGCCTCCGGGCGCGCGAGGTTGATATAGAGCAGACTTAAGCGGCGCGAGAGGGTGGAGTGTAACTCGGGATCGGTGCAGGCGCGAATCGCCGCGAGATAGAGCTTCTCGGAACGGTCGACGTTGCCGTGAAACGCCTCGAGTGCGGCACGGACCCCCAAAAGCGTCTGCTCTCCACGTCGCCGTTCCAGCGAGACGGCATGCAGCGCTTGCTCGACACTCTCCCAACGCCCGGCCTCGAGGAGTGCGAAGCCCTCTTGCGCGAGTAGCGTATCGATGCGCTCGGGAGCGTAGGTTCGGGCGAGATCGAGCGCCTCACCGGCTCGTCCGCAGTCGGCGAGCGCTGCGACGACGCGGGAGAGCACGGAGCTGCGGTCCTGCGGCGTCGCCGAGCGAACGATCGCCTCGATCGCGAGATCGTGAAGGCTGATGCGCGTCGGTGTGTCGTGAATCGGAAACGCCGATGCGCGTAACCAGCGCATCGCGGCGTGCGGGTTCGCAACGCCGCAGCGCTCCAACAACACCGCATCGATCCAGCGCGCGAACGCCGCAATCAAGGCGAGTTCTCGCCACTGCGGCGGGGATTCGCTTGCAAGCTGCTCGGCAAGATAGGCGAAGGCCATCTCCCGCGTCATCGCCTGCAAGGCGACGAGGTCGCCGGCGCGTTCGGAGGCACGTTGGGCGAAACGCAGCACGATCGGCCAGCCGTCGGCGAGCGAGAGTGTCGCGCGAATCGCGCCTTCGTCGAGATGCGGAGCGCGCTCGGCGAGCAGCGCGCGCGCCTCCTCACTCTCCAACGCGAGGTCGTCGGCGGTGACGGCGAGCGAGGCATCGCCCGCAGCGAGCCAGTTGCCCCACGGTAAGGGGAGCGCGCGGCGGGAGATGAGGAGCCAGCGTGCTTCGTGGAGGCGTTCGATCAACGCGGCGAGCAACGCCATCGAAAGGTGATCCTCGACGAGCAAATGCAGGTCGTCGAGTACGAGCAGCGCGTCGAGATCGAGGCGATGGGTCGAGAACCACTCGACGAGCGCCTGCACGCTCTCATCGCGCCGCGCCTCCTTCAGGAGTTTGGCGAGTGCTGCACGCGAGAGCGAGAATGCGTCGGCAAGCAAAAACGCGAGCGCCCCGCTTTCGGCAGGGGCGTCGCGAAGCTCTATCCAGCGAACCGAACGATCCGCGCACGCTGCGCGAGCGGCAGTACTCTTCCCCCAGCCCGCTCCGGCCTGTATGCGCGCGATGCGAAAACGCAGCGCGGCGGCGACGGCAATCTCGGCACGGCCCTTGCTCGCTCCGATCGCTCCGACGCGTTTACCAGATGCCAAGGGCGACCTTCACATCCTCGCTCGCCATCGTCTTGGGATCCCACGGAGGCGAGAACGTGATCTCGACTTTTACGCTTTCGACCCCCTCAACCGACTTCGTGCGATCTTCGACCGACTGCTTGAAGAGCGGGCCGACCGGGCACATCGGCGAGGTCAACGTCATCGTCACCGTCACGTGCTCGCCTTTTGCTCCTTCGACGACGACATCGTAGAGCAAGCCTAATTCGATAATACCGAGATTGAGTTCGGGATCTTT
>DAIBFU010000123.1:0-3752 GCA_027422105.1 Vulcanimicrobiota bacterium | reverse complement strand
GACTATCTCGGCACCAATTACAGCGGGTTGCCGGTGACGCAGGTTCCGAAATTCGCATACAATCTCGGCATCGCCGGCGAGGAACGTGTCGGAGCCGGGATCGTCACCGGTCGTCTCTGGGATAACTTCACCGGGCCGCAGCCGATGTGGAACAATCTCCTCGGCCAGCCCGATCCCAACGGTCAACTGATTCCGAGTTACGGCCTCGTCAACGCGTCGATCGGCTACAGCACCTCGCGCGTCGGAAGACCGATCGGCTTCACGCTCTCGGTCAACAATCTCTTCAATAAGCGCTACAACCCGTTTGAGTACGTGACCAGCGGTGCCTATTTCGGCGGCGGCATCGGGCAGAGCAATCTCGCCGGCCCCGGTGCGATTCTCGCCGAACCGGGTGCACCGCGCGAAGTGCAGTTCACGGTGAGCGTTCGCAGCTAATCGCTGAAACGAACCCGGAGGCTCCGAGGGCGTTGCGAACATTTCGCGGCGCCCTCTTTGCCGTCATCGGAAGCAATGGCCGCGGTAGCGGCTTGCAGCAAGCGCAGCGCGGCCGCTTGCCGCTACTCCTCTCGCGCGCTCTCGCTTTTTGCGCGTTGTTGCAACTCGTTGACGACACCGGAATCGGCGAGCGTCGTCGTGTCGCCAAGATTGCGCCCCTCGGCGATATCGCGCAACAAACGGCGCATAATCTTCCCGCTGCGCGTCTTCGGGAGCTCCGTCGTAAACGTCACGTATTTCGGACGCGTGAATTTCCCGAGCTTCCCCGTCACGTGGTCGCGTAGCGCATCGGCGAGCATCGGCGTTCCGTCGAAGCCGCCGCGCAGGGTGACGAAGGCATAGATCGCCTGCCCGGTGACGTCGTCGTTCTTCGCGCAGACGGCAGCCTCGGCGACCGCGGGATGATCCACGAACGCGCTCTCGACTTCGGCGGTAGAGATGCGATGCCCGCTGACGTTCATCACGTCGTCGATGCGCCCCATAAACCAATAGTTGCCGTGCTCGTCTCGGTGACAGCCGTCACCGGCAAGATAAAGATGCGGAAATTTCGACCAATAGGTTTCGCGGTAGCGCGCGTCGTCACCGTAGATGCCGCGCGTCATTCCCGGCCAGGGTTTGCTCATGACGATATATCCGCCGCCGCCGAATGGTACACTCGCGCCGCTCTCGTCGACGATATCGGCCGAAATTCCGGGCAGCGGCTGCGTCGCGCTTCCCGGCAGGGTCGTGGTGAGTCCGGGAAGCGGCGAGATCATGATGCCGCCGGTCTCCGTCTGCCACCAGGTATCGACGATCGGGCAGCGGCCGCCGCCGACATGTTCGCGGTACCATATCCACGCCTCGGGATTGATCGGCTCCCCGACCGATCCGAGCAATCGCAGCGAAGAGAGATCGTGGCGCTCCAAATGCTGCGTTCCCCACTTCATAAACGTGCGAATCGCCGTCGGCGCGGTATAGAGAATGGTGACGCCGTAGCGTTCGACGATCTCCCAGAGACGATCGCGCTCGGGATAATCGGGAGTTCCTTCGTAGAGAACGCTCGTCGCGCCGTTGCAGAGCGGAGCGTAGACGATATACGAATGCCCCGTGACCCAACCGATGTCGGCGGCGCACCAATAGATATCGCGATCGGCTTTGAGATCGAAGACGAGATGGTGCGTCGCGCTCACGTGGGTGAGAAAACCGCCGGTCGTGTGTTTGATGCCCTTGGGCTTTGCCGTCGTGCCGCTGGTATAGAGCAAGAAGAGCAGATCCTCGGCCATCGTCTCCGCCGGTTCGCAGGTCGTTGATTCGCCGGCGATGAGCTCGTCCCACCAGAGGTCGCGTTGCGGCATCATCGTCACCGGGTCACCGACGCGCTTGGCGACGATGCAATGGCGGATCGACGGCGTCAGCGCCATCGCTTCGTCGCAATTGGCTTTGAGTGGAACTTTGTTGCCGCGCCGCCAACCTTGGTCGGCGGTAATCAATGCGACGCACTGCGCATCGTTGACGCGATCGACGATGGCATCGGGAGAAAAACCACCGAAGATGACGGAGTGCGCCGCGCCGATACGCGCGCAGGCGAGCATCGCAACGGGAAGCTCCGGAATCATCGGCATGTAGATCGCCACGCGGTCGCCGTGCCGTATACCGAGTCTGCGGAGCGCGTTGGCGAAGCGGCAGACCTCGTCGAGCAGTTCGCGATAGGTGATGGCACGGCGATCCCCGGGCTCACCTTCGTAGAAGTAGGCAACGCGGTCGCCGAGCCCGGCTTCGACATGCCGGTCGAGGCAGTTCACCGACGCATTGATCGCCCCGTCGGCAAACCATTGTGCGAAAGGCTCCTCCCAGTCGAGTACCCGGGTGAAGGGGCGCGACCACTGCAGCTTCCGCGCCCAAGCGGCCCAGAAGGCGAGCGGGTCGGCCTCGGCCTCGGCGTAGATGTTCGGAGCGGCGTTCGATTGGGCGGCGAAGGCGGGCGGGGGTGGGAAGGCGCGCCGTTCGTCGAGGAGCGATTCGATGGCTTTCGGTTCCATGGCCCGGTGTTTGGCGCTCGACCTTTGTCGCCCTGGCGGCACGTCTTCGCACTCGCTTGCCCGGAGTGCTAAACTAACGGGGATGGAGAACGAGGTCGACGGTCTCGATAAGCGCAAAGCCTACATCCTCGCCACGGTCGTCTATGAATATATCGCGACCGGTGAGCCTGTGGGCTCGCAAGCGCTTACGCAAAAATATAATCTCGGCGTCAGCTCGGCAACGGTGCGCAACGAGATGGCCGACCTCGAGGCCGGCGGGTATCTCGAACAGCCGCATACCTCCGCCGGACGCGTGCCATCCGATGCCGGTTATCGTACCTACGTCGATGCGTTGATGTCGCCCGAGGAACTCGGCGCAGAGGAACGCCGTCGTATTCGCGACGAGATGCGCGATGCACGCGCACAACTCGATGAGATCGTCGAACAGAGCAGTCGGCTTTTGGGGCGTCTTGCGGGGAATCTCGCGTTCGTCACCAAACCGCAGAGCGAGACGCAGAGCTTCCGGTACGTACAACTGATTTGGATCGGCGAGCGTTCGGGCATCGCGATCATCGTAACCTCCTTCGGCGTGGCCTCGCAATCGCTCTTCGAATTGCGCAACGACGTGACGCCCGACGATCTGACGCGTCTCTCCAACGCACTCAACGCGAACTTTGCCGGGCGCCTACTGCGCGATTGCGACGAGCGTTCGCTGGCGATGGTAACGAAACAGTGCGGCTTCGGCGATGATATGGTCGGCGCGGTGCGCACCGCATTCGCCGGTGCGCGCACGCAAGAGCAACCCGGGGTCGCCGCCTCCGGCGCGCAGCATCTCCTCGATCAACCGGAGTTTCGTGACGTCCGGAAATTGCGTTCGATTCTGCGCATCCTCGAAGAGCAGCGAACGCTCTACGATCTCGTCGCCGATGCATTCGATAACCCCGCGGCGAGCGTCAAGATCGGGCACGAACTCGGCAGCGAAGAACTCGCAGATCTTTCGCTCGTCACCGTTCCCTATCGCTTCGGCGAGCGGGCGGTCGGAATGCTCTCGATCCTCGGCCCGCGTCGCATGCCGTATGCCCGTCTCCTCGCGCTGGCATCGGGAACCGCCGAAACGCTCTCAGAACGCCTTCACGATGTCGAAGTAAAATAAGGAACGTACAGCAACACACCCATGCCCAGCGTAGATTATTACGAAGTCTTAGGCGTTGCCCGCGATGCGGCACCCGAAGCGATCAAACGTGCGTATCGCCAATTGGC
>DAIBFU010000122.1:3550-3803 GCA_027422105.1 Vulcanimicrobiota bacterium | reverse complement strand
GCGTCGTCGTGCCCATGTTTAACGAGGAAAAAAACGTCGCGCCGCTGCTCGAGCGCTTGGTTCCTTTGCTGGCACGCCTCGTCGGCGATGAGGGCTACGAAGTCGTGCTCGTCAACGACGGGAGCACCGACGGAACGCTCGCATCGATGCGCGCTGCAATCGAGCGATATGCCCATATCGTGGTCGTCGATCTCTCGCGTAATTTCGGGCACCAACTCGCTGCGACCGCCGGCATCGAGCTCGCGCAAGGTGA
>DAIBFU010000122.1:0-3540 GCA_027422105.1 Vulcanimicrobiota bacterium | reverse complement strand
AGCGGTGGTGCTGATGGACGGCGACCTGCAAGATCCGCCCGAACTCATCGCCGATTTTCTTGCGCGCTATCGCGAAGGCTTCGATGTCGTTTATGCGGTGCGGCGCACGCGCAAAGGCGAGAGTTTCTTCAAGTTGCTTACCGCGCGGATTTTCTATCGTCTCATCAAGCGCCTGACGAAAGTTTCGATTCCCGTCGATACCGGGGATTTTCGCTTGATGAGTCGGCGCGTCGTCGAGGCGCTGCGACGCTCGCCGGAACGGCATCGTTTTCTGCGCGGCATGGTGAGTTGGGTCGGCTACCGGCAGATCGGCGTCGAATACGACCGCGACGAACGGCTCTCCGGCGTTACGAAGTATCCGTTTACAAAAATGATGCGCTTCGCCGTCGACGGCATCACCTCGTTCTCCGACGTGCCGCTCCGTTTCGTCTCGTACTTCGGTTTCTTCACCAGCGCCGCGGCAATCGTCTACGCGCTCGTCGTCGTCGGCTTCAAACTCTTTAGCCTGCACCCGCCGGGATACACGCGTGGCTGGGCATCAACGATCGTCGCGGTACTCTTTCTCGGCGGCGTCCAATTGATCGGCATCGGTATCCTCGGCGAATATATCGGACGCATCTACGACGAAGTCAAAGGCCGGCCGCTCTACTTAATTCGCAGCGTCGACCGTTCGCCGGAGCGCGCAACGTAGCGTTAGATCTGCGCCAACAGCAGAGGAATCGGCGCGACCGGTCCGTCCGTCACGACGACCGCACCCTGGACATCCTGCGCGCTCGCGCCCTTTCCGTAAATCGTCGCAATTGGTTGCCCGAGTTCGACGCGCTGCCCCACGCGGACGGAAAGTTCAATTCCCGCCGTTGGGAATTGCTGCGTTAGCCGACGCGCGGCGTTTCCCAGCGCGACTGCATCGATCGTTGCAACCACTCCGCTGCGGCCGGCAATAACTTCGTATGCATCCGGCGCCGCGACGAGCGCTTCGAGCGCGCCGCGCGTCGCGCCCTGCGCCTCCACGAGGGCGACGAATCGTTCGTATGCACTCCCGTCGGCAAGCGCTTCGGCGGCCCGGCGTTCGCCGTCGTGAACGCCGCCGAGCGCGAGCATCTTCGTAGCCACAGCAGTCACGAGTTCGAGCACGCGCGCATCGCTGCGCGTGCCGCGCAAGAAATCGCGCGCTTCGATCGTTTCGATCCCCGTGCCGATGCAACGCCCGAGCGGTTCGTTCATCGCGCTCACGATCGCGTGTGCCGAGCGACCGAATCGCTCCGCGACCTCCACCAGTCGACGCGCAAGCAGCACCGCTCCCTGCTCGTCGCGCATGAATGCCGCACTACCGCATTTTACATCGAAGACGAATCCATGCGCGCCGCCAGCGATCTTCTTCGAGAGAATCGAAGCGACGATCAGCCCGACGCTCGGCACACTTCCTGTTCGGTCGCGAAGACGATAGAGCCGCTTATCTGCCGGGGCGAGTGCTTCGCTCGCCGCAGCGATGGCACAGCCGATGCGCTCCACTTGGGCGATGAATTCACCGCTCCCAAGCGCACTGCGAAAACCGGGTATCGCTTCGAGTTTATCGATCGTTCCGCCGGTATGTCCGAGCGCGCGGCCGGAGAGTTTCGCCACCGGAACACCGCAAGCCGAAACGATCGGCACGGCTACGAGCGAGACGATATCGCTGACGCCGCCGCTGGAATGTTTGTCGACCACAAAAGGATTGCGCGGGAAGTGGAGGCGTTCTCCGCTCTCGACCATCGCTTCGGTGAGTGCGACGATCTCGTCGATATCGAGTTCGCGGAAATGCACTGCCATCGCCAGCGCCGCCATCTGCGCATCGTCGACCGCACCGCTTGCATAGGCGGCGACGATATCGCGCCAAGTGCCGGCCCCGAGGCTCTCGCCGTCGCGCTTGCGCTCGATCGCCGTGCGCATCGCCTGCTCGTCCATCGTCGGCGGGGTTTCGCCTTCTCGAAAGGCGAAGCCCTGCGCCCATGCACTATCGCCCGGTGGTCGATCGTTTCGTGGAGATTCCCGCGCTCGACCCCATCTGGTTCATGCTCTTCACCGCGGCATTTATTGCCATCGCGCTGCTCGCGCAGAAGCGGGCGCTCTACGGGCTGCTCGCCCTTATCGCAAGCGCCCCCTTCGCGTTTGCGCACGGCGTCGGGCACATGACGGTGACGCTCCCCAAAGTCGCGTTGCTCGCGATTGTGCTCGGGCTTTGCGCGCACCCCGCGCTCCTTCAGCGCCTCCGTTCGCGCGAGGCGCGATGGTGGCTGCTGGCGCTGATCGCGCTGGTCGCGACGACGCTGCTCTCGGTCACGCAGGCCGATTATCTCGCGCCTGCGCTACGCGAAAGTTTGAAAGCGATCGAAGCAACCGTCATTTTCGTCGTTGCATTTTTGGCGAGCGGTGAATCCGAAGCGCTCGAGCGCTTCGCGCTGCCGACCTTCGCCGCGACGACGGTGCTGGTTGCGTTCCTCGCGCTGATCGAAGATTTGATCGGCGCACCCTCGGGGCTCAATATGGGCGCGATCGTTCTTCCGCGCATCGCCGGACCGCTCGATGGCCCCAATCAACTCGCCGGCTTTCTGGAGATTGCCATCGCGATTCTTGCGGCGGCGCAGCTCGCACAACCGCGGCGCTACCTGGCATGGGCGCTCGCAGCGGCAATCCTTGCCGAGATTCTCACGCTCTCCCGCGCCGGTATCTTCATCAGCCTCTGCGTTCTCGCGCTCTCGATTTATCTACGACCGAAAAACGCGCGCGCGGCGCTGCTGCCCGCTATGGGTGCTTTTTTGCTCGCGCTGTTCGTCGGTATCGGCGCCGCACTCGGCCATGTGCTCGTCGGCGCACACCCCGCCGATGTCGCGACATCGGTGCGCGGCCTGCTTCGCATCGGCGCGCGACAGACCGGGGCCGGGGGCGTCGGCACACGCTCGGAATTATGGCGAGCGGCGATCGCGCTCTGGCGCACGCACCCGTGGCTCGGAATCGGGGCCGGCAACTACCACCTCGAACTCGGCCGCGTCGGGCTGCCGGGCGTGCGCACGCAACCGAACAGCCTCTACCTGCGCGCACTCGTCGACGGCGGCATTCCCCTGCTTGCAGCGACGCTCTGGCTCTGGATCGGGGGCTGCGTTCGTCTCAGTCGGTCGGCGATTCGCAGCGACGCATGGATCGCCGCGGCGTTCACGGCGACGCTCGCTCTCGCGCTGCACGGGATCGTCGATAACTTGCAGTTCTATCCGAAGGTGTTGACGTGGTGGCTCGTGCTCGTCGCCATCGCAGTCGCGCGGCAGTGCGCGAGGAGATCCCTCGATACGATGGCTTCGCCATCTACTCGGGATGACAGAACCTACTCGGGATGACGAAGGCTAGAGCGCTTCGAGGATGCCGCGTAAGAGCGGCATCCAGCGGCGTTCGCTCGGCCCTTCTTGCGCGGGCGGCAGATCGACGAGAATCTTTCCTTCGGCGAAACGGAAGCGATTTTTCGTCAGCGATTGCAGTTTCGGAATCCCCACTGGAGCAAGTGCGAAGCCG
>DAIBFU010000121.1:0-3953 GCA_027422105.1 Vulcanimicrobiota bacterium | reverse complement strand
ATCCTCGGGCTCGTCACGCTCGCGATCGCGACGCACGTCGCCGGCATCCACGTAACGCCGTTCACGGTTCTTACGATCGCCGCCGTGCTCTGCGGCGGCGCCGGCATCGACCTCGGCATCTCGCTCTTCGTCGCCGCGCTCTCATTTTGGCTCATTCGCGTCGATACGCTGCGCTGGATCGTCATGTCGCTGGAGCAAGATTTCACGCGCTATCCGATCAGCATCTACACGCGCGGAGTACGCATCGTCCTCGCGTACGTGCTGCCCTTTGCCTTCATGAATTATTTCCCGGCGAGTTATTTTCTCGGGAAGCACGATGCGGCGTTCGGGCTCTCCCCGGAGGTCGGGCTTCTAACGCCGCTGATCGGGCTTCTCTGGACCGCGCTCTCGTATGCGTTTTGGAATATCGGCCTCCGGCATTACCAAGGGACCGGTTCTTAGGGCGTACGCGGCTCCATCGTCACGCTCGTCATCGTATCGCCGCGGCGAATCGCATCGAGCGTCTCGAAGCCATCGATCAGCTGGCCGAAGACGGTGTACTGTCCGTCGAGAAAACGCGCGTCGTCGAGACAGATATAAAACTGCGAGCCCGCCGAATCGGGATGCGAGGAGCGCGCCATCGCCAGCGTGCCGCGGAGGTGCGGGAGCGCACTGAATTCGGCTTTCAGGCGATAGCCCGGGCCGCCGGTGCCGTCGCCATCGGGGCACCCGCCCTGAATGACGAAACCGGGTTCCACTCGATGGAAGGTGAGGCCGTTGTAGAAGCCCGCTTGAACGAGCTTCACGAAAGCGGCGGCGTGGTTCGGTGCGGCGTCGGCGTTGAGCGACAATCGCATCTCGCCCTTCGGCGTGCTTATACGAACGACGTGCGAACGTGCGGTTTCGAGAAGCGCGTCGCGCTCCTCGGCCTGTGGTGGCGTGGCCATCGAAATTCCCCCCTGGACGGCTCGTGATACGGCGGGCGTTTCGATGACCCGATACCCAAAGGCCTCCGCCGCTTGCAACACCGCGAGCTTTTCGGCCCGCGAGAGCCGCTTGAAGCGCGCCTCGGTCGAGCGAGCGCCGCTCGCAGATTCCACGCGCCACCAAGCATGCAAGCGCACGGGCAGGGCCCGACGCGTCGCCTTCGCCCCGCGGCCGCGGAGGTGGGCGCGAACGCGGCGCGCGAGGTCGTTGCTCCAACCCGTGTAGAGTGCGCCGTCGGCACATTCCAGCACGTAAACGACCGGGTCCCCGTGCTGCGGGATTTGTCGCAGCAAGGTGCAAGTCTGCGATATGCTCGCACGATCGATCGCTTTCGCCGCCGCCGTTGCCGTCACCGCAACCGCCGCCGCGCCCTCCGCTTCGCCCGCCCCCGATCCTCGCATCCTCGCCATGGTGCGCGCCGTCTCGGCCTCGCACCTGCGCGCGATCGACGAGCGATTGGTGGGCTTCCGCACGCGCAACGATTTCTCGGAGATCCATTCGACGAAGACGCAAGGCGTCTTCGCCGCGCGCGACTGGCTCGTCGCTCAATTCAAAAAGATCGCTGCGACGACCGGCGGACGTATGACGGTTCGCCTCGACACCTACGTTCAGCCAAAACTCAAATACACGCCGCGCGCGGTCACCGAATCGAGCGTGATCGCGACGTTGCGCGGGACCGAACCGGGGCGCATCTACGTCATGTCGAGCCATTACGACGATTGCAACGGCAACTGCACCGACGGCCTCGGCGTCGCGCCGGGAGCGGACGATAATGCATCGGGCACCTCGGCGGTGCTTGAGGCCGCACGCGTGATGGCCGCCACGCACTTCCGCGGCACGATTATCTTCGCGTGCTTCGACGGAGAGGAACTAGGGCTCTGGGGATCCGACCATTTCGCCCACGAGATGGCCGCCCGGCACGCTCCCATTCTCGCCGATCTCAACAACGATATCGTCGGCAACTCCAAAACGCACGACGGCCGCAGCGTCTTTCACACGCTTCGCATTTTTAGCGAGGCGCTTCCCGCCGGCGCGAAACCACGACTGGTCAATCTTCTCGGCACCGAGAACGACTCGCCCTCGCGGGAACTCGCACGCTTTATCGTCTCGACCGATAAGCTCTATCTTCCGACGCTCCACATCCAAGAGATCTTCCGCGCCGATCGTTTTCTCCGCGGAGGCGACCAAGAATCGTTCCAAGCCATGGGCTTCCCGGCAATTCGGTTTACCGAGGCGAGCGAAGTCTTCGAACACCAACACCAGAACGTCCGCGTCGAGAACGGCGTGCAATACGGCGACCTTCCGCAGTACATCGACCCGCGCTATCTCGCGCAATCGACGCGCGCCAACGTCGCGGCACTCGCGACGCTCGCCCTCGGGCCGGCGGCACCGACGCACGTGCATATCGTTCTCGCGCACCTCGGTTACACCACGACGCTCCGCTGGCATCGTGCGGCCGACGCGACGGCGTACGAGGTCCTATGGCGCAAAACCGACGCCGCAACCTGGCAACACGTGCGCCCGGTCGGCGACGTAACGACGGTGACGTTGCCGATTAGCTACGACGACGACGTCTTCGCCGTGCGAAGCGTCGACGCGAACGGATTGCGCAGCGTCGGAGTCTTCCCCAGCCCGGTACGCAAATAGCGCGCGCCTCGATACTTGGACTTGATTAGGTTTCGCGGACAAGAAGTTAAGATACTTTCTTCAATTCGAACGCGGCTGGGCTGAGATAGCCGAGCGTCGAGTGAAGGCGCTGGCGATTATACCAGGCTTCGATCCAGTTGAAAATCATGGCGCGTGCTTCCTCGCGTGTTGTCGGGATATAATCGTCGAAAAGTTCGGACTTCAGCGAAGCCCAGAAACTCTCGACCACCGCGTTGTCCCAACAGTTCCCTTTTCTGCTCATGCTGCATTGAATGCCATGCTGATCGGCAAGGGCGCGCGTCTGACCGTCGGTGTACTGAACGCCGCGATCGGAATGCCATACCAAGCCTTCGGGCGCTCCGCGCCCGTCGATCGCTGATTGGAGTGCGTCGAGCACAAAGCGCGTCTTCATGCTTGCACTCATCGACCACCCGACCACCCTTCGCGAAAACAAATCGAGAACGACGGCGAGATAGAGCCAGCCCTCACGCGTTCTGATGTACGTGATGTCGCCTGCCCAACAACGATTCGGGCGGCCGACTTCGTCGGGCGAGAACTTGCGATCCAAGATGTTCGCGGCGATCGGATTCTGGTGGTTGGAATCGGTCGTCCGCGGCGTAAAGCTGCGCCGACGCTTTCCAGCGATGCCCGCCGCGCGCATGATGCGGGCAACCCGGTTGCGGCCGCAGTCCGGCTCGACAAGCGCGGCGTGGACGCGCGGAGAGCCGTAGCTCGACTTGCTCGTGGTATGAATCGCAACGATCTTCTCTCGTAGCTCGGCATCACGCTTCTCCCGAGCGCATACCGGGCGGCTGAGCCACGCGTAGTATCCACCCTTCGATGCCTTGAGAACGCGGCACATCGCGCCGACCGAGAATTCTTCTCGATTCGCTTTGATGAACGCGTATTTCAACGTGGCTCTTTGGCAAAGAAGGTGACCGCTTTTTTTAAAATGTCGCGCTCTTCGGTGAGACGAGCGTTCTCTCGTTGGAGTTTGCGGATCTGTTCGTCTTGCGATGTGAGCTTGCCATTGCCCGGGAAAGGCTCAGCCGGGTTCGCTTGATACTCGCGAATCCACCGATAGAGCGTCTCACGAGAGAGGCCGAGGGATCGAGCCACCGAAGCGGCCGGCTCCTTCGAGTCGACGACTCGACGAAGGGCTTCGATCTTGTATTCCGACGAGTGTTGCGTGCGTTTCTTTGGCATGGGATACCTTTCTGGCCCTCCTCGGGGAGTGACCTATCTTGGCGTCCACGAAACCGGGTAAAGTCCAGGTTGGGACTGCGACGGGGACACTCTCGGCGCAAGGCCATACGATGGGTCTAGCGTATGGTTCGCAG
>DAIBFU010000120.1:0-3985 GCA_027422105.1 Vulcanimicrobiota bacterium | reverse complement strand
GGCATCAGGCTCATTCGTTTCCGGGACCGCATTGTGGATAACCCTCCATATCTTGGGCCGAACGGTTGTTCGTCCACTAGATTCTAGCATGCCCGCTCCGCGGGGTGTCAAGAGTCTCGAACGTATGTTTGCGATTTTTCGAACTCTGTGCTACCTTTCTACCGAACGGCTCTGCCATACGCATGGCAGTCACAGCCCCGGAAACACGAGAGAAAGGATTCAGGCATGCGCGAACGCCCTCCGAGCGAGCGGCAGCGGGAGATTCTCACCGCCATCGAGCGCTTTGCGGCCGAGCACGGGTACCCGCCCTCGGTTCGCGAGATCGGCGAGATCGTCGGCCTCTCGTCCTCATCGACGATCCACGCCCACCTCAAGACGCTCGAGAAGCGCGGGCTGCTCACGCGGGATGCCACCAAGCCGCGGGCCATGCGTTCGGAGCGCGCGGGGATGCCCGAAGGGATGCTCTTACCGATCCTCGGCCGCGTCGCCGCCGGCGTCCCAATCGCGGCTCAAGAGGAGCGCGAGGGCGAGTTCCTCGTCGCGGCCGATTTCCTGCCGAAGGGCTCCGATGCGTTCGTGCTGCGCGTGAAGGGTGACTCGATGGTCGACGCGGCGATTCTCGACGGCGATCTCGTCGTGGTTCGTCCGCAGAGCGATGCGCGTAACGGCGAAATCGTCGTCGCAATGCTCGAAGGTGATGCAACCGTGAAGCGCTTCTATCGCGAAGCGGGGCGCGTGCGCCTACAGCCGGAGAACGCGCGCATGCAGCCAATCTACGCCGACGATGTCGTTATCGTCGGGCGCGTCGAAGCCGTTATTCGCCGCCTCTAACATCTCGCGCGCGCTCAACAGCGCTCTGCCGATCGGCTTCGCTGCGCTCGTCGTAGCGCTGCTCGCGATCCTCTTCGTTGAACCCGGCGGATGGCGCATCGCGCCGCAGCCGACCTTTCCGCTCGCCGCGATCGCCGAAGCGATGTTGCCGGCCTTCGGCGCGATGTCGTGCGTGACCGCGATTGCACTCGCGGTGCAACTCGCGCGGCGACTCGCGCTGCCGCTCGCTCCGCAGATCGCGGTGACGCTGCTTGCCTTTGCGCTCGTGTTGCCCCATCCGCAGGGCGCCGTCGCGCCGCTCGATTACCTGCGCAGCGTTGGTGCAAGCGGGTTGCTATTGGCGATTCTCGTCGGCATGATCTGCGCGCTTGTCGCGAGTTACACCGCGCGACTGCTGCCTGCCGCACCCTATCTCGGTGCACCGCTCGCGCTGCTTCCCTTTCTTGCCTTACATGCCGCCGGTATCAACGCAAGCGCGCTCGTTCGAGCAGCGCTCGCGCCTCTCGCGCATCTCGGCGATAGCTACCCCGCATTGCTTGCGATCGTTTTCGCGGAGACCGCGCTTTGGTGCGTCGGTATTCACGGCCCGGCGTTGCTCGCCGGCATCGTGACGCCGGTCTATCTCTCGTTACAAGCAGAGAATACGCACGCCTTTGCAGCGCATCAGCCGCTTCCGCATATCGTCGTCGTCTCGCTCTTTCTCTTCGTGTTCCCCGGTGGCGCCGGTGCGACGTTGCCGCTTGCGGCGTTGTTGGCGCGCTCGAAGATTCCGCGTTTGCACCGCATCGGTCGCGCGACTCTCCCTTTCGCGCTGATCAACGCCAACGAACCCTTGCTCTTCACGTTGCCGATCGTCGGCAATCCGATTCTGGCCTTGCCGTTCATCGGTATTCCGATGCTTTTGGCAAGCATCAGTTACGTTGCCGTCTCCGCCGGGTGGGTCGCTCGCGCCGCCTTTTACGTACCCTCGTCGATTCCCGCGCCGATCTCGGTCTATCTAGCGACGCTCGACTGGCGCGCCCCGATTTTATTGCTCGTCAATCTCTTCGTCGCGACCTTGTTATGGTTGCCGGCAGTACGCGCGTACGAGCGTCACGAAGTCGGGCTCGCATGATCGTCGAACTTTGCGAACGCTTCGGCTTTACCGGTGAACTCGCGCGCGCCGCGGAGCGCGCATGGCAGCGCGTCGAAGGGCTCGATTATCCGGCGCAGCGCACCGTTACCATGAATGTCCTGCAAGCATTTCTCGACGAAGGGATCGGGCAGAGCGATCTCGCGGGAAGCAGCGGCTACGGCTACGACGACGCCGCGCGCGCCGCCTACGAATCGCTCTTGCGCCGTCTCTTCGGCGCCGAACGTGCGCTCGCGCGTCTGACGATCGCCAGCGGAACGCACGCAATCGCGCTCGCGCTTCGTTCGTGCGTGCCGCGCGGCGGTACCTTGCTGACGATCTCCGGGCGCCCTTACGATACCTTGCGCAATGCGATCGTCGACGCGCCGAATTCGCTCGCACAACTCGGTGGGTTTGCGTATCGCGAGATCGCTCTGCTTCCCGACGGAACGATCGACGGCGACGCGCTCGAACGCGAAGCACGTGCGATCGATCGCGGCGCAATTTTCGTGCAACGCTCCCGCGGCTACGCAACCCGTCCGAGTCTTTCGATCGCCGAACTCGAACGCGCTTTTGCGCGTCTGCGCGCGGTGCGCTCCGATCTTCCGATTCTCGTTGATAATTGTTACGGCGAACTCGTCGAAGAACGCGAACCGACGCACGTCGGCGCCGATCTCGTCATGGGATCGCTGATTAAAAATCTCGGCGGCTCGCTCGCGCCGACCGGCGGCTACTGCATCGGGCGATCCGACCTGGTCGATCTCGTTGCCGCGACGCTCTACGCCCCGGGGCTCAACGATGCGCTCGGCCCGACGCTCGGCTTCGGGAAAGCCTTTATTCAAGGGCTTTTCCAAGCGCCGAGCATCGTGGAGGCATCTTTACAAACTCTTGATTTTGCCGCCGCGCTCTTTTCGGAATGCGGATTTCGCGTCGATCCCGCGCCGGGTGCGCGGCGCACCGATATCGTGCAGGCGATTGCTCTGGGCAACCGCGAGCGCGTGCTGCGCTTTTCGCGCGGCCTGCAGAGCGTGTTGCCGATCGACGCTCGTTTCCGCCCGGAACCGGGCGCGGTGCCGGGCTATCGCGATCCGGTCGTCATGTCGGGCGGCGCGTTCGTTTCCGGTGCAACGATCGAACTTTCGTGCGATGCACCGCTCCGCGAGCCCTACGAACTCTACTTACAGGGTGGCGTGAATGCGATCCACGGTTACCTTGGTGCGCTTGAGGCGGCACGCGCGACCCTAGAATCGCCTTAAGCCAAGAGGCTCGACGCGCTCGACGCAGAAGCGAGTGGGTCTCCGTGAACATACAAGGCAGTCACGCACAACAGCGGCGCCACGTCCGCGTCGAGATTGCATTACCGGTGACGTTGATCGTCCCGGGGCTGGAACTGGTCGTGCCTGCTCGTTCGCTGGATTTAGGGGGCGGGGGCATGCGCGTCTCGACGCGCGCCGACCTGCCTGCGGGGCAGCATGTGGTACTGCGTTTCTCACTTCCGGGAGATGACGAGCGGCAACTGCTCGTACGCGGCCGCGTGGTACTCTCGTTCTACGACGCAACGGCGCAGCTCTACGCCCACGGTATCGCCTTCACGCAGTATTCCGCGCAAGACGGAACCGAGATTGCGCGCTACGTTGCCGCTGCTTCTTCGGAGCCCCCGAGGAAGCCATAGAAGAAGAAACGGTTGCCGTCGGCGGTGGTGAGCACGATACGCGTCTCCTCCACCTCGATATCGGCGATCGTTTTACCGACCAAGTTCTCTAAAATCGCCTGCGCCTGAGCGAATTCGGCTTCGCGCAGGGCGTCGGGCTCTACGTCGACCAGCTGCATTAGCTCGTCGATACGGTCGCTCATCGTCACTCTTCTCCAATCATCGGCCCGTCGGCCGGATATGTTAGGCTATCGTGAAGGGATGGCACCCGGCACGGGGAGCGCACGGCCCCGAGCGAGAAGCGCTTGCGGCAAGAACGATGTTGGTGCTTGAAGTTGTAAGCGGGCCGCTCGACGGCCAACGCTGGGAATTTGAATCGGAAATCACGATCG
>DAIBFU010000119.1:0-4036 GCA_027422105.1 Vulcanimicrobiota bacterium | reverse complement strand
TTGCTCTGCGTCGCTCGTCCAACCGAAAATCAATTAGCGCGCCTCAAAAAGGGCGCGTTACTTGTAGGTTTCCTCGATCCTCTCGGCGACCCGAGCTACGCCGAGCGACTTGCCTCGGCGGGACTCGAAGCCCTCGCCGTTGAGAAAATTCCGCGCATCACGCGCGCACAAAGTATGGATGCGCTTTCGTCGCAAAGCAACATCGCCGGTTATAAGGCGGTCTTGCTCGCGGCGAGCGCGCTGCCGAAGTTCTTCCCGATGCTCACCACTGCGGCCGGAACGATTCCTCCGGCGAAAGCACTCGTGCTTGGCGCCGGAGTAGCGGGGCTGCAAGCAATCGCGACGGCGCGCCGCCTCGGCGCGGTCGTCAGCGGATACGATGTTCGCGCCGTTGTCCGCGAACAGGTGCAGTCGCTCGGCGCGAAATTCCTCGAATTCGATCTCGGCGAGAGCGCCGAGGGTTCGGGGGGATACGCAAAAGAACTGACCCCCGAACAACAGCAGCGACAGCGCGATTGGATGGTCGAACAGATCGGCAAGAACGATGTCGTGATTACCACCGCTTTGGTTCCCGGGCGTCGAGCCCCCATTCTCATTACCGAAGCAGCGGTCGCCGCGATGGCGCCGGGCAGCGTCATCGTCGATCTCGCTGCCGAAGCCGGCGGCAACTGCGCTCTGACAAAACCCAACGAAAGCATCGTTACCGAAAACGGCGTGCAGATCATCGGCACGACCAACCTTCCCGCAACGATGCCCTATAACGCGAGTCAACTCTACTCGCGTAACCTTTTCGCCTTACTCTCGCCGTTTGCAAAAGACGGTACGCTCGCCCTCGATTATCAAGACGACGTCATTGCGGGCGCATGTATCGTTCACGGCGGTAAATCTTTGATTGGAGCGGCACAGTGAACGATATCGCCCATCTCATCCAACTACTGACCGTCCTTCTGCTTGCGGTCTTCGTCGGCTTCGAAGTCATCTCGAAGGTCCCGACGACGCTACACACGCCGCTGATGTCGGCGACCAACGCCATCCACGGCATCGTATTTATCGGCGCGATTTTGGTTGTCGGCAACCTTTTTGCCGGGTCGCCAACGCCGATGCTGCAAATCATCAGCGTGGCCGCTCTGACGCTCGGAGCGATCAACGTCTTCGGCGGATTCGCGGTGACCGAACGCATGTTGCAAATGTTTAAGAAGAAAGAGGGGCCCCGTTCATGACCCTCGCTCTGAGCATTGCGAACCTCGTTGCGGTTGCGCTCTTTATTTACGGTCTCCATCAACTCAATTCGCCGCCGACGGCACGCGCCGGTAACCAACTGGCGATGGTCGGTATGGCAATCGCGCTGGTCTCCTCGCTCGTAACGACGCAAGGTATCGGCTGGTGGGCGATTCTCGTCGGCGTTCTTCTCGGCGGCACGATCGGTATCGTCGCGGCGCTGCGCGTGAAGATGACGGCAATGCCGCAAATGGTCGCGCTCTACAACGGTGCCGGCGGCGCCGCTGCGGCTGCGATCTCGACGCTGGAATTTTTCCTGCTTGCCAGTGGAAACGGCGAAAATGCGATCGTATCGGTATCGCTGGTACTCTCGGCGATCATCGGATGCTTGAGCTTCGCCGGCTCCATCATTGCGTTTTTGAAGCTTCAAGAGCTCATGACCGGACGGCCGATCACCTATCCCGGCCAGCAATTCGTCAACGCACTGATCTTACTGGCGATTCTCGGCCTCGCCGGATGGTTCGTCGTGACGTTGGGAACGATGCCGGTCCTCGCGTTTCTTGGGCTGCTCGTTTGCTCGCTCATCCTCGGCGTACTCTTCGTGCTGCCGATCGGCGGCGCGGATATGCCGGTGGTGATCTCGCTGCTCAACTCGTTCACCGGATTGGCGGTGGCGGTCACCGGCTTCGAAATCAACTCGACGCTGCTGATTATTTGCGGCGCACTCGTCGGCGCAAGCGGTACGCTGCTGACCGTCATGATGGGCAAGGCGATGAATCGTCCGCTCACCAACGTACTGTTCGGTGCATTCGGTTCCGGCGGCGGCAGCGAGCCGGCGGCGGGAAGCGGCGGGCCGCAGCAGATCCGTAGTGCGAGCGCCGACGATGTCGCCATCATGTTGGCCTATGCATCGAAAGTGATCTTCGTGCCGGGCTACGGCATGGCGGTCGCCCAGGCACAGCATTCGGTAAAAGCACTCGCCGATCAACTCGAAAAACGCGGCGTCAACGTGCTCTACGCAATCCATCCCGTCGCCGGCCGCATGCCGGGACACATGAACGTGTTGCTCGCCGAATCGAACGTTCCATACGAACAATTGCTCGACATGGAAGATGCGAACCCCGAGTTCCCGACGACCGATGTGGCCTTGGTCATCGGCGCAAACGACGTCACGAACCCGGCGGCACGCAACGTCACGAGTTCGCCGATCTACGGCATGCCGATTCTCGACGTCGATAAAGCGGCGAACGTCATCGTGCTCAAGCGTTCGATGCGCTCCGGCTTCGCCGGCATCGACAACCCGCTCTACGAGATGCCGAACACCTCGATGCTCTTCGGCGACGCCAAAGCGAGCGTCGATGCACTCACCTCGGCGGTGAAGGCGCTGTAAGCGATGCGAGTGCCGGGAAGCACTCTGCGCGTCCTCGTAGCGCTTGCGCTTCTCGGCACCTCGGTCGCCGCCGGAGTACGCACGACGACTCCGGTCTCCTACGTCGATCCATTCGTCGGAACATCGGGCACGCCACTCGGCGGCCCGATCGACGATTTTCCCGGCGCCGACGTACCCTTTGGAATGCTCCAATGGAGCCCCGATACGCCCTCGCAGAATGCCGGCGGCGGCTATGAATTCAACGATTCACGAATCACCGGATTCAGTATGACGCACCTGAGCGGCCCCGGCTGCAACGTCTTCGGAGATTTTGCGGTCTTGCCGCTTCTCGGTTCACCACCGACGACGTTGCAGGGGATCTCGCAGCCGTTCTCTCACGTCGGCGAAATCGCGGTGCCCGGTTACTACGCGGTGACGCTTGGCGAACCGGGGATTCGCAGCGAGCTCACCGTGCGCTCGCGGAGCGGGTTGGGACGCTTTACGTTCCCGCGCTCGCACGATGCGCTGCTCGCGATCGATCCCGCCTCCGATCAAGCCGGAGTGGGGAACGCAAGCATCCGAATCCTCGGCAACAATGCGCTCGAGGCGAGCGCGCAGAGCGGGCATTTTTGCGGTATGCCCGATCGGTTTACGGTCTATATGGCGGCGCGTTTCAATCGCCCCTTTGCCGCATCGGGGCTCTACGATAACGGCAGCGGACGCACCGCCGGTGCATGGCTGCGCTTCGACACGACGACGCATAGCAGCGTTCGCATGCAAGTGGCGATCTCGTTCGTGAGCGAACGCGGTGCCTGGCGAAACCTCCGCGATTCCGCGCGTTCGTGGAGTATCGTTGCGGTTCGCAATCGCGCGCTCGAGCGCTGGAATCAGGTTCTCGAGCGCGTGCGCGTCTCGGGCGGCAGCACCGAGAATCTTCGCACCTTTTATAGTGCGCTCTACCACACGATGTTGCACCCCAATCTCTTTAGCGATGTCGACGGCCGCTATCGCGGTTTTGACGGTCAGGTGCATCGGGTCGCTGCGGGGCATGCGTTTTACGCGAATTTCTCCGATTGGGATATCTACCGCACCGAGATTCCGCTGCTCGCATTGCTCTTTCCGCATCGCACCAGCGATATGATGCAGTCGCTTGTCGATGCCGCACACCAAAGTGGGTGGCTGCCGCGCTGGGCACTCGCCAACGCACCGACCAGCGTGATGGGCGGTGATTCGGTCGATCCGGTGATCGCCGGTGCCTATGCATTCGGCGCGCACGATTTTTCGCTCCATCGCGCGCTCGCTGCGATGGTCAAGGGCGCAAACGATACGAACGCTCCTCCGGCGTTCGGCTGGTATCAAGAGCGTCCGGCCGGCGGCGATTTCAATCGCCTCGGCTATATTCCCAATGTCTATACCACCTCGGTCTCCCCGGTTCCAAACGGCGCGTCG
>DAIBFU010000118.1:0-4051 GCA_027422105.1 Vulcanimicrobiota bacterium | reverse complement strand
CGGCGCATTATCGAGTACTGCCGCCTCGACTGGGATGAGCGCTCCCTCACATTCCACCAGACCCAACGACCGGTGCGCACCGCGAGTGCAACGCAGGTTCGTCGCCCGCTCTACGCAACGTCGGTACGGGCCTCTCGCGAGTACGGTGATCTGCTTTTACCGTTACGCGAGGCGCTCGGCGAGTACAACCCTCCCGACTAGCGCGGGATCGCCCCCGCCGCGCGCAGCATGCGCAGCACCGGCGCGTGCGGCAGCCCGTAGACGGTGATGCCGCGCCGCCCGACCATCGTCGGCGAGGACCAGAGCGCATCGTCGATCGAGGCCTCCACCGCATCGCTCGTCGCACGATAGAGCGTATCGAGCACGCGGTCGCTCTCGACGGTCGCAATGCGCGGAGCGTGCACGCGAAAATTTCCGGTGCGGCGATAGACGTACCGCGTCGAAAAGGCGATAAAGAGATCGCCGCTGCCGACCGAGGAGATCAGCCCGGTGCGCGCCATCCCCATGCCCGCGCGAAGTGCGAGCGCGCGTAATTGCCGGTTGTCGAGCGGTGCATCGGTCGCGATGACGATGATGATACTTCCCGAGCTCATGCGCCCGTGCAACGCCAACGGTTGCGGAAACTTCGGCAGATAGCGATGCTGCAACGCACGCCCGACGGGAACGCCCATAATTTTTAAATGCGTGTGCGACATGCCGGTGTTATCGTTCACGAGCACGCCGACGCGGTAGCCGCCCATCGAGGCCGGCAGAACGCGCGATGCCGATCCGATCCCGGCTTTGAATCCGAAGGCCTTCATTCCGGTACCGGCGCCGACACTTCCGCGCTGGAATTGCCCCGTATGCGCACGATCGAGTAGCGCGACGACATCGCTCGGCGTGACCGCTCGCGCCTGAATATCGTTGAGCAGTTGGTCGTCGCACTCGGCAACGACCGGGAGCGGAACGTCGTCGGTGATGCCGAGCTGCGGATGTTTCGAAATCATCCAACTCACCACACCGTCGTCGGCGAGCCCGATATCGAGCGTGTCGGTCAGCACGATCGGCTCCTCGAGATATCCCGACTCGTCGATCCAATGCGTTCCGGTCATCTCGCCGTTGCCGTTGAATCGTAGAAACGCGGCCGCGAGCTTGCGATCCCACGGATCGGCGTCGGGGAGAATCGCGGTCGCGCCGGTGCGGATCGAACTCCCCTTTTTCAGCGTGAGGTTCGCAACGCGAACGCCGGCGACGTCGGTGATGCCATCGAGCGGCCCTGCGGGTAAGGAGCCGACGTGAAACGGCAGCACGGCGGCGGCGGGTGCGGCCGAGAGCAACGCAAGCGCCGCGGCAAATAGAATCGAACGAACTCTCATGATGAATCCTGCGACTCCGTTCCCCCGGCGGCCTGCAGGCTCGACCGCAAAACCCGAGAAATGAACGCGATAGATCCATTGACGTAGGGGGTATCAGCCATTCTCACCGTATCGGAACGCCTCAAGGGGAAAGCCCAGTACGACAATCTCACCGCCGCAGAGCTCGTCGAACATATCGTTCGCCGCGGCGAGGGAGTTCTTGGCCGCGATGGTCAGGTGATCGTCGATACGCGCCCCCATACGGGTCGCTCTCCGAAGGACAAGTTCTTCGTGCGCGATCCCGAGAGCGAGCAGCATATCGATTGGGGCGATACGAACCAAGGGATCGCTCCGGAGCTCTTCGACGCGCTCTTCAACCGCGTCGAAGCGTTTTTAGCGCAACGCGATCTCTATAGCCTCGATTGTTACGTCGGCGCCGACGAACGCTATCGCGTTCCGGTGCGCGTCTATACCGAATTTGCCTGGCATAACCTCTTCGCGCGACACCTCTTCATCACGCCGGAGTCCCCCGACCCGGGCTTCGTTCCGGAGTTTACGGTCGTCGATGCCGCGACGTTCGAGGCCGATCCGCAGCGCGACGGTACGCGCAGCAGCACCTTCGTACTCGTGAATTTTCAACGTCGCATCATTCTCATCGGTGGGACGAAATATGCCGGCGAGATCAAGAAGTCGATCTTCACCGTGATGAACTATCTGCTTCCGCTACGCTCGACCTTACCGATGCATTGCTCGGCGAACGTCGGGCGCGACGGCGACACCGCAATCTTCTTCGGCCTCTCCGGCACCGGGAAAACGACGCTCTCCTCCGACCCCAATCGCCCCCTCATCGGCGATGACGAACATGGATGGTCGAACGACGGCGTCTTCAATTTCGAAGGCGGCTGTTACGCGAAAGTGATCCGTCTCTCGGCGAGTGCAGAGCCCGAGATTTGGGCGGCGACGAACCGCTTTGCGACGGTATTGGAGAATGTTGCCTACAACGAGAGCACGCGCGAACTCGATGTCGATTCTGAGGCCAAGACCGAAAACACCCGCGCCGCCTATCCGCTCGAGTACATTCCGAACATCGTTCCGGGAAGCAAGGGCGGACATCCGCAAACGATCGTCATGCTCACGGCAGATGCCTTCGGCGTTCTTCCGCCGATCAGCATGCTGAGCCCCGATCAAGCGATGTACCACTTTCTTTCGGGATACACGGCGAAGATCGCCGGCACCGAACGCGGCGTCACCGAGCCGAGTGCAACCTTCTCGACCTGCTTCGGCGCGCCGTTCATGGTGCATCGCCCAACGGTCTATGCACGGCTCCTCGGTGAGAAGATCGCGCGTCACGAAGTGCGATGCTGGCTGGTGAATACGGGGTGGAACGGCGGCGCGTACGGCGTCGGTAAGCGCATGGCGATCGCTCACACGCGTGCGATGGTGAATGCAGCGATCGAAGGACGCATCCCCGAACGCTTCTCTCGCGAAGCGTTCTTTGGACTGCAAATTCCGCTCGAAGTCCCCGGGGTACCGAGCGAGGTTCTCGATCCACGCAATGCGTGGAGCGATAAAGCGGCATACGATCGTCAGGCCGCTGCGCTCGCGAAGCTCTTCGAAGAGAACTTCAAACGTTTCGAGGAGCATGCGTCGCCGGGATTACTGGCGGCGGCAATTCGCGCTCCGCGTTAACGGAATTTTCATCGAACGCTCATCGAACGCTCATCTTTTCCTCGGACGATCTCCAGCGAGCGCGCGTACGATAACGCCATGAAATCCCTTACGTTTCAAGGCGCTCTCAGCGCCGCGATCATCGCCGGCCTCGCTCTTACGTCGACCGGCATCTCCAGCGCAGCGCAGGGCCCCTCGGGCTACCATCACTGCCACCACCGTCCGCCCTTTGCACGCGCAATGCGAAGCGCTCATCTCACAAAAGCGCAGCGTCTTCAGATTCGCAATCTCCACCGCTCATTCCGCACGTCGCTCGCGCCGGGAGCGCGCCCGACCCGTACGCAGATGAAGGCACTCCGCACGCATATCATGGCGGTGCTCACTCCCGCGCAACGCAAAATGGTTCAGCAACGCCTCGCGAAGATCCGCGCTGCGCATCATGCGAAGCGGGCTCCGCACCCCGTCGCAACGCCCTAGCGGCGTCGTCGCGAGACTACGAAAAACGCAATCGCCCGTCGTGCTCGATCCGCAATGCTTCGGCAAAGCGGGCGAGCGTCGCGAACGTCTCGGTCGCTGCGGTAGCGAAAGCGCGCTCCCGCCCGCGAAGAATCGCCACGACATCCATGCCGGCCGCGCGCCCGGCCTGGATGCCTTGCGGTGAATCCTCGACGACGAGACAACGCTCCGGCGCCAGCGCAAAGCCCTTCGCTGCGGCAATGTAGCCGTCGGGGGCGGGTTTATTCGCCGCCACCTCGTCGGCGCTCACGAGCAACTCAAGCTTCGGTAAGCCCGCGTGCTGCAGCAACGCAACCGCAAGCGATCGGCTGCAGGAGGTAACCACCGCGAACTTCTTCCCCTGCAACCGTTGAAACAATGCGAGCGCGCCATCGAAGGCGCGCCCCTCATCGTCGACGAGCGTTCCGTAGAGATCGAAGAGGATCGTTCGTGGAAGAGGCGAATCAGTCATTACTTCAAGGCGCGATCAGGATGCGACCTGGATTACGGCTGCGTGAGAATGAGGGACGGGAATGTCTTCGCCCATTCCTCGA
>DAIBFU010000117.1:0-4054 GCA_027422105.1 Vulcanimicrobiota bacterium | reverse complement strand
ATAACGATCGAGATCGTTACTACACGAGGAGCAGCGCACGGTAGCCTCCTTTGGCTTTGACGGTGTCGAGAGCGACGCTTTCGCGCGAGCGCATCCGTTGCGCAAGCGAAATTTTGCCGCGGTGAATGAGCGTCTTGACGTTCCCGAGCGAGAGCCCGAGTGCAGCCGCTATGGCGTGGTATTCCAAGTTGTCGAAGTATCGCAGTGCCAAGACCGTCCTCGTTCGTTCCGGCAGCTCCGCTAACGCCGCGCGCAATTCGCGCTCGGCCTCGCTGCGGAGGATGCCTTCAGCGGGGTCGGATTCTCGCGAGGAGTCGGCGACGGCGTTCTCGATCGTCTGGTCTTCGGGCATCTCCTGCGTTGCCGGGCGCCGCTGCTGTTTTCCCAAATGCGTGCGGACGACGTTGCGGGCGATGTGGTAGATCCAGGTCGAGAATTTGCCGAGGCTGGGGTTGAAGGAGCCGAGATGGGCGTACGCACGCAGGAAGGTCTCCTGCGTGAGATCGGCTGCATCTGCCGGGTTGCGGACCGAGGCGCCGATGAAGTTGGCGATGCCGCGCTTGTAGCGCTCCACCAACCCCGCAAACGCTTCGCGGTCCCCCGCTCGCACGAGCCCGACGAGTGCTTCGTCGCTCGTTGCCTCCGCCACCATGTGCCTCGCGATGTTTCCTTTCAGGTGGTACTACCGCCCTCGTGGCCGAGTGTTACGCCCCGCGCGCGCGCCGTCTATTTCGCATCGTGCGAGGCGCCGGGCTTGTGACCCCGGGCCCCGTTTGCCTGCGACGAGGCCGCTTTAGCGGCGCTGCGAGCCTGCCCGCCACGTCGACCGATCTCGGCAAGCCAGGCGCGGCCGTGCTCCGGCGTAACCGGATGCACGAAAATTTCGCGGCCGCAAACGCTTTCGCGCGCTCCGTAATCGAAGCACCCATATGCGAGAATCTCCAGCACGCGAAAAAATCGCGCAGATCCGCGTTGTGGAAGCGATGACTGGTCGATCGCAAAAATTGTCGTGCCGTCGTCGTCGACCGTGCGAGCGTGCCCGGGACCGTTCCAGAGTACGACCCGCGCTTTCGGCCCACCGGTCAGGCGATAGCGAATCCCGGCGCGCTCTGCGATCTCCGCAACCGTTCGGCCGCGTATTTTCGCTCGGCGCACGATTCGGTCGCGTTCGCTGCCACGCACGTGTCGAGCCGGAAGAATTTCGAGATTTGCCTGGTACTTCACGTCGCTTCGCTCGCGATGGTTCGTAGTCGTAGCAGATGTGCGTCAAGTCGGCGCCGCATTTTACTGCCATCGTGCGGGTTTACACCCATGCGCGAAAAGATGTCTCGTTGCGCGTCGAGCATGGCGAGAGCCGTAAGCCGTCGATCGTCGAGGTGCGTTGCCAATAATTGCGCGCGTGGGGAATCGAGCAACAAGACGATGCGAGCGATATCGCGGAGGTCTTTCTCCCCCTTCGAACTTCCGCGTCGGTCGAGCGCGGCATCGATTTTAAGAACGAGCAGATGTTCGAGCGCCGCTACATTGATGCCGTCGATCTCTTCGGCAAAGGCCGAAGCTACGTCATAGGGGATGGCGAGGCGATGCTGTCGCTCGACGTAGAGATCGAAATCCTCGCCATCGACGAGCACCGAGTCTTTGCCAAGACGATCGTTGCGGAGGACTTCATATCGGTCGCGCATTTCATTCTTGCCGGCGAGCGAGAGGTAGAGATCGGCATCGTGACTCGATTCCACGAGGGCCGCATTGGCGCGCATCGCACGGCATGCCACCGCGATGCCGCCGATGAAGACGGCATCGGGAAATTCGCGAGAAATTCGGCGAGCGAGGCCGAGTAGATGCTCCCACTGCTCGTTCATGCGCTCATTATACCCTAAGCAGCTTAGGGGGTCGATGCGCGCGGCGAAGCGCTCTACCGCGCGAGCGGCGGGTTCGCGGCGTCTTTCGCGCTGAGAATCGGCGTCGCGAGCGGCCAAGCGATGCCGATGCTGGGGTCGTTCCAGGCGACGCCGAATTCGCTCTGCGGATCGTAGAGCGCGCTCTGCAGGTAGTGCAGCACGGTCCCGTCGGCGAGCGAGAGAAAGCCGTGCAGGCAGCCGGCGGGGATGTAGAGCTGGGTTCCCTCTTCGGCGCGCAGATCGTAGCCGTACCAGCGGCCGAACGTGGCGCTTCGCGGGCGCGCGTCGACGATGACATCGAAGGCATCGCCCGCGAGCACCTGCACGATCTTGCTCATGCGCGGATCGCCGTGCAGGCCGCGCAGCACGCCGTGGCGCGAGAGCGAGACGTTCTCCTGTACGAAGCGTTCCCCGATGCCGACGGCGGCATAGCGCTCGGTGCTGAAGCTCTCGCGGAAACTCCCGCGCTCGTCGGTGAAGATGCGCGGGCGCAGCAAGAGGGCGCCGGGAATGGGCAGCGTTTTAACGTCCACCTCCGCTGCATTCGCGCACAAAGCTGCCGCCCCCCGGGCTCCCCGGCACCCCCGCCGCGCTCCCCAGGCATCGGCCTTTCGGCGGCAGAACCGGAGCGAACGTGAATTCCGCCTCTACTGCCACCTCCGCTCCGGCGGCGCGCCCCTCGTTGCTCTCCTCGGGGACGATCGTTTTTGCGGCGACGATGGCGCTCAATATCGTCGGAGTTCTCTTCCACGCGATCGCCGGGCGCGCGCTCGGCGTCGCGGAGTACGGCGCGCTCTATGCGTTGATTTCGATCTACATACTCGCGGCGCAGCCGGTCGTGATTCTCTCGCCGGTGATCGCGCGCTACGCCGCCGAGTTTCATGCACTCCACGATGCGAGCCATCTGCGTGGACTCGCCGAATACGTCGTGCGCGTCTTCGGTGCGATCGCGTTGCTCTCGGCGCTGCTCGCAACGATTTTTGCGGTGCCGATCGGCGCGTTCATCCGCGAGCCGGCGTGGGCGGTGATCGTTGTCGGTATCGGGGTCGCGCTTGCGACGCTCTCGGCGTCGTTGCGCGCATTCTGCCAGGGCACGCACGCGTTCACACTCTTCGGCATCTCGATGCTGAGCGAGGGGGTCGGCAAAGTGCTGCTGCTCCTCGCTGCGGTGTTGCTGGGGCTCGGGCTTTTTGGCGGACTCGCGGCGTTTATGATCGGCATGGGCATCGGGGCAGCGGCGATTATCGCGGTGCTGCTGAAGCGCTATCGCAGCGTCGTTTCGGTAGTGCCGCAGATCGATTGGCCGCGCGTCCGCGCGACGCTCGGCGGCTCGGCGGCCTCGGCGATCGCTGCGGTGGTGATGGGTTCGGCCGACGTGATTTTAGTGAAGCATTATTTTAACGCGCACGACGCGGGTTTGTACGCGGCGGCATCGCTCGGCGGAAAGATCGTGCTCTATTTTATCGGCTTTGCACCGACGGTCTTGCTGCCGCACTTCACGCATCGCGCGGCGCGCGGCGAGAGCGCGCGGCGCGTGCTCGCATTAGTGCTCGCGGCGACCGCCGGCATCGGCCTCGTTGCGGTGATCGCCTATCACTTCGCCGGATTGTTGCTGCTGCACGTGCTCGTCGGCACGGCTTTCGATGCCGCGCTTCCGTTGATGCAAGGCTACGCCGTCGCGATGGCGTTGCTCGCGATGACGACCGCGTTGGTGACCTACGGGCTCGCGACACATCGACTCGGCTTTGCAATTCCGCAGTTGCTCGCCGCGGCGTTAACGCTCGTCGCGATCGTCGTTCGCCACCCCAGCCCGGCTTACGTTGTCGCGGAGATGATCGCCGGGAACGCGCTGATGGTGTTGGTGGTCGGCATCGCCATCGCCGCGCAAGCGAAGCGGAGGACCGCCTGATGCGGGTGCTGCTGATCGGCGGAACGGGGCAGCTCGGCACCGAGATTCGCCGCCGCTGGACCGACGATCGTATCGTCGCGCCGGGGCACGACGCGGTCGATCTTTCCGTGCCGACATCGCTCGACGCCGCGGTCGGCGATAGCGATGCCGAGGTGGTGGTGAATTGCGCGGCGTTTCATAACGTCGATCGCTGCGAGACGGAGATCGAGACGGCGCTCCGTTTGAACGCCGTTGCGGTGGAGCGGCT
>DAIBFU010000116.1:0-4091 GCA_027422105.1 Vulcanimicrobiota bacterium | reverse complement strand
CCTGGTAGAGCAAGTAACAGTACGCTTGATGGTTCGAACGCCCGACGCGGCCGCGGAGCTGATAGAGTTGCGCGAGCCCGAAGCGGTCGGCATCGGCGACGATCATCGTGTTGACGTTGGGGATATCGATGCCGTTCTCGATGATCGTCGTGGCGACGAGCACGTCGGTCTCGCCGTCGATGAATTTCTGCATGATCGGCGCGAGTTCGCCCTCGGTCATCTGCCCGTGGCCGATCGCGATGCGCGCGCGCGGCACCAACTGCTGTAACGCGTTGGCGACGGCATGGATCGATTCGACGCGATTGTGAAGATAGTAGATCTGCCCGCCGCGGTCGAGCTCGGCGGAGATCGCGCGCGTCACGACGGCATCGCCGCCCGGCAGCACCACCGTTTTAATCGACATGCGGTTCTTCGGCGCGGTCTGAATCAGCGAGAGATCGCGCACGCCCATCAACGACATATGCAACGTTCGCGGAATCGGGGTCGCGGAGAGCGTCAGCACGTCGACGCTGGTCTTCAATTCCTTGAGCCGCTCTTTGTGCATGACACCGAAGCGCTGCTCTTCATCGACGACGATGAGGCCGAGGTCGGCGAAGACGACATCTTTCTGCAGCAAGCGGTGCGTGCCGATGACGATATCGACGCGCCCTTCGGCAAGCGCGGCGAGCACCTCGCGCTGTTCGCCCTTGGTTTTGAAGCGCGAGAGCTCTTCGACGCGCAGTGGAAAGGCGGCAAAACGCGTGCTGAACGTCCGGTAATGTTGGGCCGCGAGCAGCGTGGTGGGAACGAGAATCGCGACTTGCTTCTTATCGGCGACCGCTTTGAAGGCGGCGCGCAGCGCAACTTCGGTCTTGCCGTAGCCGACATCGCCGCAGACGACGCGATCCATCGGGCGCGCGCGCTCCATATCGCCCTTCACCGCGGTCACCGCAGTCGCTTGATCGGGCGTGAGATCGTACGGGAACGCCTCTTCGAGTTCGCTCTGCCAGGTGCTATCGGGCGCAAACGCATAGCCGCGGCTCATCTCTCGCTCGGCATAGAGCTCGACGAGCCCGTCGGCGATCGCGGCGAGTTGCGAGCCGACGCGCGCTTTCGTGCGCGCCCACTCCACGCCGCCCATCTTCGAAAGGCGCGGCGTCGCACCGTCGCCGGCGGCGTATTTCGTGACCTGGTGCATCTGCGTGACCGGCACCATCATGCGGTCGCTGCCGGCGTAATGCAGATCGAGAAAATCCTGCGTGACGCCGAAGAGCGTTTCGCCGCGCAGCCCGACATACTGGCCGATGCCGTGCACCGCATGCACGACGAAATCGCCGACCTTGAGATCGGCGAGCGTGACCGGTACGCCTTCTTTCACCGCGCGGAGTTTGACGCGTCTCGGCGGCGCACCGAATATTTCGCGATCGCCCAACACACGCAAGCGCGCATCGGGAAGCGTAAAGCCGCCGTCGATCGAGCCGTGTTCGATGCAGAGGCCGCCTTCGGCGAGCGCGCGCGCAGTCGGCAGCACGGCGATGCCCGCAGCGCTCAACATCTCGCCGACGCGCGCGACACCGGAGGTGAGGATGAGGATGCTCTCCCGGTGCGCGAGCGATTCGCGAACCGCTTCGAGGAAGAGCGTCATCTGCCGATTGTAATGTTCGCTCGGGCGCGTTTCGAGAACGAAGGAGGCGTCGATGCGCGGCAGCCACGCAGGCGCGTTGCCCTCGATCGCGCCCGGAAAATGGATGCTTTGCAGACGCGCGCAGGCATCACCGAGCGCATCAAGGCGCGGATGCGGCGCTTCGATTTCGGCCAGCAACGCGTCGTCGACGAACTCGTCGCGCACGTCGAGTTCGTCAGCGGCGGCATCGGCGAGCAGCGTACTGCGCGCGCGCACGCGCTCTTCATCGAGCGCACTCTCGATCGCCGCCAGCGAGGCGGGCTCGACGAGCGCAAGAAGCGCATCGGCGGGCAGATAATCGAAGAGCGTCTCGGGACGCTCGTAGGCAAAGGGAATCCACGCGTCGGGGAGATCCTCGCCGCGATCGAGGAAGGCGCGCACCGCGCGTTCGCGCGGACCGTCGCCGCCGATCCGTTGCGCGACCTCGTGACGGTAGCGCTCCTCGCGCGGAATCTCGCTCCACGGCAGCAGTTCGATCGTCTCGAGCGGCGCGACGCTGCGCTGGCTCTCGATCTCGAAGCTGCGGATACTTTCGATGGTATCGCCGAAAAATTCGATGCGCGTCGGGCGATCGGCGGTCGCGGCATAGAGATCGAGAATGCCGCCGCGCACCGCGTACTGTCCGACGGCGCCGACGATATCGGTGCGCTCGTAGCCGAGCCGATGCAGGGCGCGGATCGTCGCTTCCCATCCCGGCTCCGCACCGACGCGTAGCTCCGAGCGCAGGTCGCGCAGCAGTGCGCGCGGCATCACGAAGGAGCGCAGCGCGGCGACCGAGGTGAGGACGAGCAGCGGTAGCTCCGCATCGAGCGCGGCGAGCAGCGTCATGCGCGCGCTGCGCTCCGCCGGCGATTCGATGCTTCCGAAGGCCGCTTCACGCCCACGATGCAGAAAGAGATCGGCGGCGCCCGCTTCACCGAGATAGCAGAGCAGATCGGCGTAGGCGCGCTCGGCGGCATCGGGGGTTGGGAGCAGCACGAGCGTCGGGCGTCGCCGCGAGCGATAGAGCGCCGCGAGCAGCGCGGGGCGCGCCGCCGGGATCGTTTCGTGCAGGGCAACTGCGCGCAGCCCGCGTTCGAGCGCCTCAAGCGCCGACGCAAGCGGCGTCCGCTCGCCGGTGAGGCGAGCGAGCAGGGCGTCGAGCGCCGGGCGTCCGGCGGGAGCGAGCGTAACGGTCATGAGCGCGCTCGATTATAGCAGGTCGGCGGTGCGGCGCTCTCCTCCGAAACTTTTTCGGCGCAGCCGAGTTATATAGATTGGCAATCAACTGCCATGACTGCTAAACAAGGAGAAGAAATCACCATGAGCGATCTCACCACCATCGAGCGTCCCAGCCTCCGCCCGGGTCTGCGGAGCGCCCTCGACCTGCTGAACTGGGATCCGTTCCGCGGCCTGGTCGGGAACCTGCCTGCGGGCCCGTCCTTTGAGGTCGAGCGGAACGACCAGGGCTACCAACTTGAACTCCCCGTTCCCGGCTTCAGCCCCGAACAGATCGAGGCGACCGTCAACGACGGCATCCTCAATGTCGTCGGAAAGAACGAGCGCCGGAATTTCACCCGCACGATCTCTCTTCCCGACGATATCGATAGCGACCGCATCGAGGCAAGCGTCGAGCACGGCATGCTGACGTTGAAACTGCCGCTGCACCCGAAGGCGCAGCCAAAGAAGATCGCCGTCCGCGGCTAAGCGCGGTCGATTCGAAAATGCGCGTCGCTCGCCCCGACAAGGGGGAGCGGCGCGCATTTTCCCAGGGTCACGCCGAGTAGGCGCTGCAAGCGCCGTATCGAGGCGTGCGCTTGCTGTCACGCCGAGTAGGCGCCGCAAGCGCCGTATCGAGGCGCAGGAAGCGATCCCTCGATACGATGGCTTCGCCATCTACTCGGGGTGACAGAGACGCGCTACTCGGGATGACGGAGACGCGCTACCGAGTGTCACGCCGAGTAGGCGCTGCAAGCGCCGTATCGAGGCGCGGGAAGCGCCCCTCGATACGATGGCTTCGCCATCTACTCGGGGTGACAGAGACACGCGGCTGCTAGATTTGGAGCTCGCGAACGACTTGACTCCCGGGTTCGGTGATGTAGAGCGCGTTGTTCGTTGGATCGTAAGCGAGAAAATCCGGACGATAGAAATGCGCAGTGGTACCGACGCCGTCGGCCCAACCAGTGAGCCCGCCGGCGACGATCGTCGCGGTGGCGCTATTGGCGGTGCCGTTTCCGGGGGTCATTTGCCAAATCACGGAGTTCGTATAATCGGTAATGTAAAAATCACCATTTGCGGAATCGTACGCGATGCCCGATGCCTCTCCAAATTTTACGCTCGCTCCGGTTCCAGGAACCATTCCACACGTGCTCCCGGCGAGCGTCGTGACGGTGCCGCTATTCGCGGTTCCGTTCCCGGGCGTGACCTGCCGAACCGCGCAATTACCGTT
>DAIBFU010000115.1:0-4103 GCA_027422105.1 Vulcanimicrobiota bacterium | reverse complement strand
GCATCGAGATTCGAGACGATCTCGATCGTGCCGCCGTTGGGAATCTGCACGTAGAAGTAGCCGTGATTTCCGCTCGCCGTCACCTTCGAGGGCAACACCTGGGTGACTTGGCCGCAGATATCGACGAGTTGATCCCCCGAGATCGTCCCCGCACCGAATGCGGCTTGATCGCTGAGGAACTGCGCATCGTCGCACGCATAGGCGCTCGGCACCGGCGTTGCCGTCGGCTGTGCCGTCGGCGTCGCCGTCGGCACCGGGCTCGGCGTTGCCGTCGGCTGTGCAGTCGGCGTTGCCGTCGGCTGTGCAGTCGGCGTTGCCGTCGGCTGTGCGGTCGGCGTTGCCGTTGGCTGTGCGGTCGGCGTCGCCGTCGGCACCGGGCTCGGCGTCGCCGTCGGCACCGGGCTCGGCGTTGCCGTCGGCACCGGGCTCGGCGTTGGGCTCGGGCTCACGCCGCCTGCGGTGAGGCTGACGTCGTCGAGATACTGGTAGATGTATCCACTCGTCCAACCGTTGCCGTAGACGCCGAAGAAGAGCCAGTAACTCTGTCCGGCATATTGGCTCAGGTCGTACGTGCGCTCGACCCAACCGTTCGTCGTAGCGGCTTCGCTGAAGATCGTGTCGACGACGTTGCCGGAAGAATCGAGGAGATCGGCTTCCTGATCGGCGTAGGCGAGCGTGTCGTTCGTGCCTTCGTTGACCCAGAGCGTCAGCACGCCGTTGCTGGGAATCGTCACCTGCTGGCAGACGCCGGCATAACCGTTGACCTCCGGCGAGGAGGTCGTGCCGCTAAGCTCGCTGTAGCTGCCGCTATGCACCGGGCTCGTGACGATCGCGGCATTCACGTTACCGCATTGCTGCCAGACCGAGAAACCGCCGCTCTCGAAGCCGCCGTCGGCGACGGCGTTCGTCGCCCCCGTCGAACGGGCTTTCCGAACCGACTTGGCTGCCGGAAGAGCGATTCGCCGCGCGGCCGTTGGGCGAGCGGCCCGCGACGAAGCGGCCGGGAGCGAGGAAGGCGACGAGCCGCCCCCGCCGCACGCCGCTAAAGAGAGCGCCATCAGAAGTCCGAGGGCGCTGAAACGTTTCTGCAACATATATCTCCTAGGTGATAGAAGTGGAAGTTTGCGCGAGCCCCCCGCCACGCGCCGATGCCATTCTACCTCTTAGTTGTTAAATATATGTAAAGTATTTTAATATTCGAACGCCGGCCCTCGTTAACCCGATTAAGGCGCTACGCCGTGCGGAGTGCATTGGCGAAGAGATAGAGGCCGAGCATGCTCAAGTGCGGGTCCACGATATCGATTGAGGGGCACGAGCGCGCGACGACGGCGGCGAGGCCACCGGTCGCGACGACGCGCGTCCGCCCGCCCAACTCCTCGCTAAAGCGCTCGATGACGAGGCGCGTCGCGCCGACGACGCCGAGCATGATGCCGGCTTGCAGCGCCTCGACGGTGTTGCGGCCGATCGCGCGCTGCGGCGGATCGAGCGCGACCTGTGGGAGCTTCGCCGTGCGGCCGACGAGCGCGTCGATGGAAACGTTGATCCCCGGTGCGATCGCCGCGCCGAGAAATGCACCGGCCCGCGAGATCGCCGTGAAAACCGTCGCGGTGCCGTACGAAGCGACGATGAGCGGCGACCCGTAGCGTGCGACGCCGCCGATCGCGGCGGCGACAAGATCGGCCCCCACCTCCGCGGCCCGCTCGCTCTCGATCGGCATCAGCGGTTGTTTATCCGGCTCGAACATCGTCGGCGTGAGATGGAAGAAACGCTTGCACGCTCCGACCAGCGCAAAATCGAGTTTCGGCACGACGCTCGCGATCACGATGCGATCGATCGTACGCACGTCGAGCTTCGCAGTGGCGAAGAGTTGCGTGATGAAGACGCCGATCTCGTCGGGCGTGCGATTGGTGAGCGTTCGCACGCGCCACATCTGTAGCACCGATCCATCTTCGTCGAGAATCCCGAATTTCGTTTCGGTGTTTCCTACGTCGATCGCGAGCAACACTACGTTTTCCCCTTTAACAACGGTTCGAGCGCGTCGAGCAGTCGCCCGGCGAGCGTCCGTTTCTCCGCACGCCCCAGATCGGTCCGCGCGCCGGAGCGATCGAGCAGCACATAACCGTTTTCCTGCAAGCCGAAGCCGGCGCCGTCGCGAACGTCGTTTACAACGATCGCATCGAGCGCTTTACGCTTCATTTTTTCGCGTGCGTGGGCTTCGTGATCGCTGGTTTCGGCGGCGAAACCGACGATACACCGCGAGCCTCCCGCAGCCGATAGCGCGGCGAGAACGTCGGGGGTGCGCTCCAAATCGACGTGCAACGTTTCATCGCTCTTCTTCCGCTTCTCCGCCGATATCTCGTTCGGGCGCCAATCGGCGACGGCGGCGGCGGCGATGGTGAGATCGATATCGCGACTTTCGCGCAGCGCGAGGGCGAGCAATTCCTCCGCCGTGGCAAAGCGCTCGGTGCGCACGCCGTTCGGCGGTGCGAGCAAGGTCGGGCCGAGTAACAACGTTACGTTTGCGCCGCGTCGTGCCGCCTCTTCGGCGAGCGCGATTCCCGTTGCACCGGTCGATGCATTGCCGATGAAACGCACCGGGTCGAAAGGCTCCTGCGTCGGGCCGGCGGTAACGAGCACGCGCATGCCGAGAAGCGACCGGCGGCGCGCGCGCGCGCGTTCGATCGCTTCGAGCAGTCGTTCCTCGCTCGCGAGCCGACCGACCCCGTGCTCGCGTTCGGCGAGAAAGCCCGATTCGGGCTCGACGATTTCGTAACCACGCGCCCGCAACGCTGCAATATTTTCCGTCGTCGTCCCGTTTTCGTACATCGCGGCGTTCATCGCCGGGGCGAGCAGCACCGGAATGCGCGCCGCAAGTAACGCCGTCGTTGCAAGATCGTCGGCGATGCCGGCGCGCAATTTCGCAATGATGTTCGCGGTTGCCGGGGCGACGATCGCCACCTCGGCTTCGCGCACGAGACGAATATGCGGAATCCGTTCGGGAGCATCCCAGAGCGAGGTATAGACCGGGCGCGCGGTGAGCGCGGCAAAAGTGAGCGGTGCGATAAATCGTTCGGCATCGGCAGTGAGCATGACGTCGACGGTCGCACCGCGTTGCACCAACGTACTCGTCAACGCCGCCGCTTTATAGGCTGCGATGCCGCCGCTGACGACGAGGAGTACGCGCGCGCCGTTCATTGCGGGAACCAGATGTTGTCGAGCAACCGGGTACGGCCGAAACGAGCGGCGGCGATGACGAAAGAATTTTCGCGCAGCGCGGAGAGCGGAGCGAAGCTCTCGGCGTCGACACACGCGAGGTAATCGAGCGCTCCGGGCGGATCGAGCAGCACCGCCGCTTCGGTTCGCGCGATTTCGAAGGGCTCGCCGGTCTTTAAGAGCTCGACGAATCGGCGGAGCATGCGGTGTAACGATGGCGCCGCGCGGCGCTCGCGCTCGTCGAGGTAGCGATTGCGCGACGACATCGCGAGGCCGTCGGTCTCGCGCACCGTCGGCACGATCGTCACGCCGCAATCGTAGCCGAGATCGCGGACGAGTTTGCGCAGCACCGCGCTCTGCTGCGCATCTTTTTGCCCGACGTAGAGCCGCTGCGGAACGACGAGATGCAACAGTTTTCCAACCACGGTTGCAACGCCGCGAAAATGCCCCGGACGGAGCGCGCCTTCATAGGCCTCGCCGACGGGGCCGACGTCGATCGCGGTGCTAAAACCCGGCGGATAGATCTCCTCGGCAGCGGGCGCGAAGAGCAGGTCGACACCGGTCGCGGCGAGTTTTTCGCGATCGCCGGCGAGATCACGCGGGTAACGCGCGAGATCCTCCCCTTCGCCGAATTGCAGCGGGTTCACGAAGACCGAAGCGACGACGGCGGCATTCTGCGAGCGCGCAAAACGCGCGAGATCGAGGTGCCCTTCATGCAGCGCGCCCATCGTTGGCACGAAGCCGAGCGTCGGGGGCGCCTCGCGCCGCCAAGCACGCAGCTCCTCGATCGTCGTCACCAGACGCACGTTAGGGACGCACGAGAACGCGCAAGGCCGTCCGCCCGACGATAAAGGGCGTTCCGGGCTCGATCCGCACGGTTCCCACGATCT
>DAIBFU010000114.1:0-4127 GCA_027422105.1 Vulcanimicrobiota bacterium | reverse complement strand
AGAACGGTCGAAAGCCACTGCCCCACGGGGTTTCCGTTTGCGAGGGAGCGAAGCCTACGCCGGGTGAAGCGCATTTTCGACCCGATCCACCGCTTCATCGAGCTCGCCCCCGGAGAGGCGGCGTTGCTCGATCTCCCCGTCATGCAGCGTATGCGCCGCTTGCGTCAACTCGGGCTCGCTTACCTCGCGTTCCCCTCCGCGGAGCATTCACGTTTTACCCATGCGCTCGGCGCGATGGCAATCGGTACGCGCGCATTCGACGCCATCGTCGAGCACGACCGCGCGCTCTTTTCAAACGAGCGCGAAATCGCGGCGCAGCGACGCCTGCTGCGCGTTGCATTGCTGCTCCACGATATCGGTCACGGCCCTTTCAGCCACGCCTGCGAAGCGGTGCTCGGGATGCCGCACGAAGCGCGAACGGCAGCACTCTTGGCACAGCCCTCGATGCGCTCGCGGATCGAGGGACTCGATATCGATCCCGACGAGGTGCTTGGGCTTATACTCGGCTCGGGTGACGCGCGATACCCGGCGTTGCGCGAACTCGTCAGCGGGCCAAACCTCGACGCCGACAGAATGGATTATTTGCAACGCGACTCCTATTTTACCGGCGTGGTGAACGGCCGGTACGATGCCGAACAACTTCTCGCATCGCTTCGTTTGATCGATCGAAACGGCGAACTCGTTCTTGGAATCGACGGACGGGGCGTCGTCGCTTTGGAATCCTTCGTTCTCGCGCGCTATATGATGTTCGCTTCGGTCTATTTCCACCACACGACGCGACTCTTCGAACGTATCCTTCAAGATGTTCTCCACGAATTATGGCCCGATCCACGTGCGCTCGACCCAATCGACGAATTTTTGCGTTGGGACGACTTTCGCGTTTTGAACGAGCTCAACGACCGGCAGAGCGCCGCTGCTGCTGCATTGCGCGAACGCACGCGGCTCTATGGACTCGCCGCTGAATTTAATGCCGAACGAGATCTTCGCGCATTCGAGGCCTGCGAAGCGGCGCTACGCGAGCGCTTCGGCGATGCGGGCATCTGGGCTGACTCGCAGTCGCAGCTCCTTCATCGGTTGCCGCTCGTTCTCGACGATCCCGGTTCGCGAACCGTCTGGGTCACCGGCGCCGCAGGAATCGTCGACGCGCGCGAGGCCTCCGATTTAATCGCGAAACTCTCCGGGCGCGTGTATTGGCGCAAGATATTCGTCACGCGTTCCGCCGGAAGCATTGCCGAAGCGCGTGCGATCTGCAAAGACACGTTAGTCGCCATGCGACGCTGACGCGAAACACGCGGCGGAGCATCGCGAGGTTTAGTGAATATGCGCCATGAGAAACGACGTCGCGAGCGTTATCACCCCTGTGAGGCCGACGAAGAGTGTGAGCATCGCGCGAGAGAGTCGCCCTTCATAGCGCGCCGCGAGCGACTCGCCTCGCTCGCTCAACCCGCGAATATCGCTACCCAGGTTCGCCGCAACCGTATCGATCTTCTTGTCGAGCGTCGCCGCAACCGTATCGATCTTCTTGTCGAGCACGTTGCAGGCGTCTCGAAGATCGACCTTCGTTACCACGTTTTCCTGAAGGAGCATCCCAAAGACCTCAGCGACGGCATCCGCATGTTCCGGAGAGTCGCCGGCTCGTTGAAGGCGTTTGGAGATCGCAAGCGTGTCGATCATGCTACTCATACTATCGGTCCTCCCCGAAGCAAGTTTCAGGACCGAACACTACCCCAGCGCTGTTGCGCCGCTCTCTCCAAGGTATGACCGAAAGATCAACGTCAGGTCGTCGTGTGTGCAGCGACGCCCGCCTCTGCCAAGACCGCCTGGGCCGCCGCGAGGCGAGCGATCGGGACGCGATAGGGAGAGCAGGAGACGTAATCGAGCCCGAGCGTATGGCAGAACATCACACTGTTCGGCTCGCCGCCGTGCTCTCCGCAAATGCCGATTTTGAGCCCCGGGCGAGCTGAGCGGCCGAGTGTGACACCCTGACGCATGAGCGCGCCGACCCCGCGTTGGTCGAGTACCTGAAACGGATCGTCCTTGAGCACGCGCTTTTCGAGGTAATGGGGGATGAACGATGCCTCGGCGTCATCTCGGCTATATCCGTACGTCGTCTGCGTGAGATCGTTGGTCCCGAAAGAAAAGAACTCCGCTCGCTGCGCGATCTCATCTGCGACGACGCAGGCGCGCGGTAATTCGATCATGGTTCCGATATGGTATTCGAGAGCGATTCCACGCTCGGCAAGCACGGCGTCGGCGACGGCCTTCGCGGCGTCGTAGGTAAAGCGCATCTCTTCGGGCGTGCCGACGCCGGGGATCATCACCTCCGGGCGAGCGTCGACTCCACGCGCCTTCAACGTGCAAGCAGCCTCGAAGATCGCGCGCACTTGCATCGCATAGATCTCAGGATAGAGAATGCCGAGTCGGCAGACGCGAAGGCCAAGCATCGGGTTTTGTTCGTGGAGTTGTTCGACGCGCCGCAAAAGCGCTTCGCGTTCTTTGTACCGTGCCGATTCGGTGCCTTCGCGGATCCGTAATTCCGTCGTTTCGACGAGCAACGACTCGAGCGACGGCAAAAATTCGTGAAGCGGCGGGTCGAGGAGACGAATCGTCACCGGCAGGCCGGCCATCGCTTCAAGCATACCGACAAAATCTTCGCGTTGGAACGGCAATAAGCGCTCGAGCGCGCGCGCGCGCGCCTCTGCATCGGCGGCGAGAATCATCTCCTGCACGACGGGCAAGCGTTCGCGTGCCATAAACATGTGCTCCGTGCGACAGAGTCCGATTCCCTGTGCGCCGAGTTCACGCGCGTTGCGCGCGTCTTCCGGCGTGTCGGCATTTGCCCAGACCTGCATCGTGCGCGTGCGATCCGCCCATGAAAGAAAGGTAGCCAGCCACTGCGGTAACGTGCTCGGCGGAGCAAGCAGCGGCGCCTCCCCGAGAATCACCGCGCCGGTACTCCCGTCGATGGTCAGCCAATCCCCCTCATGAATTGCAACGCCGGCGAGTACGGCGCTTCCCTCGCGACGATCGATCTGTAGCGCCTCGCATCCGGCAACGCACGGTTTGCCCATACCACGAGCGACGACTGCGGCATGCGATGTGGCGCCGCCTTTGGCCGTAAGAATGCCTTCGGCGGCGATGATTCCGTGCATATCATCCGGCGTCGTCTCGACGCGCACGAGAATCGTCGCTTTCCCCCGCTCCCGCCACGCAACGGCTTCGTCGGCGTCGAAGACGACCTGCCCGCTCGCCGCCCCCGGCGAAGCGTTGAGGCCGCGCGCGGCCGGAACGATCGCTGCGGCGGGATCGATTCGGGCGTGGAAGAGCGCATCGAGGGAGCGCGCATCGACGCGACCGACCGCGGTCCGTTCGTCAATCACACCCTCTTCAACGAGCGCTAGCGCAATTTTTACCGCAGCCTCGGCACTTCGTTTGGCGCTGCGCGTCTGAAGCATGTAGAGTTTGCCGCGTTCGACCGTGAATTCGAGGTCCTGAACGTCTTTATAATGCCGCTCGAGGCGATGTGCGATCTCCACGAATTGCTGATAGACCTGCGGCTGGCGCTCTTTGAGATCGGCGATCCGCTCCGGCGTCCGAATGCCGGCAACGACATCCTCACCCTGCGCGTTGCGAAGATACTCGCCGAAGAGCACGTTCTCACCGGTGTTAGGATCGCGCGTGAACGCAACGCCGGTTCCGGAGTCATCACCCATATTTCCGAAAACCATAGATTGTACGCTAACGGCAGTTCCCCACTCGGCAGGTATTCCTTCCATTTTGCGATAAAGAATTGCGCGTTCGTTCATCCACGAATCGAATACAGAGCAAATGGCTCCCCAAAGTTGTTCGTAGGCAGAGTCAGGGAAATTATGTCCGGTTTGTTTTAATACGGCAGCTTTGAATTTAGTAACCAATTCTTTTAAATCGTCGACGGTAAGTTCTGTGTCTAATTCAACACCCCTGGCTTTTTTTACATGTTCTATAATTTCTTCAAATGGATCAATATCATTTTTATTGACAGGTTTCAAGCCTAAAACCACGTCGCCGTACATTTGCACAAACCGACGGTATGAATCCCAGGCAAAGCGAGCATTTCCGGTCTTGCGTATCAAACCTTCAACCACTGC
>DAIBFU010000113.1:0-4132 GCA_027422105.1 Vulcanimicrobiota bacterium | reverse complement strand
TGGTGGTCCTTTTGCTTTCCCTACGGGTAGTGGGTTATACTAACGCGAAGCACTATATGTGCGTTATATCGTCGTGAGGGTTCGCCGCTGATCTGTCCGACCTGCCGTAAGAGCGAGACACGCGTCGTCGATTCACGCGACGACGATACGAACGTGCGCCGTCGGCGCGAGTGCCTCGACCCGCGCTGCAAGCATCGCTTCACCACCTACGAGCGTATGGAGCAACCACGCCTCTACGTTGCGAAGAAAGATGGGCGCCGCGAAAACTATTCGCGAGAGAAGCTGCTCTCGGGGCTGCATAAAGCCTGCGAGAAGCGCCCCATCTCGGAGAACCAGATGGAGGCGATCGCCACGGAGCTGGAGCGCGAGCTCTTCGCTCGCGGCGAGAATGAAGTCTCGTCGTCGCTGGTCGGTGAAAAAGTGATGGAGGCGCTTCGTGGCCTCGACCCCGTCGCCTACATCCGGTTTGCTTCGGTCTACCGCTCGTTCGGAGATATTGAAAGCTTCCGAGAAGAACTCAAGACCCTTCTTCCTAAGTAAGGGAGCATGACCGTCGACTCTCACCTGGTGCCGCGCGTTGCCGTGCGACGCCTCGCGCACGCTACCGAGCTTCCGCCGCCGACCTACATGAGCGATGCCGCGGCGGGCGCCGATCTCTGTGCAGCGCAGGCACTCCAACTCGCGCCCGGCGAGCGATCGCTCGTTCCCACCGGTTTCGCTATCGCGCTGCCGCATGGATTCGAAGCGCAGATTCGCCCGCGTAGCGGGCTTGCATTGCGCAGCGGTATCACGTGTTTGAATACGCCCGGGACGATCGATGCCGATTATCGCGGTGAGATCTGCGTGTTATTGATCAATCACGGTAGTGAAAGCGTTTCCATCGCGCGCGGCGAGCGCATCGCGCAGTTGATCGTTGCGCCGGTCGCGCGCGCCGAATTCGAACTCGTCGACGAACTCGACGAGACGACGCGCGGAGAGAACGGGTTTGGCAGCACCGGCCGCAGCGCGACGGTTCGATCGTGAACGTCTACATCGTCGGGCGCGGCGCGGTCGGTTCGTTTCTCGGCGAGCGCTTGCGTTCGGTCGGCGTCAACGTTACCTACGCACCGCGCGCGCTCGAAGATGTGACGCGCGTCGAAGCCGATGTGGCGATCGTCGCGGTGAAAAGTTACGACACGCCATCAGCGATCGAGAGCCTCGAGCGTGCGATTGCCGCCCCCGGGAATTGCGTCTTCGTTTCACCGCAGAACGGGCTCGGAAACGAAGAGTTGCTCGCGGCGGCATTCGGAGAGCGCAACGTTGTGGCTGCAGCACTGACGGTGCCGGTCGACCGCGACCGCGACGGGCGCGTTGCGGCGGCAAAAGAGGGCGGCCTCGCACTCGCGCCGCTCGGCGGTGCGGCGTACAACTGGCTGAGCGCGACGTTCCAAAGCGCCGGGATTGCGGTGAAAGTTTGCGAAGATTGGCGCGCGCTGAAGTGGAGTAAACTCGCGCTCAATATCGTTGCGAATGCATCGTGCGCCATTCTCAACGTGTTGCCGAATCGCTTGGTGCAGTTCGAGAAAATCTTCACGCTCGAAATTCGCGCGATCCGCGAGGTGCGCGATGTGATGAAGAGCCTCGGGTTGTCGCCGGCCGATCTTCCTCGCTATCCGGTGCGCGCACTCTTCGCTATCGCATCGCTTCCGAGCCCGATCGCGCGCCGCGTGCTCGCCGGACGCGTCGCGTCGGCGCGCGGCACGAAACCGCCATCGCTGCTGCTCGATCTTCGTTCGGGGCGCGAACGTACCGAGGTGGATGCACTCTGCGGTGCCGTCGCGATGGCCGGGCGCGCGCAGGGCGTCCCGACCCCGGTGAATGCCGTCTACGCACGCGTTCTCGCCGATATCGCGCAAATGCCGCAGCTTTGGGCAAAATATCGCGAACGCCCCGAGGCGTTGCTCGATGAAGTCTATGCCGAGATGAAACGTGCGAAAGCGCGAGAGAGAGGAAAGCATGCGTGACCCGCGGGTTCCCGAGTCGTTGGAGGGGTGGTGGATCCTCCATCGGATGTTCCGCTTCGATCGTCTGCTCTGGGAGAGTGTCGGCGAGAAACGGCGCGCGAAGATTGCTGCCCGCGCACGCGATCTCTTCGAGCACATGCATGCCGGTGAAGATGGCGATATCGGGCTGGTTCAACTCGTCGGGCACAAGGGCGACCTCATGCTCACGCATTACGCTCGTAGCTACGACGGCCTTGCTTACGCACAGATGCTCGTCGATCGGCTCGATCTGCGTCTCTTTTTAGAGCCGATGAGTTCGTATGTCTCGATCCTCGAAATCGGCATGTACGACGCGACCGGAAAAATTCACGCCGACCTCGCTGCGCGCGGCCTCGAATCGGGTGGCGAAGAGTGGGCGCGCGCGTTCGATGAAGCGCTGGCAAGCCAGGCGGTGAGCCCGTATATTGCGCCGCGTCTGTGGGCAAAGATTCCCCGTCGGCGCTATACGTGTTTCTATCCGATGGATAAGCGTCGCGGCGAGCATGCGAATTGGTATATGACGCCGTTCGACGAGCGCCGCAAGATGATGCACGAGCACGGGCTGATCGGGCGCACCTACGCGGGAAAACTCACGCAAGTCATCTCCGGATCGATCGGATACGACGATTTCGAGTGGGGAGTCGATCTCTATGCAGACGATCCGCTCGTTTTCAAGAAAATCGTGTACGAAATGCGATTCGACGAGGCGAGTGCAAAGTACGGCGAGTTCGGTTCGTTTTGGAGCGGGGTGCAGTTTTCACCGGCGCAGCTCGGAGTTTTCCTCGATGGGGATTCGGTTCCGGCGCTCGTCGAGTAAGCGCCGCACGCCGCGCGCGTCCGTTGCAATGCACCGTAACGAACGCGCGCGTAAGCATTACCTGTCACCCCGAGTAGGGCGCGCTAGCGCCCGTATCGAGGGGCGCTAGATCCGCACGCCGAGCGCGTTAGATGGTCTCCGAGAGTTTGAACAGCACCGTGCGACCGTTGGCGATCTGTGTCGTGTTGAAGCCGTTCGCCATTTTGATGATGTACTGGTGATTGAGAAGGTTATCGATTTCGATGGTAGCGGTCAGGTGGTTGCCGTTTCCGGCCGGTATCTCTTGACCGATTCCGAAATCGAAGGTGAGGTGGGTCGGAAGGAGGCCGTTGCCGTTCTGGAATTGCACGGGGAAACCGGTGCCGTAGACCGTCTGCAGGGTCGCAAAGTTCTGTAACGTTTTCCCGAAGCGATGCGTGAACGCACCGTTCGCCGAGACGGTCTGCGAGTGGTCTTCGAGCTGCAGCGGATAGGTGGGCTGATTCGGTGGGAAGAGAAACGTGGAGCCCGAGATGCCGCCGGCGAGCGATTGCGAGATCGTGCTGGAAAGAAACCACGAGTTGACGTTGCGAGCGTCGTGACCCGCGAGATGGATGTCGATGCCGTGGGCCTGTCCGACCGTGTTGTTATAGACCGCGAAGAGCGGCGTATTGAGTAATTGGGTGGTGTCGAGCACGTTGGCGACATTGCGGAACCAAAAATCGATCGATCCGGTAAGGCGGGCGTTGAAGATGTGGCGGAAGCCCGCTTCGTAATAGCTGTCGAATTCGGGTTTGAGGTTATAGGTCGGCGTCGTCGTGCAACCTTGTAAAACCACGCATGCAGCCCGCGTGTCTTCGAGTTGCGGAGCGGCATAAAAACGTCCGTAATAGGCGTGCAAGATATTCTTGGAATCGACGGCATAGTTGACGCCGACGCGCGGACTGATCTGCATTCCCGAAACGTACCCGTGCGAGGTATCCCAGCGAACGCCGTAATCGAATGAGAGCGGTTTGCTGGGCTGCCAACTGTCTTCGATGTAGAGGCCGGTCTGCGAGCCCGCCTGCCCTTGCGTGGTGGTCGCATTCGGCAAACCGAGTTGCGCGAAAGTCTGGCTGCCTTGAAAGCTCGCGCGCTCGATGTCGAGGCCGTATTTGATCGCGTGATGCCGCGAGGTGACCAAGTTGGAGACGCGCAGCCCCACGTAGGAAACGAAGCGATCCTGATCGAGCCCGACGTTGCTGATGGTGCCGGGTCCGTTGGGATTCGGCTGGGTGCCGAGCACGTCGTTTGCGAGATCGCCGGCATAAACGAC
>DAIBFU010000112.1:0-4150 GCA_027422105.1 Vulcanimicrobiota bacterium | reverse complement strand
GTGGGGTTGGGGCAGTTGATGCCGGGAACCGCCGCGCGCATGGGGATCGACCCGCACGACCCGCTGCAAAATCTCTCCGGTGCCGCGCGCTACCTCAGCGAACAGGTGCAGCGCTTCGCCAAAACCCACCACCCATACCGTTATGCCATCGCGGCCTATAACGCGGGGCCGAAGGCCGTCGTCGAATACGGCGGCATTCCGCCGTATTACGAAACGCAGCATTACGTCGTAAAGGTGACCCGCATCTGGCGGCGCATCGCGCGGAGCGTTCACGCAACGCATGGGATCGCGCTTCGACATCCGACGCCGGACGAACGCTATTGGATCTCCTCGACCGACAGCATCGGCTCGCCCTAGCCTCCACCGAAAGAGCGCGTCGCCGTGCGAAGCGAACGAGCGGCGACAGAATCATTGTCAGCCCGAGTAGGCCCCGCAGGGGCCGTATCGAGGGCGAGCTGCTACGGCGCCTCGATACGCGCCTCGATACGCGCTTCGCGCTACTCGGCGTGACAACAGCGCTACTCGGCGTGACAACACCATTTCCTCGGCGTGACAACACCATTTACGCGGCGTCGTCCCCGTTTCCCGAATCGCCGTAAAGACAGCGCAACGCCGGCATCGCATAGGCAAGCCCGACGCTCGCGTCGACTTTGAGTCCGCGCACGCCCGCCGCGTGCGCCGCTTCGATATCGTCGTTTTTATCGCCGATCATCACGCACTCATGCGGCTCGACGCCCATGGTGCGCATCGCTTCCAGCAACATTCCCGGTTTCGGTTTGCGGCACGAGCAGCCATCCTCGGGGCCGTGCGCGCAGTAGAGCACCGCATCGAACGGGCCGAGGAGTTCGATAATGCGCGCGTTGACGGCTTCCACCTGCGCTCGCGTGATGCGCCCGCGCGCGATACCCGACTGATTGCTCACCAGCGCGACGCCGAGGCCAAGACCGCGCAGTTCGTCGAGCGCGGCTTTCGCGCCGGGCAGCGGCTTAACCAGCGCTGGATTGCCGTTATACGGCTCGTCGCGTACGATCGTTCCGTCGCGATCGAGCAGAACTGCTGCGATCACGGTGCCGCTACGTAGACCTCGGCTCCGCGCTCGAGAAACTCGCGGCTCTTCTCTTCCATTCCCGCTTGCGCGAACTCGCGCACCTCCTGCGTGATCTTCATCGAACAGAAGTGCGGCCCGCACATCGAACAGAAGTGCGCGCTCTTCGCGCCGGGCGCGGGAAGCGTTTCGTCGTGAAATTCACGCGCGGTCTCCGGATCGAGCGAGAGCTCGAACTGATCTTCCCAACGGAATTCAAAGCGCGCTTTCGAGAGCACGTCGTCGCGGTGACGCGCATGGGGATGCCCCTTGGCGATATCGGCGGCATGCGCGGCGATCTTGTAGGCGATAACGCCGTCCTTCACGTCCTTTTTATCGGGGAGCCCGAGGTGCTCTTTCGGCGTGACGTAACAGAGCATCGCCGTGCCAAACCAGCCGATCATCGCCGCGCCGATCGCGCTGGTAATGTGGTCGTAGCCTGGCGCGATATCGGTTACCAACGGGCCCAACGTATAGAAGGGTGCCTCTTGGCAGAGCTCGAGTTGCTTCTCCATGTTTTCTTTAATGAGATGCATCGGCACGTGTCCCGGCCCTTCGATCATCGTCTGCACGTCGTGTTTCCACGCGATTTTCGTGAGCTCTCCGAGCGTTTCGAGCTCGCCGAACTGCGCCGCATCGTTCGCATCGGCGAGGCAGCCTGGGCGCAATCCATCGCCGAGCGAAAACGCAACATCGTAGGCCTTCATGATCTCGCAGATCTCTTCGAAGTGGGTGTACAGGAAGTTTTCCCGATGATGCGCGAGGCACCATTTCGCAAGAATCGAGCCGCCGCGCGAAACGATGCCGGTAATGCGGTTTGCGGTGAGTGGAACGTAGCGCAACAAGACGCCGGCGTGAATGGTGAAATAATCGACACCTTGCTCGGCCTGTTCGATGAGGGTGTCGCGATAGAGTTCCCAGGTTAATTCCTCGGCTTTACCGTTTACTTTTTCGAGCGCTTGGTAGATCGGCACGGTACCGATGGGAACCGGAGAGTTTCGTATAATCCATTCGCGCGTCTCGTGAATGTTTTTACCGGTTGAAAGGTCCATGACGGTATCGGCGCCCCATTTCGTCGCCCACGTCATTTTTTCGACCTCTTCATCGATCGACGAAGCGACCGCCGAGTTGCCGATATTAGCGTTGATCTTCACCAGGAAGTTGCGCCCGATGATCATCGGCTCGCTCTCGGGGTGATTGATATTGCTGGGGATAATCGCACGACCGCGCGCGACTTCGTCGCGAACGAATTCCGGTGCGAGCCCCTCGCGGATTGCGATGAACTCCATCTCCGGAGTAATCTCTCCGCGCCGCGCGTAGTGCATTTGCGAAACGTTCGCGCCGGATTTCGCGCGCCGAATGCGACGCGGTTGCGAAAAGCGAATCTCGTCGAGTTCGCGCATCGCCTCTCGCCCGCGCTGATAGACCGAGGTCGGTGCGTCGAGTTCGACGGTATCGCCTCGCCCGGCGATCCACTCCGCGCGCACGTGCGGCAGCCCGCGGCGAATATCGGTGGCGACCGCGGCATCGCTATAGGGGCCGCTGGTATCGTAGAGCGTGTGCGTGGTGCCGTCGGTGAGTTGGATCGCGCGCATAGGAACGCGAATCGAGGGCGCGCTTCCGGATGCATAAACTTTCATCGTATTTCTTCCTCCGCCGGTATGACCCGGATCAGGTGCGACGGTCGGCGGATCGAGCCCGCCCTCTCAGCCCAAGCGTGGGCTCCCGTGGACCGTAGGGCTTCGCGCCCGTTGCATGGCGTCCTCGAACGGCACCCCGGCGAGCCGCGCACAACGGAGTGACGGAATACACCTATCTGCGCGCAGTCCGTATTGTAAATCTTTTGTTAGAAATTCGAAGGAAGCGCGGCGCGTCGGTGCAAGATAGCTCGGAGCAGCAGGTGCTTTCCTCTGCTCCTTCCTCTCCGTGCCTGCTGCGCTGCTTGCTACACTCGGCTCTTACTGTGGAGGATCCTCGTTTGAGAACACCCGGCAGAATTCTTGTGGCGATGCTTGCTGCATCGTCTCTTCTCGTTGCTTGCGGCGGAGGGCATAGCAGCTCGATGCTTCCGCAGAGCAACAACACCGCATCGAAGCCCGGCCCCAGTCGCGTTTCGGCACAATCGGTCCGCGTTGGAAAACCGCAGATTTTTTATTCGCGTAATTATTTAGCCTCGCACCCCAGCTTCCAATGGGGCCCGAACGCGCGCACCGTCATGGGCAAAATGCGCACGACGAGTTCCAACCTTCTTTATAACGGCGGCCCGGTGCAGACCGCGCCGCAAGTCTACCTGGTGTTCTGGGGATGGCAGAGCCAGAACGACACGACCGCGGATCCCGATGGATTAGCGGCCTACCTGACCGGATACATGCAATCGATCGGCGGCAGCCTTTGGGTGAATACCGATACCCAGTATTACCAGACGCTCGGTGGAGCGACGACGTACATTGCGAACACGAACCCGCAGTACGCCGGCGTGTGGTACGACAGCTCGGTCCCGCCGAAAACCTACACCGACGCACAAGTGGCGGCCGAAGCCCTGAACGCCGCCGCACACTTCGGCACCTATAGCTCGAACGCGAACTTCATCGTCGTGACGCCGACCGGCTACACGCAAAACGGATTCGCGACGCAGTGGTGCGGATATCACAACACCACCACCGATCCTTCGGGCAACCCGCTCGCCTACACCAACCTGCCGTATACTCCCGACGCGGGGACCGGTTGCGGCGTCGGTTCGGTGAATTCGCCGGGAACGCTCGACGGCGTTTCGATCGTCGGCGGACACGAAGAAGCCGAGACGCAGACCGATCCGGGCGCCGGCAACGGCTGGCTCGATTCGAGCGGTTCGGAGATCGGCGATAAGTGCGCCTGGACGAATCTCCAAAACTACACGTTCCCGAACGGCCAGAGCTACCCGGTTCAACCGCTCTGGAGCAACGCCAGCAGCAGCTGCGTGATCACCTACGGCTCGGTCGGCCCGACCCCGACGCCGTCGCCGGTTCCGACGACGAGCCCGACGCCGGCTCCCACGCCGACCCCGGCGCAAACGCCGACCCCGGTTCC
>DAIBFU010000111.1:0-4142 GCA_027422105.1 Vulcanimicrobiota bacterium | reverse complement strand
GAGCAGAGCGGCGGCATTGGCCATGATGTCGAACTCCTTTGCGGGATTTCGCGTCCCGAAGGTTGAAAACGTTCCCTGGAAGGTCTGACTCTCGACGGGCAGGCATGCCGTCGATTACAGTGGCGCGACCGTGCCGGATTCTCACCGGCTTCCCGCACCCGGGCGTAGCGGCGTCTATTGGCCGACGCAGGCACGGGTTCCTGGTACTGCGAAGGTCGCTCGCTGTGCTTCACGTTCTTCGCGGTACGCTGCTTGTCGCAAGCCTACTCGCTCCACACCGCATTGTCTCGCTGCTGCCGTCCTTCACCGAAGATATTTGCGCGCTTGGGCTCCAGGCCCAACTCGTCGCCGTCTCGGCATATTCGCGCGATGTTCCCTGTGCAAAAGGGCTGCCGCGCATCGGTGATTACCAAAGCGTCGATAACGAACGAATCGTTGCATTACATGCCGATCTCGTCATCGGGCTGCCGTCGCAGGAAGAGCTGATCGCTCCGTTGCACGCGCTGGGCATTCGGACCGTCCTGCTTCACGACGAAAGTTACCGAGATATTTTTAGCGATATCACGCGCATCGGAGCGGCGGCCGGGGTGCCGCAACGTGCCGCGCGGCTCGTCTCCGATTTGCGGCGGCAGGCTGCAGCGTTGCACGCGCGCACGCGTTCGTTTCGCACGCATCCGCGCGTCTTCGTCACGTTGAGCGTCGAACCGATCTGGACGGTCGGGCCGCAGAGTTACATCGCGCGGATGATCGAACTCGCGGGCGGACGGCTTGCGGTGACGAAGCTCGCGCAACCCTATGCGATGTTCAGCCCGGAGCGATTGCTCGCCGCGCGCCCGGAGGTAATCGTCGCGACGCGCGATAGCGGGATCGGCAGCGTGCTCGCAAAAGCGCCGTGGAGAGATCTTCCCGCGGTACGGCTCCATCGCATTCTCATTCCGCCGAACGACGATATTCTCGTACATCCTAGTCCCCGTTTCATAGAAGGGCTCCGTTGGCTCATCCGTCAGTTGCAACCGATAGCAAACCGCAGCGCGCACTCGTCGTAGCGGTCGATCTGCGCGACCCGAAACGCCCGCTCGAACCGGAGTTGGCGGAATTCGAAGCGCTCGCTCGCGCCGTCGGGGTCACGATCTGCGAGCGGATCGTGCAGAAGCGGGATGCTCCTGACCCGGCGACGTTGATCGGCTCGGGGTTGCTTGCGGAGTTGCCTGCGCGTGCTGCGGCGCTCGATTGCAATCTCTTGCTCGTTTTTAACGAGTTGCGTCCGCGCCAACGAAAGAATATCGAGAAGGCGCTCTCGCTACCGATCGTCGACCGCACGATGCTGATTCTCGACGTGTTCGCCCAGCGCGCGCGTTCGCATGAAGGGAAGCTACAGGTCGAGTTGGCGCAATTGCGTTATCGTTCGACGAAGCTCGCCGGTGGCGGCGCCGATCTCTCGCGATTGGGCGGCGGTGTCGGTACGCGCGGCCCCGGCGAGACGAAACTCGAAGTCGACCGTCGGCGCATCGCCGCGCGGATTCTGTTGTTGGAGAAACGTATGGCCGAGGTGCGTCGTGGGCGCGCGACGCGGCGGCGCGAGGGCGGCGAGGAACTGCGCGTGGCGCTCGTCGGCTATACGAACGTCGGAAAATCGTCGCTGCTCAACGCGCTTGCGCGCAGCGATATCTTCGTTGCCGACCAACCCTTTGCGACGCTCGACCCGACGACGCGACGCGTCTATCTCGGGCCGGGAATATTTGCGCGCATCAGCGATACCGTCGGCTTTATTACCGATCTCCCGAGCGAGCTCGTCGAGGCTTTTCGCGCAACGCTTGAAGAACTCAACGAAGCCGACCTGTTGCTCGAGGTACTCGACGCATCGAATCCCGATACGCCGCGACAGCGCGCAGCCGTCGATGCGATCCTGCACGAACTCCAACTCGATGCGACGCCGCGTCTCGTCGTTTTCAACAAAGGCGATGCGGCGCGCGACGATGTCGGAATCACCACCGATGCGTACGTGGTGAGCGCGCGTACCGGTACGGGAATCGACGCCCTACGGGGCGCTCTTAGCGAACGTGCATCGGATGAGCGAGATCGTTCGCATCGGGCTCGGCCAGCCACACCGTAACGTCGGAGGCGAGCCACTGTGCCATCTGTTCGAGATGGCCGCTATAAAAATGACGGATGCGCGAAAAGGCGGCATAGGCCGCCTCTCGGTCGCGCACGGTGTAGCCGGCGGTCTCGAGGCGCTCGCATGCAAGGACGAAATGCTCCTCTGCGATGCGCTCGCCGGGAGCGTGCGGGAGCATGAAGTAGTTTGCAAGGTCGCTGAGCAGGTGACGCGCGGCACCGAGGAGCGCGCGAGCTTCGGCTTGCGCGTAGGGCGCATCGACGGTCGTAACGGTGATTGCCGCCGCATCGAGTACCGCGCCGAGCGAACTCATCCAAGAATGATTGTCGTGCGCAGAGCGAAAGAGCGCGATCTGCGGGTAAGCGAGCGTTTGATCGAGCGTGCTGACGCACCACGATTCCGCTTCGCGCAAAAATGCCGCAAGCTCTTGCGGCGCTTTCGTATCGGCACAGAAGAGCAACAGACCGACGCCGCTCGGCGGCGCCCCGGCACGCGCGCTCAAACGCACGACGAATTCTTCGCGCCGGTTGAACGCGGCGAGCATCGTCAATAGGAAGGAGGCGAGAACGGCGATGATCGTGACGCCGGTCGCCCCGGTTACAAGCGCTACAAGTCGGGTAATGCCGTTTCCGGGAACGATGTCGCCGAAACCGATCGTCAGCAGCGTAACGCCGGCGAAATAAATCGCGCCCGGTCCGCTGGGGTGCGGGTGGAGGTGGTCGCGCAGCGCGTAGAAGATGCCGCCGAAGCCGAGAATGAGCAGCGTAATCCAGATGCCGATCTGCACGAAGAGGTTGAACGGCGCGAAAATCGAGAGAAATTCGTCGCGGCGGCCGTGTTCGTTAAAGTTCGCGGCGATGCGTTTCCAGATCGGCCAACCCACGCGCGAAAGCGTTCCGCTCGCGCGCCAGGTGCGATTCGATGCGCGCGGGATAACGGCGAGGAAAATATCGCGTAACGATAGCGCGACGAGAAGAAGGCCGCCGAGGGCGGAGAGCGCATCGAGCCACATAAACGCGCTCTTCGCCGCGGGAGTTGGCGGTTCCGCGAGCGCGCGATGGCGCCGCGGAAAAACGGTGGTGTCGCACGGCTCGGAGGCGTGGGAACAGCGTCGGCTATGGGTTCGCAGCGCGCCTTTACGATGCTTGAAACGATCGCTGCTCTGGGGATCGTCGCGCTCTTGCTGCTCGCCGGGCTGCGCATCGCGACGCTCGCCCGCGAGCCCGGCGCAACGGCGGATGCCGCCGCACAGCTCGATAGTGCGATTGCCCTTGCCCGCTCGCTCGCCCGTGCCTCGGGGAACGGCGCGACGCTCTTAGCGCTGCCGCGCAACGATACGCAGGGAAAAACGATCGTCGGCTTTCGCATCGTGATCTACCGCGGGCGCCCCACCGCTCCCGGAGCGGCGACCCTCGCGCGCGAGTTGCCGTTGGTTGCCGATGCCACGTTACGCGAAGCGAGCGTCGGCGCGCCGCCGTTCGCGATTTTCTTTCGGCGCGACGGCAGTGCGGTTGCGCTCGCGCACCCGTCGCTCGGCGGCAGCGCCGTGGCGCCGCAACTCGTAGCGATCGCCGCGGAACCGCCATGCCCGAGTGCAACCGGGCTATCGTTGCTCGTCACGCGCAACGGCGCGACTGCAACGCGCAGCATTCCGTGCCCGGTCGCCGAGGGCATGGTTGCAGCCGTGCCGCAGGCTTCGATGACGCCGAATCCGCCGACGCTCGCGCCGCAATCGTTGCTGTTCGCATGGCCGAGCGCGCCGACGCAGTGGTTTGCCGTCGCGGAGTTCGGGTATCGAGGATGGTTCGCCGCAACCGGCGGGGCGATGCAAAATTTCACGTGTCGCGCAAGCGGCACGGCCGTGGTGATCTTTCCGAATTCGCCGCCGTACTCCGGGCCGCAGTCGCTTGCCGATGCGCAGAGCGTTGGTTGGATCGACGAGGGCGCTATCGTCGCGAATCTCGTTGGCCTGCTATCCCAGACCTACGAGGCAACCGCAGGGCTGATCGGTAACTCCATTGTCGCG
>DAIBFU010000110.1:0-4234 GCA_027422105.1 Vulcanimicrobiota bacterium | reverse complement strand
GGTTTCGTAACGCCGTCGCCAACTGCGTTGTTTTATCAGCGAGAGCGTTTGCCACGTTGCGTAAGTCGCTTCCGTTGGCAGTAAGGTTGGCGACCTGTGCGCGTAATTCGGTGTAGGCTTCCGTTCGCTTTTGTTCGAGTTCGCGAACGAAGGCATCGACCTGGGTGAGTTTCTCGCCGACGGGGGTGACGAGCTCGGAGAGTTTTGCTGCGATTCCGGCCTGCGTCGTATCGAAACGCTGCCCGGCGAGAGCGAGAAACTCAGCTCGAGAAGAATCCACGAGTTCTCGCTGGGTCGCGGCCAAATCATTTTTTGCGCGCTCGAGCAATAGCTCGACGCGCTTGAACGCTTCGTCTCCATCACGGTTGCCGTTGCGAATGAAGAAAGCGGTTGCCACCGCCGTAACGACGACGGCTGCGACGAGCCCCATCACGAAGAGGATTGTCGTCATCGATTAATGTTTCGGGACGAGATGGTTCTTGAAGAACTCCAGCGTCCTTTTCCAGGCATCGCTCGCGGCAGCAGGTGCATATGCGGTCCGGCGATCATCGAAGAAATCATGTGCTGCGGTCTGATAAATACGCAAATCGTTCGTTACGGTGAGAAGCGTGCGAAAGAGACGCACGTCGTCGGCGGAGATCAGAGAATCGTGCTCGCCGTAGCTTCCGCAAACCGGAACGTGAATTTGGTCGGGCGTGATGCGATCGACCGATCCATAGAAAGGCGCGACGCAATTGAAAATATCGTTGTTATCGGCAGCTTGCAACAGTGCATAGTGCCCGCCCACCGAAAGCCCGGTGATGCCGATGAGCCCTTGCGGAGAGCGAGTTTGCAACCACAGTGCCGCCGCACGAATATCCCCATCGGCTTGCCGGCGGTCGATACGTTTGGCAAAAGGTTCGAAGAGCGCCCTGTCACACGAATCATCTCCTGAAGGAGCGTCGAAGCGCGCGTAAAGATCGGGTGCGACCGTCGAGAAGCCGGCCTTTGCAAAGCGACGCACGACATCGCGTATCGTTGCATCGATGCCCCACAAATGCGGCACGACGACAATCCCCGGTGTATTCATGCGCACCACGCGCGGGCCGGCCGTATAAACGCGCATCGTGGTATCGAGCCGACGGAGTTCGACGATCTCGACGGCAATCGCCGAATCGTCCTCTGCGACGAAAGGGAGGTGTGCCGGGGCGAGGCGCAGATCGCTATCGTTTGCGCTCGGCGTACGCCGCGGAGCGACGGCGTCGATAGCTTTTGCAAGCGCGGCTAAATCGTCATCCTTCTTCAACACCCACTCCTTCGACCGCGATGTTTCCGCGCCGTGCTGCGTGAACCTTTGCTTTGCTCGGCGCCGGGCTCGCCTAACAGCGCGGAAATGAATGCCTGCGCGAGCGGTGCAAGCGGACGGTCGTGCCGCACGAGTACGTAAAATTCTCGTTCGAGTGCGAGATCCTCGATGGCGACGGGGACGACGCGGTGTAACGAAATTGCGCGTTCGACGACCAATTCGGAGAGGATCGCGATGCCGAGGCCGGCTTCGACCGCGCGCACGATTCCTTCACCGCTGGGAAGCTCCAGCGCGATCGGCGGCTCGACCCCGGCTGCGCGCAACGCGTCGTAACCGTGATCGCGCGTGCCTGAGCCGGGCTCCCGACTGACAAAGCGCTCGTCTGCGAGTTCGGCGGCGCGAATGCTCGTGCGCCCCGCAAACGGATGCTGCGGAGCGACGATAAGGCGCAGGCGATCGTGGGCAAAGGGGCGCGACTCGAGTCGGGGCTCGTCGATCGTCCCTTCGATCAGGCCGAAGAGCAGGTCGCCGCGCAGAACGAGGCGCTCGACCTCCTGGGTGTTCGCAATGCGAACGCGAGGTTCGACCGCGGGGCGTTCGCGGAGGAATTCGGCGAGCAGCTTCGGCACGAGATGGGTTCCGATGGTTCGCGTCGCGGCAAAATCGAGCCGGCCGCTTCGCGCGGCGTTATAGCTCTCCGCTTCGCGCAGCAGCGTTTCGGCATCGGCGAGGAGGGTGCCGGCACGCTCGACGACCATCCGGCCCGCCTCGGTGAGCGCCGGACGCCCCGCTTCACGCGAAAAAAGGGTGAGGCCGAGCGCCGCGGCAAGCGTGGCAAGCTGCTGGCTCACCGCCGGTTGCGAGATCCCAAGGGCGCGGGCACCCTTTGAAAAGGAGCCGCGCTTTGCGACCTCGGCGAGCGTTTCAAGCTGTGAGAGCGAGATTTTCATAAGAATAACGAATGGTTTTGCATCATTTATGTTATTTGACTTATAATTCACCGGCTCCTATGCTCGGGGCATGATTCGTCCATTTCGTCTTCGCGCCGCGGTGACTGCGATTCTCGCCGCCGCTATGCTCGGCGCTACGCCCTACAACTTCACCGTACCGAACGTCGACGTCGTCCCCGACCTACACGGGAACCCGGCGAATGCTCAATTGGTGATTTTCGCCGCCGGCAACCAATATATGGCGATGCACGCATTGGTGGCGGCATTCCAGCGCGAGCATCCCGAGATCAAACGGGTTTTTTATGAAACGCTTCCGCCGGGAATTCTCGCAAAACAGATCGAGGCCGGCGCCCTACAGGTCGGCAACCTCGTTATCGATCCAAAACCTGACGTTTTTCTCTCCGGAAAAAAACGCATGACGATCGAAAGGAATCTTGGCATTGTCGGCCCGGCACATACCTATGCGACCAATACGCTCGCGATTCTCGTCCGAAAAGGCAACCCAAAACATGTGATGGGTTTGCGCGATCTCGGTCGCGCCGACGTCCGCGTGGCAATGCCGAACCCCGCGTGGGAAGGCGTTTCGGGACAGATTCAGGCGGCATATCGAAAAGCGGGCGGTGCGGCACTGGTATCGACCATCATGGTGAGCAAGCGCAAAGCCGGAACGACGTTGCTGACGAAGATTCACCATCGTCAGAGCCCGCGTTGGATTCTCTCGGGGCGCGCCGATGCAGGCGTCGTCTGGATCTCCGAAGCGCTTTATCAGGCGAAACTCACCGGGCGCCTTGCGGTTGTGAGAATCCCGGCCTCGGAAAATGCGACGGCAATCTATCAAGCAGCCGCGATTACGAAGGCGCCGCACCCGGCGGCGGCTAAAGCGTTCGTAACGTTTCTTACCGGCGCGCGCGCGCGCGCCATCTATGCTTCTTACGGCTTCACAACTGGAGGAACCAATTCATGAAACGCACAGCCTTTCTTGCAACGTCGGCCTCGCTCGTCGCCCTTGCTCCAACGCTCGCCGAAGCAGCGGCAGCAGTTCCAGGCGGCACGGCGTTAGTCGAACGCAAAGCCAATTTCGACGCGGCGCATTTCGATAAAGTTCTCGGCCGCCCGGCGGAGATTCGTCAGATGTGGGAGATTCTCAATCCCAATCCGGTGGTTTGGAATAATATCAAAAATGCTCTCAACGGCTTGCATTTCGGATATGGATATCCAGCCGAGAAAATCGCGATGGCGTTCGCCGCGCATGGGCCGGCGTCGAGCTACAACTTCAGCGACTACGTGTGGGCGAAATATCGCATTGGAGAGTTCTTCAACATCAAAGGGCCCGACGGCGCCTTCGCGACGAAGAACTACCACTATCCCTCGCACATCCCGTTCGATCTCTCGGCCAACCCCGACAACGAAAAGTCGAGTTACCAGGATCGGTCGATTCAAACGTTGCAACGGCGCGGACTCGTGATGTTAACCTGTCACACCGCCGTTGAAGAGCAATCGCGTGCGATCGTCAAGCGCGGCTTCGCCCCGAAGGGAATGGACGGCTCGCAAGTCGCCGCCGATATTCTCACGCATCTCATTCCGGGAACGATCGTGGTGCCGTCGATGGTCGCCACGGTAGCGGTGCTGCAGAAGCGTTTCGGCTACGCCTACACGGCGCTGGCGTTCTAGGGAGCGCGGCGTGCGAACTCTCTACGCGATCGCGGGTGCGTTCGTCGCACTCGCGCTCGCCGGATGCGCCGGCGGTGCTACCGGCAACGGCAGCGGAGCGACTGCAGGTCGCCCGCTTGCTGGTGCCGCGCTCTACGACTCCGCTCATCTTCCGGCGGGGAAAATGGGCGCGTTGGTGCGTGAAGGCTACAATATCATCACGCAGACGCACAAATTTGCGAAACCCTACGTCGTCGCGCAAATGCAATGTTCGTCGTGCCATATCGCTGGTGGAACGGTGCCGCGCGGCGGCTATCTGCGGATCGCCGGACACTTCCCCCAGTGGAAC
>DAIBFU010000109.1:0-4251 GCA_027422105.1 Vulcanimicrobiota bacterium | reverse complement strand
GCATCGAGATTCGAGACGATCTCGATCGTACCGCCGTTGGGAATCTGCACGTAGAAGTAGCCGTGATTTCCGCTCGCGGTTACCTTCGACGGCAGTACTTGCGTGACTTGACCGCAGATATCGACGAGTTGATCGCCGGAGATCGTTCCCGCGCCGAACTCTGCCTGGTAACTGAGGAACTGCGCATCGTCGCACGCATAGGCGCTCGGTACCGGCGTTGCCGTCGGTTGCGCGGTCGGCGTCGCCGTCGGTTGCGCGGTCGGCGTAGCCGTCGGTTGCGCGGTCGGCGTCGCCGTCGGTTGCGCGGTCGGCGTTGCCGTCGGTTGCGCGGTCGGCGTTGCCGTCGGTTGCGCGGTCGGCGTTGCCGTTGGTTGCGCGGTCGGCGTAGCCGTCGGTTGTGCGGTCGGCGTTGCGCTCGGCACTGGGCTCGGCGATGGGCTCGGGGTCACACCGCCGGCGCTGAGGCTGACGTCGTCGAGGTATTGGTAGATGTACCCGTTATTCCAGCCGTTGCCGTAGACGCCGAAGAAGAGCCAGTAGCTCTGCCCGGCGTACTGACTGAGATTGTAGCTGCGTTCGACCCAACCGTTCGTCGATGCGGCTTCGCTGAAGATCGTGTCGACGACATTGCCGGAGGAGTCGAGGAGATCGGCTTCCTGATCGGCGTAGGCGAGGGTGTCGTTGGTTCCTTCGTTGACCCAGAACGTGAGGACACCGTTGCTCGGTATGTTGACCTGCTGGCAGACGCCGGCGTAGCCGTTGACTTCGGGGGAAGCGGTCGAACCACTCAGTTCGCTGTAGCTCCCGCTATGCACCGGGCTCGTGACGATCGAGGCATTGACGCCGCCGCATTGCTGCCAGACGGAGAATCCGCCGCTCTCGAAGCCGCCGTCGGCGACGGCATTCCCAGAGCTCGTCGACATGCTCTTCCGTGCGGCTTTCACCTTCGGTAGCGCGATACGGCGCGAGCTCGTCGGGCGGGCGACCCGTGGTGAAGAAGTGACCGGAAGGGAGGAAGTGGCCGAACCGCCTCCGCCGCATGCCGCTAAAGAGAGCGCCATCAGAAGGCCGATAGCGCTGAAACGTTTCTGCAACATAGAACTCCTAAGTGATAGAAATGGAGGATGCGCGGGCCCCCAGCCTCGCGACTGAGCCATTCTACCCCTTACTTGTTAAGTTCACGTAAAGTTTCTTAATTTTCGAACGCGGCTTCTCATTAAGAAGATTAAGGCGCTACCCCGTGCGAAGCGCGTCGGCGAAGAGATAGAGGCCGAGCATGCTCAAGTGCGGATCGACGATATCGATCGCGGGGCACGAGCGCGCCACCACCGAGGCGAGGCCGCCGGTCGCGATGACCCGCGTTCTCCCACCGAGTTCTTCGCTGAAGCGCTCGATAACGAGCCGCGTCGCACCGACGACACCGAGCATGATGCCCGCCTGCAGCGCCTCGACGGTGTTGCGACCGATCGCGCGCTGCGGCGGATCGAGCGCGACCTGCGGAAGCTTCGCCGTGCGCCCGACGAGCGCGTCGAGCGAGACATTGATGCCCGGGCCGATCGCCGCGCCGAGAAACGCACCGGCGCGCGAGATCGCCGTGAAGACCGTCGCCGTTCCGTACGAGGCGACGATGAGCGGCGCGCCGTACCGCGCGACACCGCCGATCGCCGCAGCGACGAGATCGGCCCCGACCTCGGCTGCGCGTTCGCTCTCGATCGGCATCAGCGACTGTTTATCGGATTCGAACATCGTCGGCGTGAGATTGAAGAACCGCTTGCATGCTCCGACCATTGCAAAATCGAGTTTCGGTACGACGCTGGCGATCACGATGCGGTCGATGCTGCGCACATCGATCTTCGCAGCGGCGAAGAGCTGCGTGATAAAAACGCCGATTTCGTCGGGGGTGCGATTGGTCAGCGTTCGCACGCGCCACATGTGCAGCACCGAGCCGTCACCGTCGAGGACTCCGAATTTCGTTTCGGTATTCCCCACGTCGATCGCGAGCAGCACTATGTTTTCCCTTTCAGCAATGGTTCCAGCGCGTCGAACAAACGTCCGGCGAGCGTTCGTTTCTCCGCGCGCCCGAGATCGATCCGCGCACCGGAACGCTCGAGTAGCACATATCCATTCTCTTGCAATCCGAAACCCGCACCATCGCGGACGTCGTTCACGACGATCGCGTCGAGCGATTTGCGTTGCAGTTTTTCGCGCGCGTTCGATTCGTGATCGTTGGTTTCGGCGGCAAAGCCGACGATATAACGCGAGCCGCCCGCAGCCGAGAGCGCGGCAAGAACGTCGGGGGTGCGCTCCAAATCGACGTGCAGCGTCTCATTGCTCTTCTTCCGTTTCTCCGCCGAGAACTCGCGCGGGCGCCAATCGGCGACGGCGGCGGCGGCGATCGTGAGATCGATATCGCGCCCTTCGCGCAGCGCAATCGCGAGCAATTCTTCCGCCGTCGTAAAGCGTTCGGTACGAACGCCGTGCGGCGGCGCGAGCATCGTCGGGCCGAGTAAGAGCGTCACGTTCGCGCCGCGCCGCGCCGCCTCTTCGGCAAGCGCGATCCCCGTCGCGCCGGTCGATGCATTGCCGATAAAACGCACCGGATCGAAGGGTTCTTGCGTCGGGCCCGCGGTGACGAGTACGCGCATGCCGAGCAACGAGCGACGGCGCACGCGCGCGCGTTCGATTGCTTCGAGCAAGCGCTCTTCGTTTGCGAGGCGACCGAGCCCGTTTTCGCGCTCGGCAAGAAAGCCCGACTCCGGCTCGACGATCTCGTAGCCGCGCGTGCGCAGGCTTGCGATATTCTCGACCGTGCGTTCGTTTTCGTACATTGCTGCATTCATCGCCGGCGCGATCACGACGGGGATCCGCGCCGCCAGCAGCGCCGTTGTCGCGAGATCGTCGGCGATTCCCGCGCAGAGTTTCGCGATAAGGTTCGCGGTCGCCGGTGCGACGATGACGACCTCGGCTTCGCGTACGAGCCGAATGTGCGGAATCCGTTCCGGCGCATCCCAGAGCGAGGTGTAGACCGGGCGCGCGGTGAGCGCGGCGAAGGTCAGTGGTGCAACGAAACGCTCCGCATCGGCGGTGAGAATGACATCGACGGTTGCGCCGCGTTGCACGAGTGTGCTCGTCAACGCCGCCGCTTTATAGGCCGCAATGCCGCCGCTCACCACCAAAAGGATGCGCGCGCCGTTCATCGCGGGTACCACAGATTGTCGAGCAATCGCGTGCGTCCGAAGCGCGCGGCGGCGATAACAAAACTATTCTCGCGTAACGCCGAGAGCGGTGCGAAACTCTCGGCATCGACGCAGGCAAGATAATCGAGTTCTCCGGGCGCCTCGAGCAACGCTGCGGCGGCAGTACGCGCGATTTCGAAGGGTTCACCCATCTTGAGCAGCTCGACGAAACGGCGCAGCATGCGATGCAACGACGGCGCCGCGCGACGCTCGCGTTCGTCGAGATAACGATTGCGCGACGACATCGCCAAGCCGTCGGTCTCGCGCACCGTCGGCACGATCGTCACGCTGCAATCGTAGGCGAGATCGCGCACGAGTTTGCGCAACACCGCGCTTTGCTGTGCATCTTTTTGGCCGACGTAGAGCCGCTGCGGAGCGACCATGTGCAACAATTTTCCGACCACCGTCGCAACGCCGCGGAAATGCCCCGGACGCAGCGCGCCTTCAAATCCGTCGCCGACCGCGCCGACATCGATCGCCGTGCTAAAACCCTGCGGATAGATCTCCTCGGTCGACGGCGCGAAGAGCAGATCGACGCCGGTTGCAGCGAGTTTTTCGCGGTCGCCGGCGAGATCGCGCGGGTAGCGCGCGAGATCCTCCCCTTCACCGAATTGCATCGGGTTCACGAAAACCGATGCGACGACGGCGGCATTCTGCGAGCGCGCGAAACGTGCGAGATCGAGGTGCCCTTCGTGGAGCGCACCCATCGTTGGCACGAATCCAAGCGTCGGAGGCGCCTCACGCCGCCAGGCGCGCAGCTCCTCGACCGTTGTCGCCAGGCGCACGCTAGGGATGGACGAGCACGCGCAGCGCGGTCCGCCCGACGATGAAGGGCGTTCCGGGTTCGATTCGCACGGTTCCCACGATCTTCGCGCCCTCGACGCGGGTGCCGTTCCGGCTCTCGAGGTCGGAGAGCACCAGATCCCCGCCGTCGACCCGGATACGAGCGTGAGCGCGCGAGACGTAGCGGTCGAGCGCGAGGCAGGCCTGAGCCGCCGCATCGTCGCGTCCGATC
>DAIBFU010000108.1:0-4300 GCA_027422105.1 Vulcanimicrobiota bacterium | reverse complement strand
GACTCCGCCGAGCGTATCGCCTTTCCCCGCGCCGAGGATATTGAGCATGATCGCGTTGGCAAAAAGGCGCGGCGGGGAGAGCGGAAGATCGCAGATCGCGCGAACGTGCTGCTCGTATTGCGAGCATGGCGTAACGTCGATCGTATAGTGCCCACTGTTGTGCGGACGCGGTGCAATCTCGTTCACGAGTAGTTCGTTGCGTTCGTTGAGAAAAAATTCGACGCAGTAGGTTCCGACGATACCGAGTTTCCGCCCGATCGTTGCGGCCATCTCGGCTGCGCGCGTCGCCAGATCGGCCTTGATGCGGGCCGGAGCAATCGTCATCGAGAGGATCCCTTGGTCGTGCGAATTCTCGGCGACGGGATAGGTGACGACCTGGTCTTGCGCGTTGCGCGTTGCAATGACCGAGAGTTCTTTCACAAAATAGATCAAGCGTTCGAAGATCATCGTTGCGCCTTTGCCGGCGGCAAAGGCAGATTGAGCGGCGTCGAGCGTATCGACGCGCCATTGTCCCTTTCCGTCATAGCCTCCGCGCACGGTCTTCATAATCGCCGGGAAGCCCACCATCATCGCCGCCTCGGAGAGATCGCCGATGCGTTCGATTTTTGCAAAATCCGCCGTCGGAATGCCGCATTCGCGAACGAACGTTTTTTCCAACAGACGATCTTGCGTGATGCGCAAGACCGAACTTCCCGGTGTCACCCGAAAACCTGCGGCTTCAAGATATTCAATCGAACCGATGGCGATATTTTCGAACTCGAAGGTGACGATATCGCTCTTCTTCCCCAACTCTTCGATCGCCACCAAATCGTCGTAGGACGCAACGATCTGTTCGTCGGCAACTTGACCGCACGGCGAATGTTCTTGGGGATCGAGAACCGTGACGTGATAGCCCATGCGCTTGGCGTCCAGCGCGAACATGCGGCCGAGCTGGCCGCCTCCGATCACCCCCAGACGATGCATCACCGCGGCGTGCTCGCGGCAGCATCACCGTGCATACGGGCAACATAAGCAAGCAGCGCATCGGCAACGCGCGTGTCGTGGAGCGCGATCATCCGCGCGGCGAAGAGCGCGGCGTTAACGGCACCGCCGATCGCCATCGTGGCGACCGGTACGCCGGGCGGCATCTGCACGATCGAGAGCAACGAATCGATACCGCGCAGTGCCTTCGACTGCACCGGGACGCCAATGACCGGGAGCGTGGTTTTTGCGGCGATCATGCCGGGCAAGTGGGCCGCCCCACCGGCCCCGGCGATGATGGCACGAAGCCCTCGGCCGGCCGCGGCTGCGGCATATGCAAACATTTCATCGGGCATGCGATGAGCGGAAAGCACCTGCATTTCGCAGGGGATCTGCAGTGCGACGAGCGTATCGTGTGCGGGAAGCATCGTCTCCCAATCGGATCGACTCCCCATGACGATACCGACGAGCGGCGGCGGGCTATCCATATAGCGCAGGCGTTTCGCGCCGACCCAGGGCGCAACCTCGCAGCGATGCTCTGCAAAACGGAGGGGATGAAGCGATGGAAAGATTTCGGCTCGGCGTCAATTATTGGCCCGCTCGCAGCGCGATGTATGCCTGGGAGCGTTTCGAGGCCGCGGACTGGCGCGCCGACATGCAGCGTATCGCCGCCCTCGGCTTAGATGTCGTCCGCTTTTTTCTGCGCTGGGAGAGCTTTCAGCCGGAGATCGATCGGATCGACGAGGCTGCCCTCGCGCATTTCGACGCGGTGATGGACGCCATCGATGAGGCGGGTTTGCAGGCGATGCCGACGCTTTTTTGCGGGCACATGAGCGGCGTGAATTGGCTGCCGCCGTGGAGCCTCGACCCGGCAACGCCGCACGGACGCTTTCGCAGCATGACGCTTGCCGGCGAATCCCCGTACGGGATCGGCGATTTCTACGCTGACCCAAAGTTGCTGGAGGCGCAGAAGCTCTTCGCGCGCACGATAGCGCAGCGCGCTCGCGGGCGCCGCTCGCTCTGGTGCTGGGATCTCGGCAACGAGTTCTCCAACCTGCGCGAGCCTCGCACGCCCGAAGATGCTGCGCGCTGGAGTGCGATGCTCTCCGCGATTCTCTCCGAACACTCGGGAGTCGCTGTGACCGGCGGCATTCACGGCGAAGACTTCGAACGCGATCGGCATATCCGGCCGTCGAGCATCTCGCTCCCGTGGCGATTTGCGACGATGCACGGCTATTCGGTCTACAGCGCGTTCGCGCGCGATCGACTCGACGCCGAGGTCGTCCCGTATCTCTGCGAACTCGCGCGCTCGTTTACGGAAAAGCCGGTACTCTTTTCGGAGTTCGGAAACCCCGCGTGCGCACCGAACGAAGCGCACCCTGAGCTTGCAAAACCGTTTGCCTGCCTTACCGAGCGCGAAATGGCCGACTACTGCATTGCCGTCGTCGATCGGCTGCAGAGCCGGGGTGCGCTCGGCGCGATGTGGTGGTGTTGGAGCGATTACGACGAAGCGCTCGCAGCACTTCCACCCTTCGATCTTGCAACGCACGAATTCCGCTTCGGCATGGTTCGCGCAAACGGCACATTGAAGCCGGTCGCACACGCACTCGCAGCACTCGCGACGCGCGAGATGAGCGTGCTTCCACAGACGCATCCGCCCTTCGTCGACGAAACGGAGTACTACGCTGCGATGCCCGGAGCGATCGCCGCAAACTACGAACGGTATCTCGCCGATGTCCGATAAACGGCACGGCATCATCGTTACCGGCGCAAGCAGCGGCATCGGGCGCGCGATTGCGTTGCTTGCCGCCGAGCGCGGCTATGCCGTCCTTGCAATCGCGCGCCGGGCCGACCGCCTGACGAGCCTTGCCGCCGAGGTCGGCGAGCGCGCGCCCTTCGCTACGCTGGTTTGCGATATCACCGCTGCAGATGCGCCTGCCCGCATCGCCGCTGCGGCCCGCTCCGCGCTCCCACGCATCGATATTCTTCTGCACAATGCCGGTGCCGCGCGCGCGGGAACCTTGCTGGAGCAAAGCGATGCGGCGTTGCGCGAGCAGTGGGATCTGCATCTTGCCGCTCCGCTGGCAATCACGCGCGCGTTGCTCCCGGACCTGCGCGCAACGCGCGGTACGATCGCCATGTTGGGCTCGGGGCTCGCCGTCATGCCGGTGCCCGGTTTCGGAGCCTACTGTGCGGCAAAAGCCGCGGTACGCGCGGCATGCACGCAACTGCGTCGCGAACTTCGTCGCGACGGCATCGCCGTATCGTACTGCGACCCGGGGGTCGTCGCAACGGAGTTCTCCACCGTCTCGGGAACAGCAGCCCCGCGATCGATGCGCCGCGCAGATCCTCGTCAGGTTGCGCGACGGCTCCTCGACGGCATCGAGCAACGACGTTCGCGGATCGACGCCAACCGCGTGCAACCGCTGCTGCTGGCGCTCGGTCGCGCCTTTCCAAAGCTCGCCGACGCGGCGATCGCGCGCATGGCCGATGGGACGAACGCCGCGCAACCCGTGGTTATGCCGCCTGCGGTGCCGCCCGTCGCATCGGCGCCGCTCCCGGAGGCAGCGCAAGCGAACGGCCTCGCTGCGGCGCTGGCGCCGCTTGCGCGCCGGATGGAGCGCGCAAAACTTCCGCCCGCATTTCTCGCCTCGCTTCTTCAACCGAATGCGATCGTTGACGTAAACGAAGCCGCAATGCGCTGGGCCGGCATGCCGAATAAGAACGAGCGTGCACTGCTCGGCGAGGTCTTCGATGCGTTAGTGGATGCGGGCTTTTTCGAGCGGATCGATGCGCAACGCTTGCGCGTGTTACGCGAGGCGGAGTCGCTTGATCGCGACGGCGAGGAAAAATAGCAGCGTCGCCATCAGGACGATCGTTGCGCCGCTCGAGCTCCCGAGAAAATAGGAAACGTAGAGTCCGCCGACGGTACTGACGACGCCGAACACCGCCGAGAGCAGCAGCATTGGCGTAAAACGCTTCGCGAGTTGGTAGGCTGCCGCCGCCGGGGTTACCAAAAGCGCGGCAACCAGAACGATGCCGACCGACTGCAAGGCGACGACGATGGTCAGCGCGAGCGCAACGAGCAGCCCATAGTCGAGCCACTTCACCGGGATCCCCGCCGCCTCGGCGACGACCGGATCAAATGAGGCGAAAAGCAAGTCGCGATAGGCGAGCAATGCCGCGACGAACACGGCAGCGCCGACGACGACGATAAACGTGAGATCGCCGCGCGTCACCGAGAGAATGTCACCGAAGAGAAAGCTCTGCAGATCGAGCGTGTAGCGTGTCTGTCGGCTCATGAGAAAAATGCCGAGTGCGAATGCGGCGGTAAAGAGCA
>DAIBFU010000107.1:0-4302 GCA_027422105.1 Vulcanimicrobiota bacterium | reverse complement strand
ACCTCGGCGGCATAAGCTCGAGGCGTTCAATCACCAGGTAACACCGAAAGAGGACAACGCAAAAACACCATGGCTAAAGCAAAGTTCGAGCGTACCAAGCCGCACGTTAACATCGGCACCACCGGTCACGTCGATCACGGCAAGACCACGCTCACGGCGGCGATCACGAACTGTCTGGCGACCGAAGGGCTCGCCCAGAAGCGCGGCGTCGACGAAATCGATAACGCTCCCGAAGAAAAAGAACGCGGTATTACGATCGCGATCTCGCACCAAGAGTACGAGACCGTGAAGCGCCATTACGCGCACGTCGATTGCCCCGGGCATGCCGACTACATCAAGAACATGATCACCGGCGCCGCGCAGATGGACGGAGCGATTCTCGTCGTCTCGGCGACCGACGGCCCGATGCCGCAGACCCGCGAGCACATTCTGCTCATGCGTCAGGTCGGCGTGCCGCGCATCGTCGTGTTTCTGAACAAGTGCGACATGGTCGATGATGCCGAGCTGCTCGAACTCGTCGAGATGGAAGTGCGCGAGCTGCTCAGCAAGTACGAATTCCCCGGCGACGACACGCCGATCATCCGCGGTTCGGCGCTCAAAGCGCTTAACTCGAGCGGTAAGCGCGGCGACCCGGATGCCGATCCGATCTTCAAACTCATGGATACGATCGACGAATATATTCCGCAGCCGCAGCGTGAGACCGATAAACCGTTCCTCATGCCGGTCGAAGACGTTTTCACGATCACCGGCCGTGGTACGGTCGGCACCGGGCGCGTCGAGCGCGGCCAGGTGAAGGTCGGCGAAGAAGTCGAGATCGTCGGTCTCCAAGAGGAGACCCGCAAAACCACGGTGACTGGCATCGAAATGTTCCGCAAGCTGCTCGATATGGGCATCGCCGGCGACAACATCGGCGTTCTGCTCCGCGGTATCGATCGCAACGATATCGAGCGCGGCCAAGTGCTTGCGAAACCGGGCTCGATCAAACCGCACAAGAAGTTCAAAGCCGAAGTCTACGTCCTTTCGAAGGACGAAGGCGGCCGTCATACGCCGTTCTTCGGGAACTATCGCCCGCAGTTCTACTTCCGCACCACCGACGTCACCGGAACCATCAAGCTGCCTGAAGGCGTCGAGATGGTCATGCCGGGCGACAACGTGCAGATGGAAGTCGAGCTCATCACTCCGATCGCTTGCGAAGAGGGTCTTCGCTTCGCGATTCGCGAAGGTGGCCGCACCGTCGGCGCCGGCGTCGTGACCTCGGTTTCGGCCTAGTTTACCAACGCCTTTCCTCGCGCGGTCGCCGCGCAAACGTTCTTTGTCAACTGAAGGATTCGAAGAGAGATGTCTAAGCAGAAGATTCGTATTCGCCTCAAGGCCTACGACCACCAAGTCCTCGACCAAAGCGCGGAGCGAATCGTCGAAACCGCGAAGCGTACCGGTGCCTTCGTGCGCGGCCCCGTGCCGTTGCCGACGGAGATCAACCGGTATTGCGTTCAGCGTTCGACCAATAACGATAAGAAGTCGCGCGAGCACTTCGAAATGCGGACGCATAAACGTCTCGTCGATATTCTTCAGGCCTCGCCGAAAACGATGGATGCGCTGATGCACCTCGATCTTCCGGCAGGCGTCGATATCGAACTCAAGGCATAGTCAAGCCAAAAGAGCGAAAAGCAGGCGACCCGAGAAGGTACTCGGGCCGCCTGCTTTTTTATTGCGCGTGCGGCAGCGCACTCGACGACCGTAGGAGGGATTGCTTTATGGACGTGAAGCCGACCTATCTTGGGACGATGCTCTCGCTGGCCACCATCGCCTTCGGGCTCCTTGCCGCTGGAGCGTGGAATAAGTTTATTGCCGATCTTGTCGGGCGTTTTTTGAAAAACGGAAGCGGTCTTTGGGCCGAGCTGCTCTATGCGGTCATCGTGACGGTACTCGCCGTCGTCATCATCGGGCACCTCAACAAACTCGCTCAGAAAGAGATCGGACCGAAGAGCTAAGCAGAGCTTCGCCGCGAGCGCGGATTCGTGCAACCCGACGGAGAATGGAGCGGCTATGTCCCAGCCGCTTCATACTTCACACGCTCGCACCTACACCGGCACGAAACGTCGGATCTTCCATCTGCTCGAACAGATGGGGACCTCGGGCGACCATATTTGGCCGTACGCCTCGCAGCCGTTCATGCGGACGGCCGGGCCGCTTACGCCGGGACGCACTGAGGCCTGGCATTTGGGGATCCACGCTCGACTCGATGATGTGGTCCCCGAAGAGCGCATCGTCTGGCGTTTTCTCAACGACGGCGTCGATGGGACGCATGGTTTTTATCTCCACACCGAAGGGAAGCAAACGACGGTCGAGCATCGCGTCGACGTCGATCTCGCCGAGCCCGACGGTCGTCTCCTCTGGCGCCGCGTCGAAGACCAGCAATCGCGCGCCATCGAAGGACTCTTTGAAAAGCTCGGTCGCGCCTTAAAACGTTAGGAGTCTCGTGGATCTGCGTCACGTACGTACGAAAATTTTCATACTGAATCCCCACGACGTTAAAACGTCGATCGCCGATGGAACCTCCATCGATGCCTGACGCTCTCGATTTTCTCGGAATCGACGCGCTCCTCGATGACGAAGAGCGACTCATCCGCGATACCGTGCGCGCGTTCGTGCGCGACCGTATCTCACCGGATATCGCACGCTGGTTCGAGGAAGGGACGCTTCCTCGCGAGATCGGACGCGAGCTCGGCTCGCTCGGACTCTTGGGCATGCATCTGCACGGATACGAATGCCCCGGCGCGAGTGCCGTCGCGTACGGCCTCGCGTGCTTGGAACTCGAAGCCGGCGATGCCGGCGTTCGCAGCTTTGCTTCGGTTCAAGGTTCGTTAGCGATGTTCGCGATCCATCACTGGGGAAGCGAAGAGCAGAAGAACGAGTGGCTGCCGGCGATGGCACGCGGAGAGAAGATCGGATGCTTCGGACTCACCGAACCCGATTTCGGAAGTAATCCGGCCGGAATGCGCACGACCGCACGTCGCGACGGCACCGATTGGGTGCTCGACGGCACGAAGATGTGGATTACGAATGGATCCTTTGCCGATGTCGCGATCGTGTGGGCGCGAAGCGATGAAGGCATCCTCGGCTTCGTCGTTCCGACCGACACAAAAGGTTTTAGCGCCAACATCATCCATCGGAAACTCTCGTTGCGTGCCAGCGTGACGAGCGAACTCATTCTCGATAACGTCCGCCTTCCCGACGCCGCCCGCTTACCGAAGGCGCGCGGGCTCGGTGGGCCGCTCGCCTGCCTCAACGAGGCGCGATTCGGCATCATTTGGGGCGTCATGGGAGCGGCGCGGAGTTGCTATGCAAGCGCGCTCGAATACGCGACCTCACGCGTGCAGTTCGATCGACCGATCGCCGGATTTCAGCTGACGCAGGAAAAACTCGTCAACATGCTGCTCGAGCTCCAGAAAGGAACGCTGTTAGCGCTTCACCTCGGCCGCATGAAGGACGGCGGGCAGCTACACCCGACGCAAGTGAGTTTCGGCAAGCTCAATAACGTTCGCGAAGCGCTGGCGATCGCGCGGGAAGCTCGCAGTATTTTAGGTGCGAACGGTGTGACGCTGGAGTATCCGGTCATCCGACACATGAATAACCTCGAGTCGGTGCTCACCTACGAAGGGACGAGCGAGATTCATCTGCTCGTCATCGGGCAGGCGATCACCGGGATCCCCGCCTTCACCTAACGCTCGACGACAGGAGTGCCATCGATGGCCGTTCGGGAGCTTGCCTTCGTCATGTATCCGGTTCGCGATATGCAAAAAGCGCTCGCGTTCTACCGCGATACGATCGGGCTCACCCCTTCGGGGCTGGCCTCCGATGTGTGGACCGAGTTCGATATCGCGGGGGCGACCTTCGGCATCGGCGCCTTCCCCCAGGTCGGCGCCCCCGGAAGCGCGGGTTCGCTCGCCCTGGAGATCGATGACCTCGCGGCGATGCGCGAACGCTTGCTTGCTTCAGGCATCGAGGTGAGCGAACCCTTCGAGACGCCGATCTGCTGGATCGCGCAGCTCCACGACCTCGACGGCAACACGATCACCCTCCACCAGCGCAAGTCGTAAGCGAATCCTCGCCCTCCGAAGCGAAGCCTTGACGAAGGCGGCGATTCCGGGTAGAATCCCCAGGTTGTGGCGCTAGCGTCGGCCGCGGCTTTATGTCGCGCGTCGAAAGAGATGAAGAGCAATACGCTAGGCACAGTTGTTATAACACACTTTTAGGACGAGGATACGATGAAGAACATCCTTGGCCGCAAGGTTGGGATGA
>DAIBFU010000106.1:0-4406 GCA_027422105.1 Vulcanimicrobiota bacterium | reverse complement strand
GAAAATCATGCTCTGCACGGGCGCTTCGGGCGCTTCAAGGGTCGGGTGCTCGTTCATCGGTAGGCTCTCCGCCAAGAATGGCCGCACGTGGCGGCTCGGCATAAAAAACGCCCGTATCGCTTCGGGCGTCGGCAAAGCATCGGTTTTCGCCGCTTGGGTCGTCGGCCCTTCGTGAGAGGCTCTGCCGGGCTCCTCGGGAATCCGAGGCGCCGCATGAATTCGCAGGCTCAGGGGAACGGTGAACGCCGACGCGCGAAGGCGTTCATGGTACTCGGCACCGGCTCGGATGTCGGAAAATCGTTGATCGCGGCGGCGTTCTGTCGCGCTCTCGCGCGCCGCGGCGTCGCCGTCGCTCCCTTCAAAGCGCAGAATATGTCGCTCAACTCCGCGGTAACCCCCGACGGCAAGGAGATCGGCCGCGCTCAGGCGCTCCAGGCCGAGGCCGCCGGGATCGCGCCGAGCGCCGACATGAACCCGATTCTCCTCAAACCCAGTTCGAGCGAGGGGGCGCAGGTCGTTCTACAAGGGGAGCGCTTTGGAACGGTACACGCCGCCGACTATCGCGGGCGGAATCGCGAGCGATTTTGGGCGGCGGTACTCGAATCGTACGAGCGGCTCGCCGAAAAGTACGACGTCATCGTCCTCGAAGGCGCGGGATCGCCGGCGGAGATCAATCTGCGCGAAGGGGATATCGTCAATATGGCGATGGCGCACGCTGCCGACGCGCGGTGCATGTTGGTCGGCGACATCGACCGCGGCGGCGTCTTCGCATCGATCTACGGAACGATGGCGCTTCTCGACGCGAGCGACCGAGCGCGCATCGCCGGTTTTGCGATCAATAAATTTCGCGGCGACCGAAGCTTGCTCGAGCCGGGAATCCTCGAGATCGAGCGGCGTTGCGAGCGTCGTTGTTTTGGTGTCGTCCCGTTTCTCAAGAATCTGCAACTCGATGAAGAAGATTCGCTCGCGCTCGAACGGCGGCGACTCGGCGCGCCTTGGCACGTGCGTCGCGATGACGATCGACTGCGCGTCGCCGTCATCGCGTTTCCCTATCTCTCGAATTTCACCGATTTCGAACCGCTCGCCGCGGAGCCGTCGGTCGACCTGCGGTATACCGATCGTTGCGAAGATCTCGCCAACGCGGATCTCGCGATCCTTCCCGGTTCAAAAAACACGATCGCCGATCTGCAGTGGTTGCGCGAACGGAGACTCGATGCTGCGCTGCGCGGTGCGCAAAACATCCTCGGTATCTGCGGAGGGATGCAGATGCTCGGTCGGCAGATCGACGATCCGCATGCAGTCGAGGCGGGCGGAACGCACACCGCTCTCGCGCTGCTGCCGCTCTCGACCGTTATGCTGCTCGAGAAAACGACGATCGGCGTTCGCGGACGGCTCGCCGCGACCGGCGAGGCGATTCACGGGTACGAGATTCATGTCGGCGAGACGACGTACGACCGAGAGAGTCTCCCCTTTGCGGAGATTGCGAACGAGGGTGCAGCGAGAACGCGGCGTGATGGCGCGCGTTCGTCGGACGGGCGCGTCGCCGGAACCTACATGCATGGAATCTTCGACGACGATGCATTTCGGCACCGATATCTCGAGCGGCTACGCGACGCTCTTGGGCTCGGTGCGCTCTTCGCTCGACGCTCGATTACGCGCGAGCGGGAACACTCGCTCGACGAGATCGCGGATCTTGTCGAGCGGGAGCTCGACCTCGATGCGTTTTTTCAGCTCGAAAGGTGAGCCGCACCCAAGAATGTTTCGAGTGCGAGCCGGAGCGTCGTGAGCTCCGCGTTGCCGAGAGCAGCGCTCCACGTCACCGATGCGCTCTTCGGACCGTCGGAAGAATAGTGCAGCGTTGCGCGTCGATGGGTCGGCTCGAACGTGAGGCCGCTGCTCTGATTATTTCCGTTCGAGGCCACCGACAACGATGCGCCGAAACCTTCATGAAGCGTAAGACTCAACGCGCGCATGCGCGCTTCGGTGGTCTGTGCGTGGATCATGTTCTGAATTCCGGTGGTGACGAGGGCGAGGCGCATGGCGCTCGGGAAACCTTCGTGGGCGTTCACCGGCGCGATGTCTCGCTCCATGGTGATCACCGCCGCGAGTCTTCCCGCTCCGTCGAAGAGCGCGCGAATCTCAATTTCGATCACATGCTCTCCATCGGTGTCGGCTAACATCGTGCGCAGCGGCGATTCGGCGAACTTCCGATCCTTGACGAGCCTTCCGACGATTCCGCCGCCGCGGACGAGTTCGAGAAAGCGATAATGCCCGAGCTCTGCAGAGGCGGCGTTTTCGTAAGAAACGGTAAAATGCTCGTCCTTCGTCGGTTCGTAGATGGTCACGCGCGCATCGATCTCATCCAAGACCCACGTGAGAAGCGCGATCTGTCCGGTTGCTTGTTTGCGTAGCGTAATCTCGCGCCCGACCGTGAGCCAATAGCCGCCCTCCTCTGAATCGTCGAAGATCGGTTGCGCGACGAACTCACACCAAATATCGCGTCCATCCTTCGCACGCATCATCACCTCCAGGCTCACGACGCGCCGGTACTCGATGCTCTCGGTAAGCGTGGTCAGAATCTGCCGTGTATTATTTGGCGATATGATGACTCCCGAGGAGCGACCGAGCAATTCTTCCGGCGCGTAGCCGAGGAGGTGCGCGAATGCGGGATTCATGTAGAGGATATGCGAGCCGCCTCGGCTCGGCGGCACAAAATCGCCGATCGCAAAAAAATCAAGTGATTCCGCGATCGCGTTCGAGAGCATGCGACGCTCGCGCTCGGCAGCGACGCGTTTGCTCAGATCGTGCAAGGAAAGCGCGATGTATTCGTCTGCGCCCATCGCACTTGGAAAGCGGCGGGCATGGATATCGACCGGAATGCTTCTCGCGTTCCCGGCGACACGAATATTGCTCTCTCCTTGGACGAAATCGCGATCGACGAAGCGCTGGAGGACGTGCGCGACAAGTTCTTCGCCTTCCGCGGTGCTGAGCGATGTATCTTCGCCCTCGGCCTGCGCGGAGATGAGTGCGCGAAATGCACGGTTCCCATAGAGGAGCGAAGCGTGCGCCGCGCTCTCGCGGCCGAGGCGGTAGACGGCGATTGCGTCGGCTGCGAGTTCGATGCACGAGGTAAGAATGCTCTCGCGTTCTTCGCCGGCGCGAACGACCGTGATATCCGACGAAATGAGCAGCAAGCGCTGAACGCCGTCGCGCGCAGGTAAAGCGATGGGCTGGAGTTGCACCCAATAGGAGTCGCCGTGCAACGAACGGACTTCGCGCTGGATCGTGGAGCCGTCGCCGTCGCGCAGAAGCGCGAGGAGATCGCAGGCGAGCTGCCGATTATGTTGGTCGCGGAAGAGTGCGCGCGGCTCAAGCATGACGTGCTCCGGAGTGGAGTCGATGCGGAGCGCCGCGGCGCGATTGATGAACTCGATCTCCGGTTCGTTCTCGGGATACCGGTAGATCGTTATTCCTTCGGAGAGATAATCAGCGTAGGCGAACGCCGCGCATTCGTCGATCGAGGCGGCGAGGGCGTCGGCGAGAAGCTGCAACCGTTCGCGCTCGCGCTCAGCCAGCGCCGCAGCGTCGATTCCGGGAAGAAGAATGCTGCCGCGACCGGTGCTGAGGCTGAACGGAAAGCTCGGGCATCCCGGGGCAATGCGTTGCTCGAGTGCTTCGAGCGTCGGTTCGGTGAGGTGGGCTTCGTACGCTGCGCGCCGAGCCTCCACCGGCAAAATCGCTGACTCGATCCGCGCCCTTCCGAACTGCTCGACGAGAAGAACGGCTTGCCCGGTACCGGCGAGCGAGGCCGCGAGCCGTAGTGCCGCATGTGAACGATCGAGGGCCATGATTTTAGGCTACCCTACAAGTCGGGTCAATAAACCGCCGCTCGCGCATCAGTCGAGACTCCGTTCCCGGCGCACCCGGATCGTGTTCCCCCAGTGCGGCCTTTCGCTGGGGGCTCGCCGCTTCTCCTCGGCGCCGCAAGCGCTCCGAGCGCGTTTTTAAGAAAGTTTACGGAATAGAGACAAAAACTACGTGAAGCGGAAGGCCGAGAGCGTTTTCCCGTAGACGACGTCGTGATAGTCGCGCTCGGCAGCGAGCGTGGCGGCTCCGGCGACGACGAAGAGTGGAGCGAGATGATCCTCTTGCGGGTGAGCGTCGCGTGCATGCGGCGCCTGCTCCCAAGCGATGAGGCGCTCCGCGCGGATCTTCGCGGGTGCGAGTGCCGTGTCGTTGAGCCAGCGATCGAAGCGTTCGGCGCCGTCGTCGCTGCCGTCGAATTCAATTGGCCGGGCGACGCGCGTCCGCCTCGCGAGTTGCTGATCTCATTCGGGATGGCGCGCGTCATCCAGGGCTGGACGGCGATCGTCGCGCTCATCGGTCTTGCCGATCGCTACTGGAAC
>DAIBFU010000105.1:0-4766 GCA_027422105.1 Vulcanimicrobiota bacterium | reverse complement strand
GAACTTCGCCGGGGCCGAAGCCTGGCGCGATCGGCCCGGTTCGAATATTCGAAAGCGGAAGCGTTCGACTCGTCGCGACTGCATCGGAGAGCGACGCATCCCACGAACCCAGCGGAAGCGATAGGTCGACGTAATTTCCGTTGACGTCGATTGCCCCGAAATGACGATAGACATAGCCACTCTGGTCGAGATAGACCTGGCCGTTTAATGCGCTCTCAGCCGAGCGCGTAGCGTGCGCGAGGGCGAGCCCGACGGTTCCCACCGTGTCCTGGAACGATCCTTTGATCACCGAGAGGGCGTATGCGCCTTGTTGCGCTGAAGCGTGATAGTGCGCGTGCATCGAGGGCGAGAGAAATGAATACGCGAGGAGATCGTTCTGCGCGTCCACTTGTGCTTGATCGAGCAAATCGCTATCGATCGTCGACGCCGCCGAGTTCCCGACGTTCACCCCATCGATCGTGTACGAAGTCATCGATGGATCTTGTCCGCGAATGGAGGCCGATGCACCGAGCCCCGATGCTCCGGCGGCGACGTGGATTCCCGGGATCGCGTTCATTGCAGCGAGCAATGAGGGAGTAACCTTCGAGAGCGACGACTTCGTTGAGACGGTTTCATACGTTGCGTTCCTGGTTCGCTCGGTAACGACGTGCGCGATAACCTTCTCGGCGGGATGCAATACCAAATCGAGATGAAGCATGCGACGAGCCGCAACCTGTACGGAGAGCGCGAGCGATCGAAAGCGATTCTTTCTTACAAAAACTCTAAACGCAGCAGATGGTAGATGGCGAAAACACGCGCTTCCGCGAATATCGGTAAGGCCAACGTACGATTCGCCCTTCCCGGCCCCGATGATGAAGAGACGAACGCCGGCGAGCGGCTTGGTCGAAACGGCGTTCGTTACGCGAACGCAGAGCGATCCATCGTTTGCTGCACGGCAATATCCCCACGAGAGCGCCAAAACAGCCGCCGTCAGAATCGTGCGTGTGAGTACGCGGCTCACTGTTCGCGCTGGATCGTTGTCGTTAGTGTTACGGGTAATATCTGGCGCCCCACATGAACTTCTACGCGGACGGTCATGCGCTCGCGAAAAAGAATGAGTCGATCGAAGTCGGATACCGTATGCCACGAAGTCGTGGTTCTCGTTGAAACCGGCTGGCCGGTATCGTCATCGATTGAGGTTTGCAATTTCGGCGCGCCGACGCCGGTCTCGCTCAGTTGCAAAGTATCGTTCGTCGCGTTCCTGATGGTAACGCGGGCCGAGCCCGAAGGCCAGTAGCCCCAGACCGTTCTTGCGTTGCATCGCCAGTGCGATCCGGTGACCAACTGCGCTGGAAGTTGACAGTAGCGCGCCGCGTCAACGGTGAGAAAATCGTGCGGCCGCTTCGAACCATCGGTATCGATCCAACCGGCAGGGTCGGCAACGATCGTTCTGACGCGGGGCGGATTTCCGGGTCTCTTGTACGTGATGCGCGCCGAATAACCGGTCTGCGAAACCGAGAGAATCTTCACGACCATGAGTTCGTGAATCGCCGGAGATCTCGTTGCGGTGAAGGTGCGTTCGTAGCGAAAGGTCGCACCGGGGTAGATCGCACGAGGAACGAGCGCGAGTGAATGCGGGGCGGCAGCAGGCGAAGCGGCGATGAGCGCCACGCCCACGAGCGATACCGAAACGAGACGGTGAAGGCGAGGAATCATGCGGTCGCTCTCTCAGAGAGATGAAGAAACGTGAAATCGTGAGCCATCCCAACCGCCCGCAAAATGAAGAAAGTACTTTTTCCAGCCGCGCCTCGACTTGTCCCCACCCCGCGGCCTTCCTTCTGAACCGCTCTACCTTAAGGCGGAGGAGAGCGAAGGCTCGAACCGCGTGGATTTTATCGACCGGGCCACGAATTGGGGCGTATGAAAATCGCTGCGCCTCTCCTTCGCCCACTGCTGGCCGCCCTTTCCGCGCTCTCGCTGCTCGCCGTCGGCCCCTGGCCGCGCCCGAAGATGCCGATCTCCCCGCCGATGGGAATCGGTCGGCACGGCATGGTGGTGACCGAGCAGCGCTACGCCTCGCAGGTTGGGCTCGAGGTCCTCAAACACGGCGGCAACGCCGTCGACGCAGCGGTCGCTGTTGCGTACGCGCTCGCGGTCGTCGACCCGTGCTGCGGCAATATCGGCGGCGGCGGCTTCATGTTGGTGCGCATGCACGACGGGCGTAGTGCCTTCATCGACTTCCGCGAGGTTGCACCGGCGCGCGCGACGCCGTCGATGTATCTCGATAAACAGGGCAACGTCGTGCCGGGTCGCTCGACGAAAGGCTGGCTCTCCATCGGTGTTCCCGGCACGGTCGCCGGCATGGAGACGGCGCGCAAACGCTTCGGCACGATGTCTCGCTCCGCACTGATGGCGCCCGCGATCGCTTTGGCGAAAAATGGCTTCACCTTTGTCGGTGGCGATCTGATTCCGTTCCGCGGTTCGCTCACCGAGGGTTACAGCGGTGCGTATACGTTTGCGAAGCAAGCGAATCTCCGCGCGATCTGGATGCCGAACGGGCATCTTCCGGTGCCGGGACAGGTCGTCAAACAGCCGGAGCTCGCGCGCACATTAGAAGAAATTTCGCGCGGCGGCGCGGCGGCGTTCTATCGCGGACCGATCGCGCACGCGATTGTCGCTGCAAGTAACGCCCACGGCGGCATACTCTCGCTTCGCGATTTCGCCGATTATCACACCGTCGTCAGCACGCCGACCGTTTGCGATTACCACGGCTACAAAATTATTTCATCGCCGCCGCCGAGTTCGGGCGGGGTGACGATCTGCGAAATTCTGCACATCGTTGCACCTTATCCGTTTACGCAGTGGGGCTGGCATTCCATCAAAGAAGCGCACTATCTCGTCGAGGCGGAGCGGCGCGCGTACGCCGACCGCAATGCCTATCTCGGCGATCCGGCATTCGGCGCCGAGCCGATCGCGCAGTTGCTCTCGCAATCGTACGCCGCGAAATTACGTGCCGAGATTTCACCGACGCGCGCGACCCCTTCGAGCCAAGTGCATCCCGGGCTCGGCGTCCACTGGCACGAGCATCGCGATACCACGCACTTCTCGATCGTCGATCGCTGGGGAAATGCCGTCGGCGTCACCTACACGCTCAACGATTGGTTCGGCTCGGGGGTAATGGCGGGCACGACGGGATTCTTTCTCAACGACGAGATGGATGATTTCACCTCGAAACCCGGCGTGCCGAACATGTATGGATTGGTGCAAGGGAAAGTCAACGCGATCGAACCGTTCAAACACCCGCTCTCCTCGATGTCGCCGACGATCGTGTTGCATGGCGGCAAACTCTTCATGGTGACCGGAAGCCCCGGCGGATCGCGCATCATCACCATTACGCTCGAAACGATTCTCAACGCCGTCGATTTCGGTATGAACGCGATGGCGGCCGTCGACGCGCCGCGGATCCACATGCAGTGGCTTCCCGATGAGATTCAATACGAGCCGGGTGCTTTTGCACCGAGCGTCATTCTTGCACTCGAAAAAGAGGGCTATAAGCTCGTGCAGATTCCCACCTGGGGCTCGGCGCAGGCGATCATCGTCGATCCGAAGACGGGGTTGCTCGAGGGCGGCAGCGATCGCCGCCACCCCGCCGGCGCGGCGTTGGGGTACTAAGCGACCTTCCCGCGAGGGCCGACGGGGCATCACCTGGTATAACGCGGGGATGCAGACCCTGACCCCCCAACGCTTGAGGGAACTTGACCTCAAGGCGACCGATGTGCGCGAAGGTATCATCCGCGCGCTGCTCGCAGCGGGCTCCGGCCATTCCGCCGGCTCGCTCGACATGGCCGACATTTTTACCGCGCTCTACGGGCACGTGATGCGTCACCGCCCCGAGGAGCCCGCCTGGCCGCAGCGCGACCGGCTGCTGCTCTCCTGTGGGCATATCGCTCCGGTGCGCTACTCGGCGATGGCGAACTTCGGCTACTTTCCGGTCGAAGAATTACTGACGCTGCGCAAATTCGGTACGCGGTTGCAAGGGCACCCCGAGCGCGTGACGTTGCCGAGCGTCGAAACGACCTCGGGCCCGCTTGGTGAGGGGCTCGCGCAGGGCGTCGGCATGGCGCAAGGCGCGAAGATGGACGGCGCCGATTATCGCGTCTACGTCGTAACCTCCGATGCCGAACATCAATGCGGCCTACATTGGGAGGCGATGATGACGGCGGCGAAATTCAAACTCGATAATCTGCTGTGCATCATCGATCGCAACTTCATTCAGATCGACGGCAGCACCGAAGAGATTATGCCGCTCGAACCGCTCGCCGATAAGTATCGCTCCTTTAACTGGGAAGTGTTCGAATGCGACGGCCACGATATCGCGGCGTTCGTTGCGACAGTCGAACGTGCGCACGCGGTCAAAGGCAAGCCGCAGGTGATCATCGCCAAAACGGTTCCCGGTAAGGGCGTGAGCTACATGGAAGGTGATTACACCTGGCACGGAAAGCCGCCGAACGCCGAGCAGGCAAAAACCGCACTCGCCGAGCTCGCGGCTACGCGGGAGAGGATCCTCGCGCATGTCTAACACGCAAACCCTCGATCGTGCCGCGCAAGCGATGGCGCTCGTCGATTATCGCGACGCTGCAAGCCTCAAACAATTGCCGACACGCAACGGCTTCGGCGAAGGATTGCTCGAAGCGGCGCAGGCGAACCGGAACGTGATCGGCATTTGCGCCGATCTCTCGGAATCGACGCGCTTTGAAGCGCTCAAGAATGCGTTGCCCGAGCAATAT
>DAIBFU010000104.1:0-4900 GCA_027422105.1 Vulcanimicrobiota bacterium | reverse complement strand
TTCGGTGTCGACGCCGTCGAGATGCGCCCAGAGAAACATACCGCCTTCGGGGCGATTGAAGTGCATCTGCGGCGGCATGTGCGCGGAGAGTTCGCCGATCATCACGTCGCGGCGCCGGTGATAGGTCTGGCGGATGCGCGCGATGTGCGCTTCGTATTCAACGCCGCCGTTGCGCGCCGCATACTGCAGAAAGATATGCTGCGTTAAGGTTCCCGGCTGTAAATCGGCGCCTTGTTTGGCGAGGATGATTTTCTCGAGCAGCTCGTGGTCTTTGCTGACGAGCCAGGCAACGCGCACGCCCGGTGCGAGCGTTTTGCTGGCGGTGCCGGAATAGATCACCGTGCCTTCGCTTTCGTACGAAGAGAGCCCGGGTTGATCGCTCCCTTCGAACCGCAACTCGCCGTAGGGATCGTCTTCGAAGAGCACGACGTCGTAGCGTTCGCAGATGCGCACGATCGCTTCGCGGCGATCGCCGCGCAGCGTGCTGCCGCTGGGGTTCTGGAAGTTCGGCACGAGATAGACGAGTTTCGGCGGCGCGTCGGCACCGGCAAGCACGCGCTCGAGCGCGTCGGGAAGCATGCCTTCGGCATCGCTCTCGACGGTGAGGTAGCGCGCTTCGTACGCATCGAACGCCTGAATCGCGCCGAGATAGGTGGGGTTCGCAACCACCACGTAGTCGCCGGGATCGAGCAGCACTTTGCCGACGAGATCGAGCCCCTGTTGCGAGCCGTTGACGATGATGGTGTCGTGGAACGCAAACGCGCGCTCGAGCCGGTGCGTGAGCCGCTGCGCCACCCATGCCCGCAGCGCCGGAATCCCCTCGGTCACGCTGTATTGCAGCGCGCTCGCGCCGTAGTGATCGAGCACCTCGGCGGTGCAATCGGCGACCGCCTTCAGCGGGAAGAGTTCGGGCGCGGGGAGGCCGCCGCCGAAGGAGATGACGTCGGGTTGCTGGGTAACTTTCAGCATCTCGCGGATCGTCGAGGCGCGCAGATGCGCGGTCCGTTTGGCGTAGCGGGCGGTGCGGGCGAGCGTGGTCATAGCTAGTGGGGATTTCGGGCCGGCGCTCCCGCCCTCCGCTTTGCGCCGCCCGCGGGCTTGTCACATCGAGTAGCCGCGAAGCGGCGGGCATGTCACATCGAGTAGCCGCGAAGCGGCGGGCCTGTCACATCGAGTAGCCGCGAAGCGGCGTATCGAGATGCGGCAAGCCTCCCCTCGATACGGCCCTGCGGGCCTACTCGGGGTGACAGCGGGGCCTACTCGGGGTGACAGCGGGGCCTACTCGGGGTGACAGCGGGGCCTACTCGGGGCGACAGAGCACGGTGGCATGTGCTACGCTTCTCGATGTAGTCACGGTGACTACATCGGGGGTGCGATGAAAAAAATGGGGATTCGCGAGGCGAAGAAGCATCTGTCGGCGCTGGTAAAAGGGGCCGCGAACGGCGACGAATTCACGATTACCGATCGCGGCGTGCCCGTCGCGAAGATCGTGCCGCTCCCAAGAGAGCTCGAGCCGCTCGACGTTCGCATTTCGCGGCTCGTTGAGAACGGAAAGCTCGTCCCGTTTCCGCCTGCATCGGCCCCGATCGAATACCCCATCCCCAACAGTGCGCTGCCCGGGTATTTTCAACGGCTGCTCGACGAAGACCGTAATCGGTGACTGCGCCGGAGATAGCCATCTATTGGGATTCATCGGCGATTCTCGTTCATCTCTTCGGCGACGTGCATGGTGCGCGCGCCTCGGATTACTTGCAAACGACCGGTCGGCACTTCGTGTCGTCGCTTGCCTGGGCTGAATGTGCTGCTGCGATCGCACGGTCGCAGCGTTCCGCCATGCTAGCCGCTCCGAACGCCGAACTTGCGCTCGGCGCGATCTCGAGCTCGCCATGGATCGCACTCGCCGGTGGGCCCTCGTCGGCGACGCTGCGAACGCTCGCGCAACGATACCCGCTGCGCGGCGCCGACTTTTGGCACCTCGCGCTCGCCGTCGACCTCGCCGAAGAGCTTCCCGAATTGCGGCTGCTTACGTTCGATTCCGTCCTCGGCACAGCCGCGCGCGCAGAACGGCTCGCCGCCGACTAGCGCCGGCGCGGGCTTGCCGCGGCAATCGCCCCCTCGATACGGTGGCTTCGCCACCTACTCGGGGTGACAACGGGGCCTACTCGGGGTGACAGCGGGGCCTACTCGGGGTGACAACGGGGCCTACTCGGGGGTGACAGCGGGGGCCTAGGGACAGGAGGGGTCCTGTAGCGGGGCATCGGCGAGTGATTGATCGGGGAAGCGCCGCATATTCACCACGATTAGGTCGCAAATCCGCCATGTTGTGGTGGGTTTTGCGAAACCAAACAGAGAATATCGCGGATATGTACGAGCGCAAGATTGCCCGCAACCTCGAGCTTGCGAGGGCCGACACGCCGGTCGTGCTTCTAACCGGTCCCCGACAGGTCGGCAAATCAACCCTGGCCCGTCGAGCAGCCGCGACGTCTCCCGGAAGACCGATTACCTTCTCGGCCCCGCCGCCTGCGCGCGCGGGAGCCTCCTCGCGCTACTTTACCCTCGACGACGCCACAACGCTCGCCGCCGTCGCCGAGGATCCCCAAGGTTGGCTCCAGCGCCATCGCTCCGACGACTGGATCGTTATCGACGAAGTCCAGCGGCTTCCGCAATTGCTCGTCGCAATAAAACACGACGTGGACCTCGATCGCCGTCCTAACCGATATTTGCTCACCGGATCGGCGAACGTGATGGCGCTTCCTCGCATCGCTGAATCGTTGGCCGGGAGGGTCGAATTGCTGCAGATGTGGCCGCTCTCTCAAGCCGAAATCGAAGCATCGTCGCCGACATTTCTCGAGACGGTATTTTCTGATGACGACCACTTTCAGTGGCGTGGTGCCGACACGCGCGAGCAACTCGCCGAAAGAGCTTTACGCGGCGGCTTCCCGGATGCCGTCAAGCGAACCGACCGTGCGCGGCGAAACGCATGGTTCGGCTCGTACCTAACGACGGTGCTTCAACGCGAAATTCGTAGCATCAGTAACGTTGCAGACGATGGAGGAATCGTCCGCATCTTGCGCGCGGTCGCAAGCCGCTCCGGCCAGCCGAGAAACCTACAGAGCTTATCTCGCGATGCCGGCATCCCGGCGTCGACGATCGCGCGCCACATAGAACTCCTAAAAGCGACGTTTTTGATCTCGGAGATCGCGCCGTGGTCGGGAGGGATAGATGCGCGAATAGTCCGATCGCCAAAATTGTTGCCGAACGACTCCGGCTTGTACGCATATCTATTGAATCTCGCTTCGACCGATGCGCACGTCGGCTTTCTCATCGAAGCTTTCGTGGGATGCGAATTGATAAAGTTAATCAGCTATCATGGACTCGGCGAATACACATTACTGCATTTTCGTAGTCGAGAACAAAAAGAGGTGGATTTTGTCGTCGAGGCTGCGGATCGGCGCGTCATCGGCGTGGAAGTCAAGACGACCACTACCGCTGACGCGCGCGATTTCAAAGGCCTGCGAGCATTCGCCCAGCTTGCCGGAGAACGGTTCCATCGCGGCATATTGCTTTACGGCGGGAGCGAATGCGTACCATTCGGTCCGAAATTCTGGGCGATTCCGATCTCCGCGCTCTGGAATTCCGGCTGATATTTATCGGGGCATCGGTGGGCCGCCGATCGGCGGCTGCGGCGGCGTCACGTTCGTCGGCCCAACCGGTGCCGGCGGCGGCATGAAAGCGCCGTTGAGCAGCGTGGGCTGCGCGAGCGAGAGCAGCGTCGCGCCGACCCCGACGAGCAGCACCAACATCGTCACCAGAAACCCGGCGATCGGCACCAACTCCGCAGCGGTGAGCAGCACGAGCCCGATCACCAGCGCGAGCAGCGGCGAGGGATTAATCTTGGCGTTCGTCATCACCATCAAGCGGTTGCCGACGATCAGCGCGAGTGCGGCTTTGCCGATCAACATCGCAACGACGATCGCGAGTGCCTCGACGAGAATCAGCGGACTCAACACGATCGTGATGAGCAACATGATCCCCAGCGGCACCACGGCGAGCCAGGCGCCCAAGCCGACCGCCGTCGCGAGGCCGGGATGGCTCTCCAAGCGTTCCATCGCCAGGCGCGCGCGCATCGGGAAGATGAGGAACGCGATGAGGACCAGGAAATCGCCGATGAGTTTACCGCCGGCGATCCACGGCATGACCGTGAAACCGAAGGGATTTAACGTACGAACTACCGTCGAACCGTTCCCCGAACTCACGCCGATACTTGGAAGAATGTGCATGATGCCGTGTCCGAGGCCGATCGTCGTGACGTGGCGGCCGACATGCGAGCCGGGCATCTCCGTGAGCGCACCGCCGAGCACCGTTACGTCGCGCCCGACGCTGCCTTCAATCGTGGCGCCGCCGCCGAGCACGGTGAGGTCGCGTTCGACGGTTCCCTTGATGTCGGCGTTGCCGCCGATAATCGTGAGATCGCCATGCACGGTTTGCCCCGGCTGAATCGTGACGTCTTTTCCGATAAAGACGTTGCCGTTATCGCCGTCGCTGCTGCTTGCGGCCGCCGCGTGCGGTGCGAGCAGCATGCCGACCGCGGCGATGCCGATGAGTAGCGTACGAACCAGACGCATGTTAGCGTTCCTCCCGGATAGCGATGGTGGCGAGCACCTGCGGGCGAATGCGCCGCTGGTAAAAGAAGAGCGCGCCGAAAAATGCAGCGTCGATCGCGACGACTAGCAAGACGGCGATGAGGGCGAACGGCGCGTAGGGTGCGAGCGCGTGCATTCCCGCCGCGAGCGCGGCGAAGGTCGAACTCGTTGCAACGACGGCGTTACTTGAGGCCGAGGTGAGCGTCGCGGTCGCCGCGGCGCGCGCGAAGATCCAGAACGCGATGAGCGCGATACAC
>DAIBFU010000103.1:0-4955 GCA_027422105.1 Vulcanimicrobiota bacterium | reverse complement strand
GCGCGCGCCGACGTAGCCGCCGAGCATCGCCGCAACGGCCATCAACATTGCCTGTGGCCACCAGATAACGCGCGCGATCGCAAACGGAACGATCGCGATGCCGTTGATCGCGATCGCTAGTGCATTCTTGATGCCGTTGGCCGCATGAACGCTCGGTAACGGAAAGAATGCGAGCAGCGCCAGCATCGCGTAGCCCATTCCGGCGCCAAAATAACCACCGTAGATGGCGACCACGAATTGCAGCGCGAGTTGCACCCAACTCGCTTGGTGCTCGGCGCGCGCGCGTTCGGCGGCGACGATCCGCGGCCCAAACGCGAAGAGCACGACCGCACCAAGCAACAACCACGGCACCATGCGCTCGAACACCGTCGATGGCGTGCGCAGCAGCAACAGCGCGCCGAGCGTCGCCCCGACGAGGCTGACGGCAAAGAGCGGGGCGATCAGCCGGCGTTGCTCGGCGATCTCGCGGCGATATCCGCGCGCGCTGCCAATCACGCCGACCCACATCGCGGTGTTGTTCGTCGCGTTGGCGACGATCGGCGGAACGCCGACGAAGAGCAGCGCCGGGAACGAAAGAAAGGAACCACCGCCCGCAACGCTATTGATCGCGCCGCCGATAAAGGCGGCACCCGCGAGCAACCACCAGGCGTGGGGCAACAGCGCTACGATGAGGCGGTACGCTCGCGCTTGGTGACCCGATAGACGCGCCGGACGCCGCGCAGGTTCTCGATTTTCGTGAGCAGTCGACGGAGATGGTCGAGATCGCGAATCTGCACCGTGAGGCTCGTTACCGCGCTACCGTCTTTGCGGGCGCGCGCCGTCACCGAACTCACCTGCGTCTTCAGTTCCGCGAAGACGCCCATGATATCGCCGAGGAGTTGCGCGCGGTCGTCGGCTTCCACTTCGACATCGACCGCATGCGTTTGGTCGGCTTCGTTACTCCACTCCGCTTGTAATATGCGTTCCGGCGTCGCATTCATGAACGCGACGTTCGGGCAGTCGGCACGATGCACGCTCACCCCGCGCCCGATCGTGACGTAGCCGATAATCGGATCGCCGGGCACCGGCGAGCAACACTTCGATAGGCGCACGACGACATCGTCGACACCGGCGATGAGGACGCCGCTGCGCCTTCGTATGCCGCGCCGCGCCGTCGTCTTGCGCACGACCCTCGTGAGGTCGACGACATTCTCGCTCTTGAGCTCTTCGCGAATACGGTTGACGACCGAGCTCGCCGAGGCATCCCCGAACCCGATCGCAGCAAAGAGATCGGTCGGGTTGCTGAAATTCATCTTCGCGGCGATCCGCTCGATCGTCGAGCCGCGCGCCAGGTCGACGCGCAGTTGATTGCGCGCCAACTCGTTTTCGACCGCCTCTTGGCCGGCGATCACATTCTCTTCGCGGCGCTCCTTGCGGAACCACTGTTTGATGCGGTGCTTCGCCCCGCCGGTTTTGACAATTGACAACCAATCGAGCGAGGGACGGCCGCTCGATTTGTTCACGAGAATCTCGCAGATATCGCCGTTCTGTAACTGCGAGTCGAGGGGCACGATGCGCCCGTTCACCTTCGCGCCGACGCAATGATTGCCGACATCGGTATGAACGCTATAGGCAAAGTCGATCGGTGTGCCACCGGCGGGAACCGAAAACACATCGCCGCGCGGCGAGAAGATAAAAACCTGCGAATCGAAAAGGTCGAGTTTGAGGCTCTCCATGAAGGTGCGCGAATCGCGCATATCTTTTTGCCACTCAAGCAGCGCACGCAACCACGAAAGTTTGTTCTCGAAGTTGTCGGCTTTACCGCCTTCTTTATAACGCCAATGCGCTGCGATGCCGTATTCGCAGATACGGTGCATCTCGCGCGTGCGAATCTGAATTTCGAGCGGCTCGCCTTGCGGCCCAATCACCGTTGTATGCAGTGACTGATACATGTTCGGCTTGGGCATCGCGATGTAATCTTTGAAGCGCCCCGGCAACGGCGTCCACTTTGAGTGCACTGCACCCAACGCACCGTAACAATCCTTGACGTTGTCTACCAAAATACGCACCGCGGTCAGGTCGTAGATCGTCGAGAAATCGCGCCCTTTTTTCATCTTGGAGTAGATCGAATAAAAGTGTTTCGGACGGCCGTGAATCTCGGCGTCGATGTGCAATTGTTCAAAATCGTTTTTCAACGAAGCGATCGCTTCGCGCACATCTTCTTCACGATTCGCGCGCGTTTTGTTGACGCGGTCAACGATATCTTGGTAGGCGGCCGGTTCAAGATAGCGCAAACAGAGATCTTCGATCTCCCACTTCACGCGCCAGATGCCGAGCCGGTGTGCGATCGGGGAGTAGATATCGAGCGTCTCGCGCGCGATCGCCCGCTGTTTCTCTTCGCGCAGGCTGCCGAGCGTGCGCATATTGTGCAGCCGGTCGGCGAGCTTGATGATGATGACGCGGATATCCTTGGCCATCGCCATGAACATCTTGCGAAGGTTTTCAACCTGCGCGTCTTCTTTGGATTGATACGGAATGCGGGTGAGCTTCGTCACCCCTTCGACCAGGGCAGCGATCTCTTCGCCGAAGTCGGCGGCGACCTGTTCGCTCGTGATGGTCGTGTCTTCGACGACATCGTGCAAAAGTGCCGCGGCGATCGTCTGACGATCCATTTGCAGGTCGGCAAGAATCGCAGCGACCGCGAGCGGATGCTCGATATAGGATTCGCCCGAGGCGCGATGCTGGCCGTCATGGGCGCGGTCGGCAAGCTCGTAAACCCGCATAAGCCACGACCCGTCGAGCGACGGGTCGTAGTTCTGCACCTTGGATATGAGCTCCGCAATCGTCATGTCATTCGCCTATGGCTCCATTGTGCCATAAAATCACGACGATTGTCACCCCGAACGCGTCCGCATCGGTATGCCGCCGGAGAAGGCGGCGCTAATGTCCCTTGAGGGTGTCGCGGAAAAGGATACCGCGAACCAACCCCGCCTTCGTCAAAGCGATCTCTTCGTAAACGCGGCCGTTGGCACAGATCACCCGGAAAAGATGCGCGACGCCGCCTCCAGGAAACGAGCCGTCCCGCACGAGGCCGCGATAGACGAGATGGTCGAGTGCGCCGAGGCGCCCGAGTTCGACCGACGTCACCTTGACGCGTGCAGGTGTCGCCGCTGCGGCGAGCGGGCCGATGTAATGCGTCGGGTCGATACTTCCCAATTGCCAGGCGAGAAACTCGCGCCGAGCGGCATTGACGATGCGCGGTGCAGCGACCGGCGTCGGCGTTGGTGCAGGGGTCGGCGCCGGCTTCGCCGCCGCGCCAAGCGCAAGAAAGAGCGCGAAGATCGCGCCGAGGCGAGCGAGTCGCACTATGGATACCTCAAGAATGAAACGATATCGTTCCCGGCGAGCGCGGCGCGGCCGTTGAGCGCTTCGAGTTCGATCAAAAATGCGAACGAGACAATCTCTGCGCCGAGACGTTCAATCAGCCGCTTCGTCGCTGCAGCGGTGCCGCCGGTCGCGAGCAGATCGTCGACGACGACCACGCGGTGCCCGGCACTCAACGCATCGGCATGAATCTCCAGCGAATTCGTTCCGTATTCCAGCGCGTAGGATTCCGCGAGTTTACTGAACGGCAATTTGCCGGGTTTGCGCACCGGCACGAAGCCGGCACCGATGGCATAGGCCAGCGGCGCTCCGAGCATGTAGCCGCGCGCTTCAACGCCGACGACATAATCAATTTTTTCATTGCGAAAGCGATCGACGAAGAGATCGATCGCTTCCTTGAATCCCTTTGCGTCGCCGAGCAACGGCGTGATGTCGCGAAAGAGGATCCCGGGAATCGGAAAGTCGGGAATCGCGCGGATATATTCTTCGATGCTCACGAGGCGGGCAGTTTCGGTGCCCGCCTGCGGAGGCCTCCGCACCGTCGAGCGCAAGCGAAATGCATGCGCGCCGCGAAACCTCGGCCCGATGCAGAGTAGCGAACGAGGCGCGGCACGTCGCTTCGCCCTGGCGCTGGTAGCCGCCGTTGCCCTCCACGCGCTGATCGCGAGCATCCTTCCCGGCTTCCCCTCGCTGCAATCAGCGCGCCGAAAGCCGCCGCGCACCCAGATCCACATCATGCAGGTCGCGCGCATCGTTCCAACACCACAGCCCACCCCGAGCCCGGCGCCGATCGCTCTCCATCCATCGCAAGCGGTGCATTCCCTCACGCCGAACCGCAGTGGCGCTTCGGCCGCGCGGCGAAAACTGCACGAAGCGGGCGGAGCGAGCGTCTTACCACCGCCGATCGCCACACCGGTTGCGCCGGCTCCGCTTCCGTCGAGCGCGGGGCAGAGCGCAGGCGCCGGAACGCATCACGGCACCGGAAGCCTCGGGGCCGGCGGCACCGGCAGCGGTGCGGCGAGCGCGGGGAGCGGAAGCGGTGCGAGTGCCGGCGTCACGCCGTGCGGCTACGTCAACATCATCGCGTTGCAACGCGAACGCGTCGGTGGATACGTGCGCGTACGCGTCGAGATCTCCGTGCGTCTCAGCGACGGCAGCGCGCAGATCGCGCATCTCGATTATCCGTTTCTCTATCCGGACGATCGCGGCGATCCGTTCTCGCCCGAACATCGCAACGATCCGAACTATCCCGTCACCTTTCAAACGCCGCCGCCGGAGCTCCGCGCGACGGAGCCTCCGCTCGTGCAATACGTGATTGCGCACTCGACCCCGGAGGGATTCACCGTGCTCAAACCCTGCCCGTAAGAGCGCGTGAATTACGGCACGGCCGTCCCGAGCGCGCTTGGAACCGGGCCGCCGCTCCCTGCAGTGACCGCGACGCCGTTCACCGTGCCGCCGTAGTTGAAGACCGGCGTTGCGTCGGCCCCACCTGCGGTAGCACTGCCGCCGCCTCCCGCTCCCGCCGTCGCACTCGATCCGGTCGCCCCGGAGTTCAACGTGGTCAACGTTCCGGCATAGAGGAGAACCGCCGG
>DAIBFU010000102.1:0-5036 GCA_027422105.1 Vulcanimicrobiota bacterium | reverse complement strand
GACGACGATATCGAGTTAACGAAGCGAGCCTTTGCGAAAAATCACATTCTCAATGAAATCGTCATCCTGCGCGACGGAGAGAAGGCGACGCAATTTCTCTTCGATAATAAATTTGATGGGAAGGGCACTCCGCAGTTTATTCTGCTCGACTTAAAATTGCCGAAAGTCTCCGGCCTCGAGCTCTTAGAGCGAATACGAAGTCACGAATCCACTCGGCTGATCCCGACCGTCATCCTGACATCGAGCAAACAAGATGAAGACCTGTTGGCAGGCTATCGACTCGGCGTCAATAGTTACGTTCGCAAGCCGGTGGACTTCAATGAATTCGTTGAAGCCGTCCGTCAGGTCGGTCTCTACTGGCTCGTCCTCAACCAGATCCCGCGTACGAGTCTATGAACGCCGGCCGCCCGCTTCGCGTCCTCTGCATCGACGACTCACCCGATGATGCAGATCTTAACGTGCTTGCGCTCGGAAGAGCCGGCTACCGCGTGGAAACCCAGCGCGCGGATCGCGAGGACGCGGCGCGGGAGGCGCTCGACCGTGCGAGTTGGGACGTCGTGCTCTGCGACTACTCGATGCCGAATTTCAGCGCGCCGGCGATGCTCGCGTTGCTAGCCGAGCGCGACCTCGATATTCCATGTCTGATCGTCTCCGGCGCAATCGGTGAAGAAGCTGCCGCCGAGGCGATCCGTCTCGGAGCCTACGATTACATCTTCAAAAATAACCTCAAGCGCCTCGGCCCCGCGGTCGATCGGGCCTTGCGCGATGCCGACTTGCGCCGCGCGCGACGCATCATCGAGCAGCAACTCCGCGCGAGCGAAACGCGCCTTCGCTTGTTATTCGAACAATTGCCGGCGCTCGTGGTGACGACCGATACGGATCTGACGATCACGTCGATCGAAGGAGCGCGTTTGGGTGCCTTGGGCATGGAGAGCGAGGCGCTGCTCAATACGCGTATCGCGACATCGGCGTTGATTGCCGACGAGTCCCGTTTCCCCGTACGGCGAGCCCACCTCAAAGCACTGCAGGGCGTCGCCGGAGAGTACGAGATGATCTGGGGCGGCAAGACGTTGCAAGGGCATGTCGAGCCGCTGCGAACCGAGAGCGGGCGCATCGTCGGTACGATTTCGGTGGCCTTCGATATCACCGAGCGAAAAGTCGCCGAACAGCGCCTCACGTATTTTTCGCAGTTCGATCTGTTAACCGACCTTCCGAATCGTACCGTTCTCGAAGATCGTTTAGCACAGGCGTTGGCGCTGGCGATTCGGCACGGCGATCAAATTGCGGTCTTCGCCATCGATCTCGACCGGTTCAAAGAAGTAAACGAAAGCTACGGGCGGACGAGCGGCGACGAGCTTCTTCGCGGAGTCGGGCGTCGCTTGCGCCGCCTTTTCGACGATACCGCCACGGTCTCTCGTTTTGGAGAAGACCTTTTCGTCATTCTGGCCATCGGGCTGAATTCACGCGAAATCGTCGACGGACAGGCGCGGCGCATTCGCGATGCGTTCGAATCGCCGTTCGAGATTCGGGATTCCGATATCTATGTGACCGCCAGTATCGGTATCGCCGTCGCCGGAGAAGACGGCAACGATGCGCACGGCTTGATCGAATCCGCTGAAGCGGCACTGCTTTCGGCAAAACAAAGCGGGCGGAATACGTGGCGCTTTTTCACCCCGAGCATGCTGCTTTCGTCGGTCGAAAGGATTACGCTCAAACGCGATCTTCGCGTCGCTGCGGTGAACGATCAACTCGCGCTCCATTATCAACCGATTCTCCGCGCTTCGGATGGCGCGCTTGCGGGGCTCGAAGTGCTCGTGCGTTGGCAGCACCCAAGTTACGGGATGCTGATGCCCGACAACTTTGTTCCACTCGCCGAGGAGTCGGGGGCGATTGAAGATGTCGGCGAGTGGGTTCTCGCCTCGGCCTGCGAGCAATTCGTACAGTGGCGCAAAAGCGGTATTAAATTGGGGCGCATCGCCGTCAATCTATCGGCACGACAGTTCGAAGGGCGCGATCTTCGGGAACGAGTCGCGGCAATTATCGAACGCACCGGAATCGCTCCCGAACATTTGGAACTCGAACTCACGGAAAGCGCGATCATGCGCGATGTTACCGGAGCGATTGCGACGTTGCAAGATTTGAAGCGTCTGGGTGTGCGAATCGCGGTCGATGATTTCGGCGCGGGATACACGAGCCTCTCGTTTTTGCGTCGCTTCCCGGTCGACTCACTCAAAATCGATCAGTCCTTCATTCACGATTTGCACGAAGGCTCGCACGATGAAGCGATCGTGAAAGCGATCGTGACGCTGGCGACTAATCTCGGCCTCACGTCGGTTGCCGAAGGGGTCGAAGATGAGGGAGTCTTTATGCAACTGCGCGCCCTCGGTGTCAGCGAGGTCCAGGGATTCCACCTTTCGCGCCCGATGACGCTTGAGGCCACCTCGGCGTTTCTTACCGACCGCGCCGCTATGGCGAGCGAGTAGCCGCCCCGGGCGCAAGCGCGCGAACGTCGACGCACTCCGTCAGCGCGCGGCCTAACCGTTCGAGCCCCTCGCGGTCGCGTTCGCTAAAGCGCGCTCGCCGTGGGCTGTCACAGTCGATCACGCCGAGCGGCCCCGTCGCATCGCGTAGCGGCACCACGAGCTCCGAGGCCGAGGCGCTATCGCAGACGATATGGTCGGCAAAGGCCGCGACGTCGTCGACGAGGATCGATGCACCCGCGGCGAAGGCTTTTCCGCAGACACCGCGCCCGACGGCAATGCGCGTGCACGAGGGCTTGCCGATGAAGGGGCCGAGGACGAGGTCGCCGCCCTTCGCGAGATAGAGACCGGCGAAGTTCAGCTCCGGTATCTCCGAGGCGAGGAACGCCGCAAAGTTCGCGCAGTTGGCGAGGGCATCGGGTTCGCCCTCGAGGAGGGCGCGGAGTTGACGCTCCAATTGTTCGTAATCGACCGGCATAGATGGCCTCTTCGCGCTCTCGGCGCGCCTCCTCCCGCCGAGCGCGCGTAAACGGAAGAGCAAGGGGGCGCGGCGAAGGGGCAACGCGACGATGGAACTCGACATGGGGGTTGGCGAGCAGGTCGGCAAGAGTTCTGCATTGGTGCGGCGGGCTGCGGCATTGCTTGCCTCCGATCACGCATTCGATGAATTGTTCGTGCATTTGACCGAGATGCTCGCCGAACTCGTCGACGCATCGACGGTCTTCGTCGCCCTACCCTCGGGGAGCTCCGGTTATGCCGTCGAGTATCTCTTCGATCACGGAAAGATTTTGCGCGAAAATCTTCCGCTCCACGATGGATCGGTCGCGTTGCGCGCGATCTGCGAGAAGCGATTGATTTGGGGCAATTCACCGGAGCAGTGGGCGCCTGAAGGGCGCGTCGCGATCGATAAAGAGCATCCAGAGCGCAACGACAGCATATCGGCGATCTTTGCACCGATGCGTCACGCCGGTGCGATCGTCGGCTGTCTCTCGGTGCAGAGTCCGAAGGCCAATGCTTATACCGAGGCCGAGACCGAACTCGTGGCCGCAATCGCGCACTTTCTCGGCGTTGCGTTAGAGAACCGACGGCTTTTCGATCAGAGCCAACGCATCGCACAGATCGACCCGCTCACCGGACTGCCGAATCATTCGAAGCTCGTACGCGATCTGGAATCGCTCGTCGCCAAGGCTTCTTCGACGCGCCCCGTCGCTGCGGCGATCTTCAACGTCGTCAATTTTTCGCAATTTAACGATACGTACGGATATGCGCTCGGTGACGAAATGTTGCACCGCATTGCGGCGATGATCTCGGCTTTCGCTGCGCCGAACGTCATCGTCGGGCGCTACGGTGGTGATGCCTTTTTGATGATCGTCCACGGCGAGTCAAGCGAACGGGCGATCTCGACGATCGACGAACTCGCGCGAAAATTCTCCGAGTTAACTTTTGATATTGAGGGAGGGCGGATTCCGATCTCGCTTGCCTGCGGCTATGCAATGGCGCCGATCGATGCGCTGACGCGCGTCGATCTGCTCGCGCTCTGTACGCACCGCCGGCGGCTGAGCCGCAAACGCGGCGGGGCACCGGTCGGGGATGACGAGATCGATGCATTAGCACTCAACGGTCATTTTGCCGAGGTACAGACGCTCGTCGACGCGTTGATGGATCGCGACCCCTTTACGCGCGTTCACCTCGTGCACGTGAACGCGATGGCCAAGCATTGGTCGGAGGCGAATCTCGATCTGCAACCCTCGGAATTCTCGACCTTCATGCAGGCGAGTCTCTTGCACGATCTCGGCAAGCTGCTCGTCTCGGATCGCATTCTCGTCAAGCCGGGGCGGTTGACCGCCGATGAGTACCGGTCGATGCAAGAGCACGCACGATTCGGGCACAACATCCTTTCCGATTTCCACCGCTTCGAGGACGTCGCGAAGATCGTCGCGCAGCATCACGAGCGCTGGGATGGGAAGGGCTATCCGAACGGCATCGCCGGCGAGGAGATCAACCGGCTCGCCCGGGCGGTGGCGATCCTCGATGCCTTCTCGGCAATGGTTGACGACCGGCCCTACCATCGGGGTGTCACCGAGGCCGAGGCGATCCTCGAAATCCGCCGCTGCGCGGGAACCCAGTTCGATCCGGAGCTCGTCGAGCGCTTCGTTGCCTGGAGGGCGGAAGGCGGCGAGTCGAGCGCGGTATAAAAGCCCCGGTACGCGCCCGTAGCTCAATATTGGATAGAGCAAGGCACTCCTAAGGCCGAGGTTGTGAGTTCGAGTCTCACCGGGCGCAAAAGGTCACCCCTTCCCCCTTGCATAGCGCTATCGTGCGTGCTATCGTAAGAGGCCGAACGGAGCGCGCCTCCGTTTCTTTCATGTATTAAGGACGATCGATGGCCAAGAAAGAGAATCGCGTGATGGTGGTGATGGCGTGCACGGAGTGCAAACGCCGGAACTACAACACGCAGAAGAATAAGCAGAAAACAACCGAGCGTCTCGAATTGAAGAAGTATTGCCGCTTCTGCCGTTCGCACCGTTCCCATCGCGAGACGAAGTAATCCACCCA
>DAIBFU010000101.1:0-5058 GCA_027422105.1 Vulcanimicrobiota bacterium | reverse complement strand
GAAAAGAGGCGCGCCGCTTCAATCGCTTCGAGCCCCTTATTCATCAGGGTCGCCGAATCGATCGTATTTTTCGTTCCCATGCTCCAGGTCGGGTGATTCATCGCCTGCTCGAGCGTCGCGGCAGCGATCGTCGTCGCCGAGGCCGTGCGGAACGGGCCACCCGAAGCGGTGATCAGCAGCGCGGCAACGCGCGCGCGATCCTCGCCGACGAGGCATTGGAAGAGCGCGCTGTGTTCGGAATCGACGGGGAGCAATCGCCCGCCGCCGCGCGCCGTCGCATCGACGAGCAACTCGCCCGCAGCGACGATCGCTTCTTTATTGGCGACGGCGAGATCGATACCGCGCTCGGCGGCCGCGAAAATCGCGTCGAGCGCAACCGCACCGGTCGTCGCCGCGAGAACGATCTCGGCGCCGCTTCCGGTCGCAGCGCGCAACAGCCCCGCGGGGCCCGCGCTCGCATCGACGACGACGGCGGGTGCAAAGGTGCGTGCTTGCTCCTCGAGCAACGATCGATTCGCACCGGCGGCGAGCGCGACCACTTCGAAGCGCTCCGGATGTGCGGCGATGACGTCGAGCGCCTGCGTGCCGATCGATCCCGTCGAACCGAGAATCGCGACCTTTCTCCGCGCCATCCTAGCGAACGCTCATCAAGCCGAGAATATGTAACGCGGCGAAAAAGACCGTTCCGCCGAAAATATACGAATCGAAACGATCGAGAAAACCGCCGTGGCCGACGATCGCCGTACCGGTATCCTTCACGCCGACATCGCGTTTGAGCGCCGATTCCACCAGGTCGCCGGCCTGCGCGCCGATGTTGGTCGCGGCGGCGAGCGCCACCGCCTGCCAAAGCGTGAGCCCGAGCGGCGCATACCGGCTCGCCACCGCTGCGAACGCGGCGACGCAGAGTAACGCTCCCAGCGATCCCTCCACGGTCTTCTTCGGCGAGATGCGCGTCAGTTGTCGACGCCCAAAACGATTGCCGATCAACATTCCGAAAATATCGGTGAAGGCGATACAGAGCAATGCAAAGACGGTCCAATACGCGCCGAAGCCGGGAACGTTGCGAAGAAACACGAGATAGGTCAGGAGTTTCCCGATGTACAGAACGGCAAGCAACGTGTATGCGGTACGCGCAAAGTACCCTCGTTGATCGCCGTACATGCCGATGGAGAACGCCGCAATCGTCACCCCGGCGAGCAAGACGCCCTCCCACTTCTGCAGACGCCCGAGACTCGCCAGCACGATGTAGGCAAAGACGCCGAGGACCGCGATCGGATATTCAAGCTCTTGCCCTTTGATTTCACAGAGCGCATTGAGTTCGTAGAGGCAAGCAAGCCCAATCGCCAACACGAGGAGATCGAACGCGGGCGCCCAGACGATGGAGGGCAGACCGATTGCAGCAATGAGGAGACCGACGGCAACGCGGCGCTTCGTGACCCGCGGCCGCCCCGTCCTCACTGCGGTCGCTGCATTCGACGCGACCGACTCGCTCATGCGCCCCAGCGCCGCGCGCGCCTCCCAAACTCTTCGATCGCGGCAGTAAGATCGGAACGCGAAAAATCCGGCCAAAAGATATCGCTCATGACCAATTCGGCATAGGCGGCTTGGTAGAGCAAGAAATTCGAAAGACGGCGCTCCCCGCCGGGGCGGATGACGAGATCGGGGTCGGGGAGATTCGCGGTCTCTAAATGCGCGGAGAGCGTCTCTTCGCTAATTTGATCGGGAGCCAAGGCGCCGGCGGCGACTTCGCGAGCAAGCGCGCGCATGGCATCGCGCAATTCCGCGCGCGAGCTATAGTTGACGGCGAGGTTCAGCAAGAGGCCGGTATTGCTTGCGGTATCGCGCTCCAACGATTCCAGCGCCTCGCGCGAGCGCGGCGGGAGTGCCTCCCATTCGCCGATGATTTGAACGCGCACGTTATTTTTATTGAGCTCGGCGAGCTCCGTCCGAGCAAAAAAAACGCAGAGATCGAAGAGGAACGAGATCTCCGTCGGCTCGCGCCGCCAATTTTCGGTTGAGAAACCATAGACCGTGAGGACTTCGACGCCGAAATCGCTCGCGGCACGCGTAATCTCTCGGAGCGCAAGAATACCGCGACGGTGCCCTTCGACGGCGGGCAGGCCACGTTGACGCGCCCAGCGCCGGTTTCCATCCATAATGATGGCGATATGTCGCGGAATCGTCGCGCTTGTGCCGGAGTCCGCTGCAGCAACGGGAGCCTTCACGTTCCCTCCATACGAGCGTAACGCTCGTAGCCGACAAGCAGTTCCAGCCCGCTTTCGACCGCGCGCACCGCGATGACCCGCAGCGTTCCGACGCCGGCCCAATTCCCGTACGGCCGCACGACATGCGTCCGCACGCACCGATCGCCAAGCAATCGGCGAGCATGGACCTCGGGCATCAACGCCAATTGCAGATCCACGAAGCTCTGCGTCAGACCTCCATCACTTCTTTTTCTTTCGTCACGACGAGCGCGTCGATATCTTTGCTAAACCGATCGGTCAATTTCTGCAAATGCTCTTGCATCCGCTTGCTCTCGTCTTCGGTAATCGTCGAGCCCTTCAATTGCCCTTTGATATCGTCGTGCGCTTTATGCCGGACGTTCCGTAGCGCGATTTTCCCATCTTCGGATTTTTTCTTGATGATCTTCACGAGATCGCGACGGCGCTCTTCGTTCAACGGCGGAACGCTGAGGCGAATCGTCGTTCCATCGACGTTGGGGGTCATACCGAGATCGCTCTTCTCAATCGCTTTGCGAATCTCGCCCACGACGCCCTTATCGTACGCCGTAATCACGAGCGTCCTTGCGTCCGGCGTAGCGATCCCCGCGACCTGTTTGAGCGGCACGCTCTGTCCGTAGGCATCGACGTGCAATCGGTCGAGCAGCGCAGGCGTCGCGCGACCGGTCCGGATCGCGGCGAACTCCGAACGCGTCGCATCGATGCATTTCTGCATCTTCCCTTCGACGTCTTTGAAAAATGAATCGTTCATGCAACCCCTCCGGCGATCACCGTCGCCACATTTTTACCAACGTAGGTTCCAATCGCTTCGCCCTCGATCGCGCGTCGAATATTACCCGAAACCCCCATGTCGAAGACGAGGATCGGCAACGTATTGTCCATGCAGAGCGCCATGGCGGTCGTATCCATCACTTCCAGGCCGCGATTGAGCGCATCCATGTAATCGATGCGTTCGAAACGACGCGCGGCGGGATCCTTTTTCGGATCGGAGGTGTAAATACCGTCCACCTTCGTCGCCTTGAGGATCGCCTGCGCCCCGACTTCGACCGCTCGCAGTGCCGCTGCGGTGTCGGTCGTAAAATACGGGTTTCCGGTTCCGGCGGCAAAGATCACGACGCGCCCCTTTTCGAGATGGCGAATCGCGCGTCGGCGAATATAGGGCTCGGCGATCTGGTGCATTGCAATCGCGGTCTGCACGCGCGACGGGACGCCGATCCGTTCCAGCGCATCCTGAAGCGCGAGCGCATTGATCGTCGTAGCGAGCATCCCCATATAATCTGCGGTCGCGCGCTCCATGCCCGCAGCTTCGTGCTCTTTTCCGCGCCAGATGTTTCCGCCGCCGACGACGACGGCGATACTGATGCCGTTGCGTGCAACATCGGCAATCTCGCGCGCCATCGCCTCGGTCGTTCGCACGTCAACCCCATTCGCGCTCGAAGCAAACGCCTCGCCGGAGAGTTTTATGAGAACGCGGGAGAAGCGCGCGGTGCTCGCCTGCACGTTTATCTACTCGCCCAACGCGAACTTCACGAAACGCCGTACGCGAATGTTTTCGCCGAGCGCTCCGACGGCGGCATTCACGAGATCGCCGACCGTGATCGAATCATCCTTCACGAACGACTGGTCGAGCAGGCAGTGATCTTCGTACCATTTGTTGAGTTTGCCCTCGACGATTTTCGCTGCGACCTCGGGTGGTTTCCCCGCCGGAACCGATTCTTCGAGTTCTTTGCGTGCCTCTGCGACGACTTCTTCGGGAACCGACGCACGATCGAGGTAGGCGGGCGACATCGCCGGGACATGCATCGCCACGTCGCGCACCAATTCGCTGAACTTCGGGTTTCGCGCGACGAGATCGGTTTCCGAGTTTATCTCGACCAGCACACCGATCTTTCCGCCGGCGTGAATGTAGCTGCCGACCAACCCTTCGTTTGCGGCTCGCTCCGATTTCTTCTGCGCCTGGGCAGCGCCGCGCTCGAGGAGCAGCGCCTTCGCGCGCTCGCGATCGCCGCCGGCTTCCACGAGTGCTTTTCTGCAGTCCATCATCGGGGCGCTGGTCTCGTCGCGTAGGGCCTTGATCTCATCGGCCTTCGGTTGGTAGGTCATAGTACTCACAGATTCTCTCCTTGGCGTTCGTTTGCTTTCATGCGCGCGAAGAGAGGCCGACGACGGCCTCCCTTGCGACGGGTCTCTTCACGGTCGCGACGACTAGCCGGCGACGGCCTCAGTTGCCTCGAAGGCGCCTGCTTCATTGACGGGGGCTTGGGCGTAAACGGCGCCGTCGAAGGAGCTCTCCGCCTCGGTCCGGCCCTCGATGATCGCGTCGGCCATCTTGCCGACCATCAGCTTCACGGCGCGAATCGCGTCGTCGTTCCCAGGGATCGGGTAGTCGATCTCGTCGGGGTCGCAGTTGGTATCGATCACCGCGATCGTCGGGATGCCGAGCTTGCGCGCTTCGAGGACCGCGATGCGCTCTTTCTTCGGATCGACGATGAAGATCGCGTCGGGGAGGCGATGCATCTCTTTGATGCCGCCGAGGAAGCGCTCGAGCTTGTTGAGCTCGTCTTGAAGTTTGGCAACCTCTTTCTTGGGCAAGCGGTCGAAGTCGCCTTGGAGGCGCATCTCTTCGAGCTCGCGCAGGCGGGAGATGCGTTTCTGAATCGTCGAGAAGTTCGTCAGCGTTCCACCCAACCAGCGCTGGTTGATGTAGAAGGTTCCGGCGCGCTCCGCCTCATCTTTCACGACTTCTTGGGCCTGTTTTTTCGTTCCGACGAAAAGAATGACGCGCCCCTCGCGCGACATCTGCTTGACGACCTCGTAG
>DAIBFU010000100.1:0-5094 GCA_027422105.1 Vulcanimicrobiota bacterium | reverse complement strand
CGTGTAACGGAGTAAGAGAGAGAGATGTCGCGTTACAATGGACCCGTTTGCCGCCTCTGCCGCCGCGAAACCGCGTCGAGCAAGACCGGCGAAAAGATCAAGCTTTTTCTGAAAGGCGATCGCTGCCTGACCCGCAAGTGCGCGGTCGAGCGTCGCGGTACCGCCCCCGGTCAAAAGACGACCGGCGGCAAGATGCGTACGAAAGTCTCGGAATACGGGCGTCAGCTGCGCGAGAAGCAGAAGATGCGTCGGTATTACGGCGTACACGAGACGCAATTCGAGAACTACTTCCGCGAAGCAGCGCGCGTTCCGGGGCAGACCGGTAAAACGTTCTTGCAGCTTCTCGAACGCCGCCTCGATAACGTCGTCTACCGCCTCAACCTTGCGATGAGCCGTTCGCAGGCACGCCAGTTGGTGACGCACCGCCATTTCCGCGTCAACGGGAAGGTCGTGAACGTTCCTTCGTTTATCGTTCGCCCCGGCGACGTGGTGACGATCGGCGAACGCAGCCTGAAATCGCTGGTCTTCGAAGCGAACCTCGACGTAGCACGAAATCGCCGGCCCCCCGATTGGCTTGAATGGAACGAGAGCGAGAACACCGCCAAGGTGCTCCAGATCCCGAGCCGCGAGCACATCGATACCCCGGTCGACGAGCAACTCATCGTCGAGTTCTACTCGCGCTAATCAACGTCAACTCCCCCAGCCGCCGCTAGGCGTCCGATCGCCGCGCTCGACGAAGAGCGCGACGGATAACGTAAGCGGTACAAAGGAACAACCGAACAGCAATGAATTCTCTCGATGTAGCGCAGGGCGCCACCATCCTCATCCGCGAAAAGCGCGGCAATTTTGCCAAGATCGTCATCGAACCGCTCGAACGCGGATTCGGCGTCACGCTCGGCAATTCGCTGCGTCGCGTTCTCTTGAGCTCGATTCCGGGCGCCGCCGTCACCTACATGAAGATCGACGGCGTTTTGCACGAGTTCTCGACGATCCCCGGGATGGTCGAAGATACGATCGCGCTGATGCTCAACCTCAAAGGTTTGCCGATCAAACTCAGCGCCGATGAGCCGAAGGTGCTCACCATCGACGTCAAGGGAGCCCGTGAAGTGACTGCGGCCGATATCTCGGTCGATGCCGATGTCGAGATTCTCGACCCGTCCTTCCATTTGGCAACGCTGACCTCGAAAGATGCGCAACTCTCGATGGAGTTGGGTATCGAGAAGGGGCGCGGGTATGTTACCGCCGACAAGCAGCGGAATATCGAGCACATGATCGGACTGATTCCGATCGATTCGATCTTCTCGCCGGTTCATAAAGTGAACTTCACCGTCGACGATACGCGCGTCGGGCAGAGCGTCGATTACGATCGCCTCACCTTAGAGATCGAAACGAACGGTTCGATCTCGCCGGAAGATGCGTTGATCGCTGCGGCGCGCATTCTGCACGAGCGCCTCGAACTCTTCACGAACTTCATGGCCAATAGCGAACCGATGGAGCTCGCACCCGCCAACGAGTGGGACGTCCCCGTCGATACGCTCAACCTCTCGGTGCGCTCTTCGAATTGCATCAAACGCGCCGGAATTACGCGAGTCTCCGAACTCCTGGATCTCACCGAAGCAGAGATCATGAAAATGCGCAGCTTCGGGCAGAAATCACTCGACGAAATCAAGAGCGTGCTCGCTGAACGCGGGCTTTCGCTCCGCCTAAACTAAATAGGAAGCGATCATGCCACATCAGCTCAAATACAAGCGTCTCTCGCGTACCGACGGCCACCGTAAGGCGCTGCTGCGTAATCTGGCGACCTCGTTTTTTAAACACGAGAAAATCGAAACGACCTCGACGAAGGCGAAGGAAATCGTCCGTGTCGCGGAGCGTCTGATCAGCACGGCGATGCCGGGCGATCTCGCCGCGCGCCGACGGATTGCAGAGTTCCTTACCGAGCCCGCGGTCGTGAAAAAGCTCGTCGAGCAGATCGCCCCTGCGCTCAAAGGGCGTTCGGGCGGGTTTACGCGTATTACCAAAAGCCGCGTACGCCCGGGAGATGCTGCCGAACTCTCGATCGTCGAGCTCGTAAAATAGCGCGTCCTCACATCGCGATGTCCGTCATTCAAGCGACGCCTCGGGCAACCCGGGGCGTCGCTTGCGTTTCGGAGAGAACGCCGTGAACGATTTTGCTGCGCGGCGCCTGCGCCGCCTCGTCTCGGGTGAGTCCCTCAAGCGCGATGAGGCTGCGGCCTTCGTCGGCGAACTGATGGACGGCGCGCTCGATGACGTCGCTGCGGCGGGGGCGTTGGTCGCTCTCGCGATGCGTGGAGAGAGCGTCGACGAGATCGTCGGTGCCGCCGAAGCGATGCGCGCGCGCATGGTGCAACTGAAGCACGACCTCGGCGACGTCGTCGATATCGTCGGAACCGGCGGCGACGGGGTGGGAACGATCAATCTCTCAACGATGGCGGCGCTCGTTATCGCCGCCGATGATATTCCGGTCGCAAAGCATGGGAACCGCGCCGCGTCGAGCGCATGTGGAAGTGCCGACGTGCTCGAGGCCTGCGGATATCGTCTCGATCTTCCGCCGGCGCGTTCGGCAGAGCTGCTGCGTGAGAACGGGTTCGTTTTCTTATTCGCACCGCGCTATCACCCCGCGATGCGCAACGTCGCGAACGTTCGCCGTGCGCTTGGGGTGCGGACGATCTTCAATCTTCTCGGCCCGCTCTGTAACCCGGCGCGAGCGCCGCTGGCGTTGGTCGGCGTCTCGCGCGAGGAACTCGTCGAACCGGTCGGCGATGTTCTGCGGGCGCTCGGCGTTCGCGCGGGCGGCGTTATCTGCGGTGAAGGCGGCGTCGACGAAGCGATCGGCGATGGTATCACGCAACTCTATCGCTTCGATAAAACGCAGGTGTATCGCGAGCAGATCGATCCGCGCGCGTTGGGCATCGCGGTTCCGCTCGCGGAACTCGTCGAGCGTACCGTCGAAGATGCCGCACGTGCCTTCCGCGATATTCTCGGCGGTCGGCGCTCGGGGCGCTCGCAGGTCGTCGCGCTGAATGCCGCGGTGACGATGTTTGCGACCGGTCGTGCAGAGAGCGTCGCGGTAGCCTTCGCGCGCGCGGAAGCGATTCTCGCCTCGGGGCGCGCGCTTGCGCTCTTCGAGCGGGTCGCCGAGGCGAGCCGTGCCTGATATCCTCGCGGAGATCTTCGAACGGAAGGCGCGCCGCAGGCGCGAAGAGGAGCGCCGCATTCCGTACGACGATCTCGTTCGGATCGCCGGCGACCGTCGGCACGACCGGCGGGACTTTCTTGCTGCGCTGGAACGCGCGCAAGGCATCGCGATGATCGCCGAGATAAAACGCGCGTCACCATCAGCCGGGACGATCGCCGAGCATTTCGACCCGGTCGCCGTCGCGCAGCGCTATACCGCTGCCGGCGTCGATGCGATCAGCGTGCTAACCGAGGAGGAGTCATTTCTCGGCGATATACGCTATCTCGATCTTGTGCGCGCGGTAAGCTCGGCACCGCTGCTGCGAAAAGACTTCATTGCGACGCCCTACGAAGTCGTCGCCTCGGCCGCGGCGGGAGCCGATGCGATCCTCTTGATCGTCGCGGCGTTGAGCGACGACCGCTTGCGCGCTTGCCTCGACGAAGCGGAACGCTGCGAACTCGCAGCGCTCGTCGAGGTGCACGACGAGCGCGAACTCGAGCGCGCGACGGCGCTTGGCGCGCGCATCATCGGTGTGAATAACCGGAATCTTCGCTCGCTCGACGTCGACCTCGCGACCGGCGAGCGACTCTTACCGCGCGTCCCGAAGCATCGTTTCGCCGTCGGCGAGAGCGGTATGCGCGACGAACGCGATGTGCTGCGACTCGCGCGTGCCGGTGCGCGTGGCGTACTTATCGGTGAGGCGCTCATGCGCGACGGGCAGCCGGAGCGCAAGATCGCTGCAATCCGTGAGGCGCTGCGTTCGCCGCGATGAGAACGAGAATCAAGTTCTGCGGGGTGACCTCGCATGCCGAAGCGGAGCTCGCGGTCGACTGCGGTGCCGATGCAATCGGTCTCATTCTCGCCCCGTCGCCGCGCCGCATTTCACTCGCGGAGGCGGCATCGATCGCGGCTGCATTACCGCCCTTCGTAACCCCAACGTTCGTCCTCGTCGATCCGCATGCAGAATTTTTCGCGGAGGTTGCGGCAGCATCTCCATCGGCGCTGTTGCAGTGCGCCGGCGATGAAGAGCCGCAGATGCTCGAAGCATATGCGAAGCGCGTCGTTAAAGTGATCCATGTCGGTGCCGATAACGATCGTGCATCGCTCGACGCCGCGTGCAACCGCTATCGCGGCTTCCATGTTCTACTCGATACAAAGATCGGCAATGTGCGCGGTGGAACCGGCTCGCCGTTCTCTTGGGAGCATGTCGTTGAGATCGTGCGGCGGCGTCCGACGATCGTTGCCGGCGGGTTAACGCCGGAGAATGTCGGAGCGGCGATCCGAGCGATGCGTCCGTATGCTGTCGACGTTCGCAGCGGAATCGAACGGAACGGAAGAAAGGATGAGGCGCTGATGCGGGCATTCCAAGCGGCGGTGATCGATGCCGACCGAACCTAACGCGCGCGGATATTTCGGAGCGTTCGGGGGACGCTTCGTCCCCGAGGTGCTCGTTGCAGCGCTCGACGAGTTGGAAGGGGCGATGCGCGCGGCCTTTGCCGACAGCACGTTTTGGAATGAATATCGCGAAGTTTTACGGGATTTCGTCGGTCGCCCATCCGCGCTCTATCCGGCGCGCCGCTTCCTGGGCGAAAACAATCTTTCGCAGTTGCTCTTCAAGCGAGAAGATACCAATCATACCGGTGCGCATAAAATCAACAACACGGTGGGGCAAGCGTTGCTCGCGATGCGGATGGGGAAGCGCCGCTTGATCGCTGAGACCGGAGCCGGGCAGCACGGTGTCGCGACCGCGACGGTCGGCGCGAAGTTCGGCCTTCCGGTCGACGTGTATATGGGCGCGCTCGACGTCGAACGACAAGCGCTCAACGTGTACATCATGCAACTGCTCGGTGCGACGGTGCACCCGGTATCGGGTGGAACCAAGACGCTCAAGGATG
>DAIBFU010000099.1:0-5198 GCA_027422105.1 Vulcanimicrobiota bacterium | reverse complement strand
AGCGAGCGCTCTACGCGCGTCACGATTGCGTTAACGAGATCGCCACACTTGACGGATCCACGCGCATGGGGTACCATGCACGCCATGATCACGTTCGCATCGCGAATGTCCACTAGCTGTTCCGCCAAGCGCGCGACGGCACGGTTGCCATTTGCGATGACGTAGAGCGCTCGACGCTCACCATCGAACTCGGCGCCCCCGTCGCAACAGCGACGGGGGCGTTTTCATATCCTTAGTCGCTTTCCTCATCTCACCAGGAGGCAGACCCATGCAGGCTTCAATCGGAATCGGAATACTCGGATGCGGCGTCGTCGGCGGCGGCGTTGCGCAACGTGTGCTCGTCGGTGAACCGCGCGTTCACGGCATCGCGCATACGCTCCACGCCATCGCCGTGCGCTCGCTTACAACCGCCCGTGGCGAGGGCATCCCGCGCTCGCTGCTGATCGATTCGGCGAACGCATTGCTCGCCGACCGTCGCATCGACCTCGTCGTCGAAACGATGGGCGGCACGACGCTCGCCGCAGAATTCGTCGAACGCGCCCTCGAACGCGGCTGCCATGTCGTCACCGCGAACAAGGCGCTGATCGGTTCGCAGGGGCCTCGCCTTCACGCGCTCGCCGCTCGACGAGGCGTCAGCCTGCGATACGAAGCGGCGGTCGGCGGCGCCCTGCCGATCCTCCGTACGATCGACGAAGCGCTCGCCGGCGATCCCATTGCGAGCTTCGTCGGCGTCCTCAACGGCACGTGCAACGCCATTCTCGGAACGATGGAACAGGGAGCGAGTTTCGACGAAGCGCTCGCCGATGCTCAACGCGCCGGTTTCGCCGAAGCCGATCCGAGCGATGATATCGACGGACTCGATACCGCACACAAGCTCGCAATTCTCGTCCAGCGCGCTTTCGGTGCCGCCGCCATCACACCGCGCCTGCGTTACCGCGGTATTCGCGGCATCGACGGCGATACGTTGCGTCGCTACTGCAAGCGTGGCTATCGTATGAAACTCCTTGCCGTTGCACGCCGCGACGAGGAGGGTATCGCCGCCGAAGTCGCACCCGCGCTCGTTCCGCGCGAACATCCGCTCGGCGCGCTCGAAGGCGCACAGAACGGCATCATCGTCCATTCGCGCGACGCAGGCGAACTCTATCTACGCGGCGTCGGTGCGGGACGCTCCGCAACGTCGAGCGCGATGCTCGGCGATATCGCCGACGTGCTGCGCAGCATCGTCGCGCGCACGCAGCGCAACGACGGGCACGAAGGTTTCACCCCGGTTCTCGATATTCGTTCGGTTTTTCCCGATACGCTCGCCATCTGGAACGATGGCTTCCTCACATCTCCGGCGACGCAGCTCGATGCTGCGCACTCATCGTCGGCTTATTAAAGAAAGGACCTACTCATGTCCCTCACCACGACCGAAACGCGATCTCATGGCCTCAATACCCGCGCGCTCCATGCCGCTTTCGACGGCGACCCGACCACCAAATCGCGCGCCGTGCCGATCTACCAAACGACCTCGTATCGCTTCGACGATACCGCGCATGCCGGGAGACTCTTCGGTCTCGAAGAGTTTGGCAATATTTACACTCGCATCAATAATCCCACCACCGACGTTCTAGAAAAACGTATCGCCGAACTTGAAGGCGGGGTCGGCGCACTCGCTCTTGCAAGCGGGCAATCCGCCGCGATTTACTCCATCCTCAATCTTGCCGCGGCCGGCGACCATATCGTCAGCTCCGCTTCACTCTACGGCGGCACCTATAACGCCTTCGCGCATACGCTACGTCGCTTCGGCATCACCGCCTCGCTCGTCGACTTCTCCGATCTCTCCGCGATTGAAGCGGCGATTCAGCCGAACACCAAGGCGATCTATGCCGAGAGTATCGGCAACCCCCGCCTCGATGTGCTCGATATCTCCGCGGTCTCCACGCTCGCGCATCGCTACGCTCTGCCGACGATCGTCGACAACACGCTGGCGACGCCCTATCTGCTCCGACCGATCGAACACGGCGCCGATATCGTCATTCACTCGGCGACGAAATTTATCGGTGGGCACGGCGTTGCCATCGGCGGCGTCATCGTCGACGGAGGGCGCTTCGACTGGGCCTCGAGCGCGCGCCACCCTGAATTCAGCGCTCCCGACCCCACCTATAATAATATCGAATACGCTGCGGCATTCGGTCCGGCGGCCTATATCGTGAAGGCGCGCGTCCAGTTGCTGCGCGACGTCGGCGCCGCGCTCTCGCCGTTTAATGCGTGGCTCTTGCTGCAAGGGCTCGAAACGCTCGGCGTGCGCATCGAACGGCACGTCGCCAACGCCGAAAAGGTTGCCGAATTTCTCGCCGCCCATCCGCGCGTTGCCTCGGTGCGCTACCCCGGCCTCGCAAGCGATCCCGAACAGGCGCGCGCACGTCACTACCTGCCGAAGGGTGCCGGTGCGATCGTGACATTCCAAGTGCGCGGCGGCGGAGCGGAGGCGCGCGCGGCGATCGATCGTCTGCGACTCTTCACCCTGCTCGCCAACGTCGGCGACGCGAAATCCCTCGCCATCCACCCGGCATCGACGACGCACCGACAACTGACGCCCGCGGAGCGTTCCGCAAGCGGCGTCGATGAAAGCACGATCCGGCTCTCGATCGGCATCGAAGATATCGACGATCTCATCGCCGACCTCGCGAGCGCGTTGGAATCGTGATCGAGCGCACGATAGCGATCGGCGCCCTCGAACTCGACGGCGGGCTAATTTTGCCAGCCGTCGAGCAGCGCGTGGCGATCTACGGCGATCCGACCTGCGGACGCGTCGTGCTCGCGCTTCACGCGCTCACCGGCGATCATCGCGCCGCATCGTGGTGGCCGGGCATCATCGGCGAAGGTGCACTCTTCGATCCGCGCGAGTACTGCATCGTCGGCATCAACATGCTCGGTTCGTGCTACGGCTCGACGCGCGTGCGCGAGCGCATCACCATCGCCGATATCGTTCGCGCGCAGCGACGCGCGCTCGAACTGATCGGCATCGATCGTGTGGAGATCGCGATCGGTGGTTCGATGGGCGGCATGCAGGCGCTGCAGTGGGCGCACGACGCGCCCGAACGCATCGGCCGTGCGATCGCCATCGGTGCGCCCGATCGCACCGGAACCGCAGCGATCGCGCTCAACGCGATTCAACGCGACGCACTCGCACTCGATCCCGTCGCAGGGCTCGGATTGGCGCGCAAGATCGCGATGCTCTCGTATAAAAGCGACGCCCTCCTCACGCGGCGCCACGGTCGCCGCCCCGACCGAAACGGGCGGCGATGTTTCGACGTCGAGGGTTTTCTCGATCTCCAGGCGGCGCGGATCGTCGAACGCATCGACGCCGAAACGTACGCAACGCTCACCCATGCGATGGACTCGTTCGACTTGCACGATGCGCCCTGGCCCGAGTCAACGCCGCCGCTGACCTTCGTCGGCATCTCATCGGATACGCTTTTCCCCGCCCGCGATATCCGCGAGGCGGCCGAGCATATCGCGTGTAGCGGCATCGATGCTCGCTATATCGAGTTTCGCAGCGAGCACGGCCACGATGCCTTCCTCGCCGAGGATGCAGATCTCGCCGGGCTCCTTGCTCGAAACGCAGCAGCGAGCGCCGAATGGTTGGGACAGACCGGTTCTTCGTCAGTCAACGCATGTTTACGTTCGTAATCAAGCCAAGCTCTGCAGCATGGGTTCAAGGCCTTAGCGGTAGGTAGACCATCTACTGTCAAATAATGAAAAAACAGAGCGCGAGTCGTGCAATCAACGATGGACTCGCGCCCCATTTTGGTGAAAGCACTCAGGAATATCTATCGATTATCGAGATGGTCGTTTGGGATATTCCCCATCCCATTTTTTCGAAAAACAAGGGACAAAAACGAGCCGATGTTTCTCCTTAAGAAGAGATTGAAGTCTCGGCAGCGTCTTTTTCAACGTGAACCCCGCCCCACCGAGCCGAATAAACGTATTTGCCTTCGCAAGAAATATCGTATCGTTCCGAGAAATATACAAAACCTTTTCTCCGCTTCCGGTTTCCAAAATATAAGCTTCCGGAACAAATGGAGCAGAGGCCCGTGAAACGGCAATCTCATTGTATACAAGCATCGGCGCAGTTTCCTGAAGGACAAACACGGCTTGTCCAATTTTTGGAACTGGCTGGGGATCGTATAACGCACATTGGCTCAGGTAATGCGCCGGCCGAAGTACCCTATTATATGGGGCCGAAACAGGAACCGCGGCGATGAATGCGAGAAACCCCAAAAATTGTGCAGATGGCTGCAGCCAGGCTCTAAGAGGGGTACGTCCCATTCCAGTTTCCTCCAGGATAACAGTTAACGGGATTCCCAAGTTTTATTCCATGCAATAGATGCTGCGACAAAAAGTTATCTACATTAGCGACGTTGGAAATCGATGTATTGGACCCGACCGGAACCGAACTATTGAACGAAATCCCAAAAACGGCGACTCCAACCGAGCTCGACAATGGAACAAAATATGCGGTTCCTCCTAACGTCGGATAGATGTACCCGATGACATCGAGGGCAGAACCCGATGTCACGTCCACGGACCAGGTGCCGGATGCGAGATGACTGGTATCGCCGTAGCCCGGGACCTCCTGCCCGATAGAGAGCGTGCCGGCCGTACACTGATCTCCGAATTGAGCTCTCCTACCCGGCCAAACGATGCACGACGAGATCGGCTGACACGGCGGGCCGCCGTTGATCGGATCGCCGGGGTTACCGGGATTACAGCCGATAACGCAATTATTCCATCCCGGCGGCGGCCCAGGAGCGGGCGGGTTCTCGCAAACATCGCCCTGTGCTCCGTTAGGGCAGGTCTGGCACGTTCCGGAGGCTTGGCAGTTCTGGCACGAACTCTGCGTGGCGGCACGCCCAACTGACTGCGGAGTCTGCGAGCACGGGTTTGACATCGGTGCCATCGAGTGTGCTTCGGCGGCGGTAGATGCGACCCGAGGGATACCGCTTATCCCGCCGGCGCAAGCGGCAAGGGCACCAGTAGCGAGCAAGGCCATAAGCACCGCCCGTAGTTTTGGAAATTGCACGAATTCTCCCGTTGAAAAAGCGTTGGAATGAAATTGACCGCAGTAGCCCGCGGCGTCGGCCTCTTCTAGGAGAGAGGGGGGGGGGCACCTTTACATTAAGAAAATAATTATTACGAGCGCTTCGGCTGCG
>DAIBFU010000098.1:0-5407 GCA_027422105.1 Vulcanimicrobiota bacterium | reverse complement strand
TCGCGAGAGTACGACCTTTAACGGCGTCGTCTCTGCGCTCGACGTCATCAGCGAAACATCGATTCTCTTCTTCGGCTTTCTTTTTGCGTTCCGTCCCGAACTGCTCGTCCACACGATGACGACGCAGTGGCCGAGTACCTTCAACCTCATGCTCGGCGCATCGTATGCGATCATTTCTTTCGTCGGTCTCGAATCGATCTCGCAGGCCGCGCAAGAGACGCAACGCCCCGCATCGATCATCCCGCGCACTTCGATCGCCCTGATTCTCACGATTTTGATCTATGCGCTCGCCTATTCGAACCTCGCGCTCGGGATGGTGCCCTGGCACCAAGTCCCGCTCGACGCGATGGGACACGCGCAGACGCTCTGGCAGTGGCTCGGCAATAACGATAATAACGGCAAGGCGGTTGCGCTCTTAGCGAAAGACGTGCCGTATTTCGGGGCCATTGCCGCCCTCTACGTCCCAATTCTCGGCGCGATCTTGCTCTTGATCTCGTCGAACTCCGGCGTTTTCGGTAGCTCGCGCATCGCCTATGCGATGGCCAATGCAAAGCTGCTCCCGTCGATCTTCCAACGCGTCAATCGGCGTTTCCGCACGCCGGCGATATCGATTATCGCGTTCTGCGCGATCGCGGTGATCGAACTCATCTTCGCTGCCTGGCCATCGCTCGACCCCGGCGCCGCAGCGTTCTACGCGAAGTTCTTCCACGGCGAGGGCGGCATCGGTTTCCTCGGCGATCTCTATGCGTTCGGAGCGGCAACGAGTTATTCGTTCGTCTTCCTCGCGTTGATTGCGCTGCGCATGAACGACCCGCTCAGTCCGCGCAAGTTTCGCATTCCGCTGAACATTCCGCTTACCTACAAGGGCGAGCGCGTGTTGTTCCCGGTGATCGGCGTTTTGGGTTTTATCGGTATTTTGTCGATCCTCGTCTTTACGATCATCACGCACGATCTCGGCCGCATCGCCGGCCCCGCGTGGCTGATTCTCGGCTTCATCATCTTCGTCGTCTATCGCCGCAATAAAGGGCTTCCCGTCTTCGGCTCGGCGCCGCACGATTGGCGCCACGAACAGATCGGCATTCTTCGCGATGCCGGCGAACTGGAATTGATGGATGAGTATCTTGCGCGGCTCAAAGAGCGCGAGCCCGCTCCGGTTGCGGAGATCGGATAATCATGATGCTCGTCTATCGCTCGGTCATCTCACTCGCGCTCGTCATCGTCGGCGCGATCGTCCTCGTACGCATGTTGCATATTGGTTTCGGGCTCCCCGAGCTACCGGGAATCGTCCTCGGCATCGCCGTGATCGCGCTCGGCGCCTATCGTCTGCGGCAGATCTTCCGCGTTTGGGCGGAACGTTCGTGATCGCCATCAATCCGATCGGCGCATTGGTCGCCGCAGGGATCGTCCTCGCCGTCGTCGCGACGCTCTGGTGGATGCTGCATCCCCCGATCAGCAAAGTTCAGGAGATCGCCCGCGATGCCGAGACCGAACTCGAGCGGATGGTCGGCTCGATCATCGTCGTTTTCTCCGAGAATATCGCCTCGCAGCATATGATGGCGCTCGCCGCAAAGCTGGCGAAGGGCGAACGCTCCGAGCTCTTGGCGATCTACGTCGTCTCAGTTCCCTACTCGTTGCCTCCCGATGCCGAGATGACCGACGAGGAGCGGCGGGCCCTCGATGCGCTCGGTGCGGCACAGGCGATCGCCGCCAAGGCCGATATCAATCTTCGTACCGAAACGGTAAAGGCGCGGTCAACGAAACAGGCCGTGCTCGATATTGCCAAGCGGGAGCGGGCGAATCTGATCGTGCTCGGATCCTTCCGCGAAGGCAAGTACACCGGCGCGCCCTTGAGCCGCACCATCGAGGAGATCGCCGCGGAGGCGAAGTGCGACGTCATCATCGGGGTCGAAGGCAAGCACGGCAATCTTCTCGTCGATCAGGTCGGTTTCGAGCAAATCGAGCAGGGCGAGAAGGCTCCATAACGCGAACGCGCTTGGGAACGTTCTCATCATTGAGGAGGATCCCAATTCCATGAAATCGTTTTTACGGCTCGGCACCACCGCAGTCGCGCTTCTCTCCCTCGCGGCAATGCCGCTCTCAGCTCTCGCGGCGGGGAAAGCGCCGGCGCTCGCGGCCTTCGACGCGGCGTTCTCGCACGTCCACGACTACACCGTGCAGCTTCGTTCGCACGAAGTCAAAGGCTCGGCCACACAAGACCGCGTCTATCAATATTCGTTTATGAAACCGCATTTTGCAAAGACGCTCATCATCTCCGGGGACGGACAGGGCTCCGGCGGCGTCTGGACCGGCGGCAACCAGGTCAGCGGACATCAAGGCGGCTTCCTTTCGGGGATTCACCTCAAAGTGGGGCTCCACGACGGGCGCGCGGTCTCCCTTCGCGGCTACACCATTCCCGACGGGCTCATCCAAAATATCGTCGCCAAATATCAGAGCATTCCGGGCACGATTTCGCAAGGCCCCGGCGGGAACGTTGACGGCGTCCCGACACAACGCGTCTTTTTAAAAGTCGCCGATCCCGCCGCCGACAACGGAATCACCGCGATGGTGATCTACTTCTCGCAGAAGACGCACTTCCCGGTCCGTAATATTTGGTATCAGGGAAAGACGGCGGTCCTCGATCAATCCTTCCTCAACCTGCACTTGAACGTCGGTCTCACGCAGAACGACTTCCCGTTCTAACCAACGTCTCGAGTACTTTGAAGCGGTATCTCGGCGCTATCGCGCGGCGAGGTACCGCTTTCGAATTTCATCGAGCGCAACGGCGAGCAGAATCACCGCACCCAACACGACTTTTTGCAAGTAGGAGTCGATGTTGACGAGATTCATCGCGTTGTCGAGCAAGCCGATTAAGAGCGCGCCGAAGAACGTGCCGACGATCGTGCCGCGTCCGCCGGCGAGGCTCGTGCCGCCGACGACGACCGCGGCGATCGCGTTGAGCATCTCGTCCCCGGTTCCGGTCTGCGGCGACCCCGTCGCGAAGAGCGCCATATAGAGAAATCCGGCGATCGCCGCGCAGATACCGCTAATCACATAGGCCATCGTCTTGACGCGACGCACCGCAATACCGGCGAGACGCGCCGCCTCTTCGTTTCCGCCGAGCGCTAAAATCGAACGCCCGAAGCGCGTTTTCTCCAGCAAGAGCGCGCAGATGATGACGACCGCCGCCATCCAGAGGACGGGAATCGGCAGTGCAGGCAGATGGAGCTTCGCCGAGAGGCCGCCGAGGAACGTGCCGATGCCGATGCTGTTGAAGGCATTCGAATTTAACGGCACCGGGCGACCGTGCGAGATAATATACGAGAGCCCGAGCGCAACCTGCATCATCGCCAAGGTCGTAATGAACGGCGGAAGATTGAGCCGCACGACCGGCAACGCGTTCACGTATCCCGCACCGGCGCCAAGCGCAATGCCGGCAAGTAAAACCACGATGACGAGCGCGAAACCGGTGAGGTGGAGCGAATTTGCGAGCAGCGCCATGACGACGCCCGTGAGCGAGACGAGCGACCCGATCGAAAGATCGATGCCGGCGGTGAGAATCGTAAAAGTCTCTCCAACGCCGAGTATGCAGTTGTAGGTAATCTGCCGCAGAACGCGCACGATATTGCTGGGTTCGAGAAACGAACCATGCGCGGCGATATTCACCCCGATCACCAGCAACAACAAGACGACGATTGTTCCGATAAGCCGAATGCGCGGGTTCATGCCGCCGCTCCGCTCGCTGCTGCGATGACGTTGGTCGGCGTCGCCTCGTCTCGGGCGAAGGTCGCGACGATCCCGCCCTGTCGAACGACGTAGATGCGATGACTCATTCCCAAGAGTTCGGGAAGTTCGCTGCTTACCATGACGATCGCCACTCCTTGTCGTGCGAGCCCTACCATCAGTTCGTAAATTTCCGCTTTTGCTGCAACATCGATGCCGCGCGTCGGTTCGTCGAGCAAGAGTACGCGCGGCTCGCCGAGGAGCCATTTTGCCAGCACGACCTTTTGCTGTGTTCCCCCCGAAAGATTGGCGACGAGTTGCGCCGTATTCGGGGTACGAATGCGCAGCCGTTCGACCATCGATTCGGTCGCGCGCTGCTCTGCATCGCTATCCAACCATCCCAACACGCGCGCAAATCGATCGAGGTGCGCGAGCGTCGTATTCGCCAGCACGCTCATCCCCAACACGAGCCCCTGCGCCTTCCGATCCTCGGTCACAAAAGCGAGCCCCGCTTCGATCGCATCGTTGGGGGTGCGCGCGTGCAACGGAACGCCATCGATGCTCACCGCACCAGTCGCGCGATCCGCTCCCGCGATCGCGCGCAGAATCTCGGTGCGCCCGGCACCGACGAGTCCGCCGAGGCCGACGATCTCCCCCGCGCGCACGGAGAACGCAACGTTGCGAACGGCGGCGTCGTTGAGCCCCGCGACGGTGAGCCGCACCGGAGCATCCGCGGCGACCGCGGGTAATTCGGGGAAGCGCGCATCGACCGGTCGCCCGACCATCGCTTGCAAAATATCTTCGATTGGAAATTCAGCGACGGCACGGGTCGCGATCGTCGCTCCATCGCGCAGCACCGTTACGCGGTCGGCGACGCGCGCGAGTTCCTCCATACGATGCGAGATATAGACGATGCCGACGCCCTTGGCTTTGAGTGTCGCCACGATCTCGAAGAGTCGGTCGATCTCGCGCTCGGAGAGCGCGGCGGTCGGCTCGTCCATCACCAGCAGACGCACGTTTTTTGCCAGTGCTTTCGCGATCTCGACAAGTTGTTGAATGCCGACCGAGAGCTCTCCGACCGGGCGCGTCAGCGGAATTTCGATGCCGAACTCGGCGACGAGCGCAGCGGCGCGCTTGCGCGCCTCCCCGTCATCGAGAAAAGGGCCGCGTTGCGGCTCTTTTCCCAGCAGAATGTTCGCGACGGCATCGAACTGCGGCACGAGCGTAAACTCTTGGTAGATCATTCCGATGCCCAGACGCTCGGCATCGCGCGGCGAAGCGATATGCACGCGCTCGCCGTCGATGAAGATCTCTCCCGAATCGGCGGGCTGCGCCCCCGAGAGAATCTTCATCAAGGTCGATTTCCCCGCGCCGTTCTCGCCGACCAGCGCCAACACTTCGCCGCCGGAGACCGAGATCGAGACATCGGAGAGCGCGCGAACTCCCGGGAAAGATTTCCCGATCGAGCGCATCTCCAGCAGCGGCGCGTTCGGGATGATTACGGCGCTTTCTTCGCGTCGGCGGCGGTATACGTTCCGACCGGCACCTTCACCACTTTCGGCGGCATCTTCCCGGCGAAATAGGTGTGGAGCGTATCGATCACCATCTTGTCGATCTGATCGGGATGTTGCACGACATCACCGTACATCTCGCCCTTGGCAATCGCGGTGCGCGCTTCGGGAGTTGC